>MGFG01000025.1 GCA_001791745.1 Candidatus Uhrbacteria bacterium RIFOXYC2_FULL_47_19 | reverse complement strand
GCCTGTAGATTGGGAAATATACTAAAATTGGTTGCAAAAATAAAAAAATTGAATCCTTTTTAAGAGTAATCCCGATTACTATCAGGATCAAAGAAAACATATGCATCAGCTAACGCGGCATATCTGGTTACGGTTTTTTTACAAAAGCCTCCACTCAAATTGCTTCGCAACTTCTCATACACGCGGACGTTGTACGAAATTCCGACTAGTAAATGAGGTGTATTGAGAAGTTATGCAAACAAAAAAGCACGTCTTTGAAACGAACTTTTAACTGATTACCCGTCGGAACTGTCGTACAAAGAGTATGCGGTTCAGGAATTTTTCATCTACTATTTTAAATAGTCGATATTCAGTTGTCAGAAAAGCAGTTGGAGAATATAAATAAGGTCAATTTTAGCTTAGAAAGCTAATAGTAATTCTTAGTCATGTCAGTCAATCTAGTTAAAAATCTCAGTCAACTTTCCAAATCAGACGTGAGGATCGCCGGAGGGAAGGGGGCGGCGCTTGGGGAGCTGATTCGGGCGGGACTTCCCGTACCCCCCGGCTTTGTGGTCACTACTGACGCTTTTGATCGATTTGCGGAGACGAATGGATTGAACGTCGAAATTAATTCGATCCTAGATAACATCGACCCCAAGGAGATGCATACCATTGAAGGTGCTTCTGAGAATATTATGGCTATGATTCTCTCGAGGGAAACACCTAAGGATTTGGGTGCAGAAATCACGCTCGCCTACGCAGGACTAGGCGCCGAGTTCGTGGCGGTTCGTTCTTCGGCTACTTCGGAGGATTCGACTGCAGCTGCTTGGGCCGGTCAGTTAGATAGCTATCTCAACATAACAAAGGAAACATTTTTGGAGAACATTAGGAGATGTTGGGCTTCTCTATTTACTCCACGAGCTATTTTTTATTTGCTAGAGCGTGGGCTGGGTCAGGACAAGATTTCTGTTGCAGTGGTTGTACAGAAAATGGTTGATAGTGAAAAGTCTGGAGTTGCTTTCTCTGTTCATCCTGTGACGCAGGATGAGAACCAGTTGATTATCGAGGCAGGTTTTGGTTTGGGAGAGGCAATAGTCTCGGGTATGGTTACTCCGGACAGCTATGTCGTGGACAAGCGTGGACTCAGGATTTTGGATGTTAGTGTCAACGAGCAGACTAAAGCCTTGTATCGGAGTACAGGTGGTGGAAATGAATGGTTGGAGCTGGGAGAGAAGGGTAAAACTCAGGTGTTGTCTGAGGAGGAGATTGTTGTTTTGTCTGAACTGACGGTCAGGATCGAGGACCATTTTGGCTTCCCTTGCGATATAGAATGGGCTAAAGACAGTGAAAGTTTTTACATCGTTCAAAGTCGACCAATTACTACTCTTGATAAGAAGATTGATCAGTTTGAATTGTCAGATCTGAAAGATCTTGAGTATTGGGCTGAAGAATACAAGTTACCACTTTTTTTGTTCAGCAACAGCCAGGGGACTTTTGAAGATGATCTTCTTTGTGTTTATCAGGACAACACAATAAGACTTTTTGCGTTAGGAGGTCGAACTAAGTCGGATAGAGAAAGCGGTCATGAACGTTTTGTTAGTCAACAAGATTTGGATGAATTCGCCCAGGAAGTCAAGTTGACGATTGACGAGATGGACGGTTTTGTTAGTCGGACCGTCGGTGAGGAACTAAGTAAGTTGTCCGACGAGCAGTTATTTGTACAGTTTGATGACTGTCTGAACGTCCTAAATAGGTTCGGTCAGGTTTATGAAAAAACAGAGCCAGTTTATTTTGTAGGAATAGAAGTCAAAAGGTCGGATAGTTTTTTGAAATCGATCGCGGAGTATAGGTTTTCTCTCAAAGATAAAAGTCGAGCGTTATTTCGGTTGCTCTTGGATGTCATTTTGAAGGAAATGGCTAAACGGTTTGATTTGTCTGTCGATGATCTTTATTTTTACACCATGAATGAGTTGATGTCATTGATAGATACCGGTCAGAAAATTGAAGTACAGGATAGGAAGGCCGGTTATGTTTTGTGGAAGTCGCACGGGGAGAAGAAAGTGTTTTATGGTGAAAGATTTAAAGAGATAAATGATTATGTCGACAAACGAATGAGGTCGGGACAGGAGGATGGGATTCTGACCGGCTCGGTCGCATTCGGCGGCAAGGTTCGTGGTCGGGTTAGAATTTTGCGGCATAATAAAGAAGATGTCTCGAAGGAGGTAGAGAAATTCGCTGAAGGTGACATTCTAGTAACCGAGATGACTCGACCAGATACGGTTATGGCCTGCGGAAAGGCGGCAGCTATTGTCACTGACGAAGGGGGAGTAGTTTGTCATGCGGCAATTATCGCCCGTGAGCTCAAGAAACCTTGCATAGTCGGAACCAAGATCGCTACTCGGATATTGAGGGATGGTATGATGGTCGAAGTCGACGCAGATCGAGGGATTGTGAAGGTGATTGAGCAGTAGGTGTGGTACAGGTCATCACATACACCCTTTTTGAGGTGCTATTAAACCAAAAATATGCCATTCGGAGAGAATTCAGGCTGGCTGTCGTCGAAGGGAGATGTATCCGTGCAGACGGAGACAACAGGCGCCGACGCTGTGCAGGAAGCTGGATCAGAAGTTGACCATCAGAAGCGGATTCATGATCTGAAGTCGCATCTTATTGAATATTTAAGTTTGAAGTCGCCAGAGGACGCCGAGAAAATTACGTTTGTTCGAGCTGCCGATTTATCGGGAGATTTCGGTGAGCAATTTCGTTTTTTTAATGATGAACGCTTGAATGAGACATTTGTTGCTGTAGTGCCCGATGAACTGTGGCATAAGGGCGGACAACCATCCGAGTCGTCGGCTGATCGGGGTATGATTTTGTTTCGTGGCGGTTACTACGACGGAGAAGGAGACGGGATACCCGATCCATCTGCTTGGATGACGCACGAGCTGGCTCACTGCCAGCGCTCAATCGACGTTGGAGACAATGAGTACAACCAAGAGTCCGAGACACAGTTTTTCGATGATCTTGGACCGGATACCTATCCCAACAACCAGGTCGAGGAGCAGGCCTTCGGTCGGCAGTTTGCCTATTTGAAAGATAAGAAGGTCGAACGTGAGGAGGTTACAGAACTTTTAGAGGAACACTATGGACCAGATGATTTCAAGTTTTTGAATCGTATTTTGGATCGGGTTTACGGAAGCTGAGACTGTCGGTTCACATGGTCGACAAAAAACGACACCCCGAGTGAGGTGTCTTTGGTTGAAGGGTCTTTCTCGTAACAAAGGACAATAGTGTGGCTTTGAACGATCTAGCGCACCAGGACGAACTTGCGTTCAAAGCAGAAAGTCGCACAACCAATTGGAATGGTTTGAGGTAGTTGTTGCACTAATGGTTCTATTTTATTTAAGCCATCCTCATCGCCTAGTTGAGCGAAGGCCAGGTAATAGGTAACAGCTGTCTTGACGACTCGGTAAGCCTCGCGCCAGCCATCTTCCCATTGCTTTTCGATACATTCAGTTCGTCGGACAGCATTTTTTAGTCCGATGCGCAGTCTTTTGCCGAGTAGGTCATGAAAGTTATTTTCTAAGCCGACTAGAGAAGTGCAACGGCGTTGGATGTTCTGACAGTAGTGGTTTGACAGAGCGAAACTAACCTTGCGGTCTATTTCTCCAGCTAGGAACGCATCTAAGATCTTGCGATAAAATTCGACTGACATGCAAACAGGTTTGGGAAATGGTCCAATAGTCAACGATAGACGAATTATATCGGCACATCTGTTGTTTAACGCTAATCCTAAAGCACACTGTACGTCTTCGTCCGATACATCTTCACCAGGCGACAGTAGGTACATTCCTTTTTCGGCGTTGACAATGAGCGGTCCTAAGACAGAAATAACCTGGTCGGCTGTTGTAGGCCTCACACCTTCGAGTAGAACCCTACGAATTTCTCGTCGACTGATCTTATCCATCTTCAGTCTCCTTTTGGTCACTATCCCAGTGACCGCTCTTAAGATACTCGCACAGTTAGTGTTGTCAACTTTGAATAATACTATTGGTCGGTGGCATAGATGGTAGTTTTGCGGTATGATGGACTCGCCGCCAGAAGCGGCTTAACGTAGAAATATGGCCGAGAACAGCGAAAAAACTTTCGAAAGCGTCATTCTTCAATGGGAGGTCGATGAGTCAAAACGCTATCGTCGAGGACGGTTATGGTATGCCGGGATGGGTCTGATTGGGCTAGTGCTCTTGATCTATGCAGTGGCTTCTGCTAACTTTCTGTTCGCACTCCTTATATTGATGTTTGCTCTAGTTATCTACCTCACTGCTCTGAGGGCTCCGACCAATGTAATGGTCGAGGTGACCGACGATGGAATTACTGTCGGTGGGACTAGGTTTTCTTATCGGGACATTAATCGGTTTTGGTTCGTCTACGAACCGCCTGAGGTAAAAATGCTTTACCTTGGCCTCAAAGGAACTGTTAGGCCATGGCTGCCAGTGCCACTCGATCAGCAGAATCCGAATGAGGTACGTAGCATCTTGGGTAAGTATTTGCCGGAAGATTTGACCGAAGATAGTGAACCGATTACAGATTTTCTTGGTCGAGTACTGAAGCTTTAGAAGGAGTGCGATATATACGGGTGCCCGTAGCTCAGTTGGATAGAGCGCAACCCTGCGGAGGTTGAGGCCGGACGTTCGAGTCGTCCCGGGCACACCACCCCATTCAATTTGATTCTCTCTAAAGAGAGTCGAGTTTGGTGGGGTGGTTTTTTGTTGGGATAAAGTCTTTCTTTATGCTTTTAGATCTTTTTTGCTTCTGGGTCCCGGATAGCCGCTATCGCGACTTCCGGGACGACAATACTCTTTATTATCGTCCCTACTTTTTTCTGGCTGTCATCTCGGAATTGTTTTATTTCTTAATCTGTCATCCCGGAATCGTGAGCGAGCGTAGCGAGTCGAACGGTATCCGGGATCCAGAATCCGATTTTAATTCAATTTTTTGCTTCTGGGTCCCGGATAGCCGCTGTCGCGACTTCCGGGACGACAAGGGGACTTTCTGGGTCTCCACCTCTACTAAAGCTACGGTGGGCAGGCCAGATCAAGTCCGGGACGACAAGGGGACTTTCTGGGTCCCCACCTCTACTAAAGCTACCCATCTTCGCCAATGCTTCGGGGGACGAAGTTGGTGGGTAAGCCGGTTCTCGGCTCGGGACGACAAGGGGTAAGGAAGTGCTGTTCAGAAGTCGGGATGATATAAGGAAGTAAGCAGATATGACAGATCAAGGGTAATAGGTACCATAAAATTCAGTTCTTGCTATCCTATCTCTGTATGAAACTGTCTGATTCGGTGTCGTCCCTGCGGGGAACCAACAGCAAACAACGGGCCATATTAGAGGTCATGGGACTAACGACAGTCCGTGATCTGATTTTCCATTTCCCATTTCGTTACGAGGATTTTTCGGTTCGGATACCGCTATCTCGGGTCGAGGCGGGCATGGATGTGACGGTCGTAGCCAAAGTCGAACGGCTCGCCAGTCGTCGCGCCTTTCGTCGACGTTTGAGTTTGACTGAGGCGTTTTTGTCCGACGGACAGGGGACGATTGCCGCGGTTTGGTTCAATCAGCCATATCTGAGCAAGTATGTCAGAGTGGGGGAGACTTATCGCTTCGCCGGCAAGGCTGTTCAAACTAAGTATGGTTTGCGATTGCATAATCCGGTTTATGGGCGGGAGTCACTTGGCGAGGCAGCTACAATCGGTCCAGTTAGTCCGTTTCTGCCAATCTATCCATCATCAGCTGGTCTAACACAGTTTGTTTTGCGTAAGTTGATTCGTGGTTGTTTGTCGTCAGTGGTTGATTTGCGTGATCATCTACCGGAAGGAATTCTCGACGACTACAGTTTAATGTCGTTGCCTGATGCACTTCGGTCCGTTCATTTTCCTGAGATTATTGATGAACAATTATCAGCGCGGCGACGTCTCGCCTTTGATGAATTGTTGCGCATTCAGTTGGCCATGGGTCGAACTCGTCGATATCGAGAGAATCGTCGAGCGAAAACAGTGCCATTCGGGCGCGAGGCAGTGCTTAGCTTTGTAGAAAGTTTGCCGTTCAAGTTGACTGATGATCAACGTCGGGCTGCTTGGGAGGCGATTCGTGATATGGAGAAGGAAACCCCCATGAATCGCTTACTCGATGGTGATGTCGGGAGTGGTAAGACGGCCGTAGCTGCACTTGCTGCCATGAATGCAGCCGCTGCCGGACATCAGACCGCGATTATGGCTCCAACCGAGATACTTGCTCTACAGCATTATCGGACTTTGAGTGCAATGTATGCGGCCAGCGGATTGAAGGTCGCACTTTGGACTAATTCTTATCATCGTACGTTCGCAGATAATGAGGATCGAGAGCGGCGTGGTAAAGCCGAGTCCGCAGCTTTGTTGTCGGAGATTGCTTCGAGCGAGATTGATGTAGTCGTTGGAACACAAGCATTAGTTGAACCGAGTGTTCGATTCGCTTCGTTGGTCTTGGTGGTGGTGGATGAGCAACATCGGTTTGGTGTGCGTATTCGCCAACTGCTTTGCGATAAGGGTTCGATTGATGGGTTGGAACCTCATCTGCTGACTATGACTGCTACGCCTATTCCACGCTCATTAGCTTTGGCTGTCTATGGTGACTTGGATTTGTCTGTTTTGAAAGAGAAGCCGATTGGTCGGCAGTCGATTAAGACCAAGGTAGTGTCACCGCGTGGGCGAAAGGCGGCTTATGATTCTGTTCGACATGAATTGGAGTCTGGACGGCAGGCTTTTGTAGTTTGTCCATTGATCGAAAGTTCGGACATGCTGGGAGTAACTTCGGTGACTGAAGAATATGATCGTCTAATTGAGGAGGTTTTTCCTGATTTTAAAGTTGGACAATTACACGGTCGCCTGCCGGCAGCAGAGAAAGAGGAGATAATGCAGCGATTTAGGTCTGGTGAGATTAAGGTTTTGGTTGCTACCTCGGTTATCGAGGTCGGAGTTGATGTCCCAAATGCTACTGTGATGTGCATTGAAGGTGCTGATCGTTTTGGTTTGGCTCAACTGCATCAGTTTCGTGGTCGGGTTGGACGTGGTGAACATCAATCGTATTGTTTTCTCTTTCCTGTAAATTATGGAGTAGCAGTGCGGGAGAGACTATCGGCTATGGAGGCCACAGATGACGGTTTTGTTTTGGCTGAGAAGGATTTGGCTTTGCGCGGACCCGGTGATTTGTTAGGAGTCGAACAGTCGGGTCACTTATCCGATTTGAGACTTGCTTCGGTTGCAGATATGGATTTGGTGCGTGATACACGAGCAGCTGCGCAGAGTATTCTGGAAATAGATCCGGAATTGGATGATCATCCGGCTTTACGTGAGTTCATTGGTGAGTCGGTACGCGAGGCGCATTTGGAGTAAAGACATTTTATAAATTAGAAGAAGCAAGGTGATCTAAGGCAAAATTACGCCTTCGTTTTGATGACAGCAGTTAAAGCTTCGGTAATTGTGTGTACATCACGGATCTCGATGTCACCTTTTAATCTGACTGAAGTCTTATTGCGTGGTAGAGGAGTAATGGCAGTTTTAATGCCCAGTCGAGCGGCTTCTGAAAGTCGCCGGTCAGTCGCTGGCACAGGTCTAATTTCACCACCTAGTCCAACCTCACCCCAGACTACCAGGTCACCCAGTGATTGGTTACTATGGGCCGAGGCTAGGGCTAGTAAAACTGCTAGGTCCACAGATGGATCTTTTATTTTTAGACCACCTACTACGTTTATAAAAACATCGTGCTGCCCTAGGTTTAATCCACCGCGTGCCGCCAGTACCGCAATTAGCATTTCGAGTCGTGACTGATCGAAACCAGTAGCACGTCGTGTTGGATAACCAAACGATGTTGGCTGTACCAATGCTTGAATATCTACCAATACCGGTCGTGTACCTTCGAGTACACATGAAACTACATCACCAGGAGTACTACCGTTTCGTTCCTCGAGCATGTAAGCCGATGGATTAGTGATTTCTTTTAATCCCTCGCCAGTCATTTCGAAGATGCCGGTCTCATCGGTCGAGCCGAAGCGATTTTTGAGTACTCTCAACAGACGTAATTGTCCGGTCCGCTCACCTTCGAATGACAGCACAGCATCGACTAGGTGTTCTAAAGTCTTTGGTCCGGCTACATTGCCGTCCTTAGTAACGTGACCAACTAGGATTAGAGGGACACTGGTTCGTTTGGCGAACTCGACCAGCTTAGCTGTAGCACCACGAATGGTACTGACTGCACCAGCCTCGGCTGGTATTTCAGACGAACGTAACATTTGAACCGAGTCGATTACTGCTAGTGCTGGTCGTTCGTGGTTCAATGTAGCAATGATCGTTTCGACTTCGGTCTCTCCTAGAAACAGCATCTCGTTGGTGCCACCACCAATTCGTCCAGCGCGCGATTTGACCTGGGCGGCTGATTCTTCACCCGAAGCATAAATAACTTTTTTATTTTTGGAGATTTTAACCGCGACCTGTAGACAGATGGTGGATTTACCGATACCTGGTTCACCACCAACCAAGGTGACTGAACCTGGAACAATACCACCACCGAAGACACGATCAAGCTCATCGATACCAATTGGGAGGCGAACTGAATCCTCACTACGAATATCATCGAAGTGTTCAGGTTTGGCTGGTGGTACTCCAGGATGTCTGGAGGTTTGACCAGATAGCCGTACCGAACTGCCGGAACCGGAACCCGACGTGGACGTCGCTCCGATCGCCACGGTGCCCCAGGCGCCGCATTCCAGGCATTGTCCGGTCCATTTGGGGCTCTGGGCGTCGCACTTGGTGCAGGTGTAGATCGTGGTGGCGGTTTTCATGCGCTTAAACTTAAAGGTGGCCTCTTTTGACCACCTTATCCTTTAGCTGATCTCTTTTGAAGGGTCAATGGACCGAAACTATTTTTTAGAGACATTCATTTCGATGTGCTTGGCAGTATTCTTCCAGGCCAGAGATGATCATCGGTCGTCCGTCGCAGGTAAAGCGACAGGGGTTTTTCGCACGGATCATGAGTCCGTTAGGACAGAGTTGTCCGTAGTTTATCACTTTACGTCTGACTGACTCGTCAGAAATGCAGCGCGTTCCCGCAAAGGGTGTGTAGGCACCGACGGAGAATCCAGGTGAGACCGTTCTGGAGGTGCTAGTGTCCGGATGTTCAAAGTGCCAGTACTCGATATTTAATCGTCCCCAACCGGCCTGCTTCATGGCTCGTTCGAGGATCACCTGACATCGGATATCTGACTCCTGAAAGCGTCCGACTCGTTCAGTTTGGCACCAGATGTCACAAGCTAGGGCACTGGCGTGACCGCCTCCGGTTGCGAGCGCACGCTCATTAAGGAATTGGTAGAGGTCCAGGGCGGTTGCCCCCCATTCATTGATATGTGCTGAACGTGTCTCTTCGATAATCTGTCGAAGGGTCAGATTTCTGAAGCGTGGGTCAGCCGGTACCATCCGGCCGTTTTCGCGAATAACCGTTCCGTTTCTAGTCAGTCCGACACTGCCAGTTGGTATATCGCAGTCGGAACGATATAAGCAACGTTTGAGATACATAGCAACAGAGGCAGCGGCTGGCCGCCAGCATTGTCCGCGGATGGTCCAGGAGGCATTGGTTCGTAGGGAGACAAAGTTTGCTGCTGCAGCTTCTAAATGAGGAACGATAGCCGGATTTACCAGAGAGATAGCCATGCCATTACGTCTGACGTCGACCAGATCACTAGGAGGTGTCGGTACCTGTAAGTTGCTGGGTAGTCTGGATACCAGATCAGGATCGGGGTCCTCATGTGAAGTGTTTGGGACAGAGTAGGGGTCGCCTATTACTGTTTCGATTCTTAATGCTCTGAGGCTTACCAAGTTCGGGTTAATGGTGTAGAGCAGTAAGTAACTACCTAGGAGAAGTGCTAGTCCAATGGCCGCTCCAATAATACGTTTCTTGGCTGCACCGACCCGTCCGGAATCCCCAGCCGAGGTTAGCCACTGCAGACCACCAATCATCATCATAACCACAGCCAGTACGGCCGCGACTGGGATGGCATAGCGGAACATTCCAGAGATATACTCAGCCAACCAGGAAATGTCGATTGTTCGATTGCCATTTTCGTTGTTAACCACAACATTTGAGAATCGTATGGTCGGAATGTTGATCGATAGAGGTGGATTTACGGGAATTTCTGGAGCTCCTTCGCCTTCGGTTGAAGCAACTTCATTTTCTACGCAGGTGACCTGTCCACCCTCTGTTTGGCGGCGGCAAGTGCCACCCTGTTCCTGCGCTGTCGGTCCGCAGGTCTGGTCAACGCAGTCACTGCCGTCGGCCGCTCCGGATTCGCAACAGGCAGCGTGCGGCAGGGTTGTGCAGCAGGAACCGTTGTAGCCAGCGGTGATGGCCGCATTGGCCATGGGGGTCAATCCAAAGAACAGCGTTGTCATCGTTAGATAGATAGCAAGGTTTGTTCTGAGGATGTTTTTCATAATGTAAATGTGGTTGGATGAGCGGCCGTCTAGACGAATGATTTACCAGACCAGTATAAATATACTGGTTCTATGGGTCACTGCACGGATCAATAAATTTAAATGGAAACCGACTGATTGGTTGACTTTAATATTGAAGAATTCTGTAGACACGACAACCCGGAGTTCGATGCGTTCCTTGCGTATCATTACCACGACCTGCTGCCGCAACACGATCTACCCAAGCGAAGTAGGCTTCTTTGCTAGTGTGGGCGTTAATGGCAGCCATGTTACCTTCTATACCTGGTATGGTGGTTCGACTACCTCGTAGTCCACCCATTTCGATTATTTCGTATGGTAGTCCAGCTCCTCCGGTGTAGGTAAACATATGACCCTTATTGTCGGACCGGAAGACATCACCGAATCTTAGACCTCCCTGAACTCGGCTAGCCGCTTCGGCACAGGTGGTGCCTTGAGCCAGAAAGTACTGACCACCTGTTGAGAACATCATCTGCCAAATAGCGACGTTGTACCCACCACAAGCAAAAAGTTGTCCGGTCCAACTGACGCAGTCGCCACACATCCGTCCATCAGCGTAGATTTTATCAACCATCTCACGTTGGTAGATGGAGCGTAAGTCCTCTAGAGAGGCAGATGCTGAAAAGGTGACAGAATGTGAAGTAAGGTGGTTGCGAATCCAATCTGCTGTGCCGTGATTAGTGCAGCTGGATCTACCAGTTCTACCTCCACGGACATAGACCGCAGCGCCACGTCTGCCTAGACTAACCCAAGTCGAAAGGATGTTTCTAAATTCTTCTAATGTGGCTGGCGAGCCTCTCTTACAGACAGCTTGTAGCCCTTCTCTGGTAGCGGTGCCGTTGGAAGTAGTCGGGGCCGCACTACCAGACCAGTCGAAATCTCCGCCTGATGGTGTGGTTTGAGCCTCGTCTGCACCAATGTATTCAAATTCTTCCATTACGACCGATCTAACTCTCAATGCTGGCAATAACACCAGATTAGGGTTAACGATGTTAAGTAGTAGGTAGCTGCCTATTAGAAGTGTTAGTCCAACAACCGCATTCATAATTCGTTTCTTGGCTGCGCCAACTCGTCCAGCATCACCGGCCGAGGTCAGCCATTGCAATCCACCGATCATTATCATAACCACAGCTAGTACGGCCGCGACCGGGATGGCATAGCGGAACACTCCAGAAATATATTCAGCTAACCAAGGCATGTCGATTGTTCTCATGCGACCACTGCCGGAGATAACAGCATCAGTGAAGCGTATCGTTGGAATATCGATTGATAAGCGAGGATTAGCTGGAATTTCGAGAGGCTCTTCGTTCGAGGTAGTGGTTGCAGTTGATGATCTCTGGACACACTTAATTTCTCCTCCAGATTCGCAACTCGCAGCTTCACCACCAGAAGAAGCACAAATTCGTTGACAGGTTCCGTTTTGATTATCATCTGTCGGTCCGCAGGTTTGACCGATGCAAGCTGAGGCTTCACCTGCACCAGACGGACAACAGGCTGGTAGGGGAACTGGACCACCACAACAGGCTGAGCCATAGTTGACGGCTGCCGCAGCTCGGACACTAGTTGGTAATAAGGAAAGTGAAATTAAAATGACTAGTCCGATTACTAGTGAGATTCGTCGGAAGTCGAGTGCGATGAAAGTCCTAATCCTTGAAGACATTTCAGTACAGATTAATGTCTGCGCTTAGAGATAGTTGTTACTACTTAGAACTGCCTCGAGCTAGCTCCAAGTCAATCATATTGCGTAGTCGTTCGACACTGATGGCACCGGACAGTCGTGTATTACCGACAAAAAAGTAAGGTGTGGCATCGATACCCAGTGATATGGCTTCTTCGACATCGCGTTTGACTAATGGTTCGGTTAGTCGGCTGGAGTAACAGCTACTAAATTTTTCTACATCTAGACCATCCTCTGTAGCAAACAATTGGAAGTTCGACTCATTGAGTGAACTTTGATTGGCCATCAAAAGATCGTGATAATGCCAAAAGTCACCTTGCTCTCCGGCACATCTTGCAGCCACAGCTGCATTCATGGCATCGGGATGAATTTGAATATTAGGTAAGTCTTTCCAGACTAGTCGGATTCGGTCTGGGTAAGCGGTTACAGCTTCGATCAAATTTGGTTCAACCTGAGCACAGGCAATACATTGATAATCACCGAAGACGAAGATGGTGAGATCTGCTTCACTAGGTCCTAGTGAAGGGTTGCCGAAATCAGAACGTGGAGTGATTGGTGTTTCGGTCGGATTATTGGTCGGTTTCAGGTCAGTCTTTTGGGCATTGTTGGGTAACGAAGTTATACCTAGTAGGACTAAGAGTGCTACAGCAATAATGGTTATAGTTCCTAGGAAAGCGGAAGACTTACCCATATCAACGGAGTCTCAACTCGTTTAGCATGCCCGAACCGCGGTCAGTGAAGAGTAGTTTACTGTGATCATCAGTCACCATAATACTACCCACAGTATGGTTACCTTCGGGGATGGCCACTTGAGTCTGCAGGCCGGTGGTTAGATCAATACCGATAATGTCGTCGGGAGTCGAGTCAGCAACAGCTGGTTGTAGTCCCGCACCACGAGGTAGATCACGTGGTACCGCGCAATACAACATGTCTGTTCCGGCAAAGGTGCATTTATCAGACCAGGTATCGACATTGAGCATACGGCGATTGAGTCCAATGTTGTCACCTGAGGCATCGACAATCCAGAGTCGTGGTTTGTAATCGGATAACGAACCCGCTACGGAGTAAAGTAATCGTTCACCGTCCGGCGCCCAGGATGGTCGGAAGTCTAGACCGTCGACTGTAATAGAACGAAAGTTTTCATGATTTTGTCCCAAGAAGTAAACCTCTTGTCCGTCGACACCACGTGTATTTCCAGTGGTAGATGTAGCCACGATTTGATTATTAGGAGACCAAGCAACTTGCACTTTGTCAGCATTGTTACCGAGCTCTTGAATTGGACGGGCATTCGAGCCATCTGGACTAGAGATGATTAGAAATCGATTGGCTGGATCGAGTCCGATGCTCTTGGCTACAATGCTGTTTCCTTGTGGATTGAAATCAAAGTCTTGCCAATGCTTGGGAAGTGTCACTTGTCGGTCAGTATTGAAGTCGTAGAAGATATTTGACCCATCAGGATATTCAATGATTGCCGTATCGCCCTTAGGTGAAAAGTTAGCTTGGTCAACATTAAAGAAGGTTTTACCCGAAAGTTGCTGAATTGTACCGTTGGGTAGTACGCGATAGAATTTGCCATCGTTGCGGTTATAGTAGTTGAGATCGCCTGAGTTGGTGAGCATAGCACCGGACGTCGGAACCGGAGCCAAGGTGGTAACTTTGGTCAGACCACCAGTCGCTACTGGTGAGACTGAAATGGTCGGTAAACCAGTCTCTGTACCAGATGGTGGAGTAGTCGGTGTCCCGGTTTGAGCCGACGGTAAACCACCTGGCGCGACATTGACGATATCCTCACCTTCAGGCGGAACCTCGATCGGAGATGATGGACCAAAAATAATACGGTAGAGTGCGAAGCCAATACCAACAGCTATGGCTAGGAACAGAAGAATGAGTCCTATTTTTTTGAGCATAATGGTGGTTATTTATTGGGGGATTGAACTGTGGTGCCTTCTAATGGTCCGTGCGATCAGGAGGTTCGCATCGAACGAAGGTAGCTCGGTTCAAACTCCTAATGACTGCCGGAGATCGTGCTCCAAACAACACCCCAGTTTGAGGCCGCCGCGCCGACAACACCTACAACTAATCCAATCAACAGGAAGACTAAGATTATTACCGCTAGATAGAGCATGGACAACACAATCAACGCTAACCACTCGAAGACATTGAAGGTACGCAACCATTTGATTTTGAGCCAATGAGCACCAGACACCCAGATCCAACACAGCAGTAAACAACCAGGGACAGTAAAAACTGGATCTTCGAACAAAACGGAATAGGCGGTGAAGATCAATAACCAGGGTAGATACTTATTGGCGATGCCCCAAAGCGATTTGGCCGTCCCTATAACGCCTTCATTGGCGAAATTTTGGGCGACTTTACTCGCCTCGTCGGCCGCCATTTTGCCGATGCCGACACCTGAAGCGAATTTGGCGGCCGCTCGGGCTGTCTCGATCGAGGAGGGGCCTTCTCTCACTGCGGCGGCGGCGTCGCCGGCCTTGCCGTCGGGCATTGGCCGGTAGCTCGAACCGGCGGATTTCATCGCGCCAGAATCGAAGGTTGAAGCCGCGGCTGTTGCCCCAGGTCCGGGTAGATTTAGCCCGCCGGACAGCGAAGAGCCCAGCCGTCCTTGTTCCAGACGGCGGGCCCAATTCTGTTCCTGTGATAGGTTTTGATTATTAGGTTCTAGCATCGACTTTAACTTTCTTCTTATTGGTTGCTTTGATTGCTGTTGGTTTCTTACTCGTTGCGTTCTGACGTAGTTTCTTGATTACAATCTCTTGTCCATTGGATTCTAGTCGTAAATTGTCACCTCGACCGAAGTCGTCGGAAAGAACGCCCTTAGCCAGCGGACTTTCAACTAGTTCTTGGATTTGTCGACGTACCGGCCTAGCACCATAGAGTGGATTGTAGCTGCGTTCAGCTAGTAATTCGAGCGCTTGTTCATCAGCTGTAAGTTTTAGTCCGTAGTCGGTTGAAAGTCGGTCGGAAAGATCATTAATTTGTAGAGCAACGATTTTTTTCAGGTCTGATTGTGATAATGGTCGGAACATCACTACTCGGTCGATACGGTTTAGAAATTCTGGACGGAAGGCCCGTTCGAGTTCTCCGGTAATAGCTGATCGTGCTTCTTCGACATCAGGTTCACCTACTTTTTCACCAGAAGAGAAGCCGATGCTACCTTCGATTTTTAACTCACCAGCACCGACGTTCGAGGTCATGACAATAATCGTGTTCTTGAAGTTGATCTTGCGACCCGTGGCGTCGGTGATGTGTCCATCTTCGAGAATCTGTAGCAGTAAGTTGTGTACGTCGGGATGAGCCTTTTCGATTTCGTCAAACAGAACCAGCGAGTGCGGTTTGCGTTTGACTAGGTCGGTCAGCTTAGTGCCCTCACGGTAGCCGACGTAACCTGCCGGCGCACCGACCAGTTTGGACATATTGAAACCTTCAGAAAATTCAGACATGTCGATGCGTACCAGAGCATCAGGATCGTGGAGCACTTCTTCGGCTAGTAGTTTGGTCAGTTCGGTTTTACCTACGCCAGACGGTCCGAGAAACATAAAAGAGGCGAGTGGACGATCTGGATGGGCCATTCCAGCTTTAGCGCGGCGGATCATTTCAGAAACAGCCGAGACAGCGTCTTCTTGGCCAACAATGCGTTTACTAAGTCGATCTTCTAATCCAAGTAGACGGGCCTTCTCTTCGGTCAGCATGTCGTGCAGTGGTACACCCGTAGCCTGTGAGACAATTTCTGCAATATCTTTGCGGCCGATTTTAGTCGTCAACTTTTTAGATTTAGATTTAGTGCTAGACGTGAGTTTTTTGAGTTCTTGGACCAACTTTTCTTCTTCGCCTTTCAATTTGAGTGCTTCGATGAAGTTTTCGCCTTGCACTGCTCCGTCCTTATGTTGTCGGACCTTCTCTAATTCGCTCTCGACCCGGACGGCTTTGAGTCGAATTGAGTCACCTCCTTGTGAGACACGTGCACGAGCAGCAGCTTCATCGATAAGATCGATGGCCTTATCGGGTAAGAAACGGTCAGTTAGGTAGCGCTCTGATAATTCAACTGATGCATCGATGGCCTCGTCCGTAATGGCTACGCCGTGATGTTTTTCGTAGCGGCTACGTAGACCACGCAAGATTTGTTTGGTGGCATCGGTTGATGGTTGATCGACGGAGATCGATTGAAAGCGTCGTTCCAACGCACCGTCGCTCTCGATATGCTTTTTATACTCAGCGATAGTCGTGGCTCCAATACAGCGCATTTGTCCGCGGGCTAATGCCGGTTTGAGCAAGTTGGCGGCATCCATCGAACCATTGGTCGATCCAGCCCCCATGATGTTGTGCAATTCGTCAATGAATAGTATTAGGTCCGGATTAGCCTTCATCTCTTCGGTCATTTGTTTAATGCGTCCTTCGAATTCACCCCGGTAAATCGTACCAGCAACCATTAGTCCTAAATCTAGAGAAAGAATGCGTTTGTTGGCTAGTATTTCCGGTACATCACCTTCGAAGATTTTTTTAGCTAAACCTTCGATGATGGCGGTCTTGCCTACACCCGGCTCACCCAAAAGCACTGGATTGTTCTTATTACGTCGACAAAGGACTTGAATCATTCTTTCTATCTCTTGGTCGCGACCAATAACCGGGTCGATGCCGCGTTGTACCTCTGGATCGGTTAGATCAACAGTGAAGAACTCCAAGGCTGGAGTTTTTTGTTCCTGCATCTCCAAACCAACTGCAGCTGGTTTCTCTTTGGTTTGAACTTCACGGATTGGAGCCTTGCCCGATTCAAATGTTTCTGTGATTTCGGGGAAGCGCGAAGTACTGTTCAATGTAGTATTAATTTGATCGAGTAGTGTTGATGAGTCTATTTCCTGGTCGGAAAGAATGGCAAAAATAACCGGAGAGCTAATTTCGAGTAGTCCAAAAAGTAAATGTTCAGTTCCAACATAGCGGTGTTGGTGAGAGTTGGCGTTCATGACTGCCTTTTCGACGGCTCGTTTAGCTTCGGCTGACAAACGAGGAGAGGTAACTGGCTCATCAGATGGTGTGAATTGATTGACTGCAACGAGCATTTGACGCAGTTCTTCAGCGTTTAGTTCGTTTTGTCGAAGGATTTCACCACCCATACTGCCTCTCTGTAGAACCATAGCTAGAAGCAGATGTTCGGGATGGATGTTAGCTGATGAAAGTTCGACAGCCAGAGAGTGTGATTTGGCCAGGGTGTTCTTGAGGTGAACTGTAAACTTGTTGAGTATCTCAGTGTTCATAAGGCGGTGGTGATTCTGCGTTTTTTGTTGGTGAAAAATTTTTGAGACCAACCTTCCGCGGTCGTAGTGGCAGCGGAAGAAAGTCGGGGTAAGAGGGGAGTTACGACTCCACTATCACCTCGTCGTTCTTACATTCCAGTTGGACCGGACATCTGGCGTAGGGCCGCGATACGATTCTCGATCGGTGGGTGAGTCGAGAAAAGTGAAGCAGATAGACGTCCGGAAAAAGGGTTGGCAATGAAGAGGTGGGCTGTAGCCCCGGAAGCTGACTGCATTGGTTGTGATTGTGACTGGATTTTTTGTAACGCCCGAGCTAGTCCTTCCGGAAAGCGAGTAATTAGTGCGGCCGAAGCGTCGGCCAGGTATTCGCGTCGTCTGGAAATGGCTAACTTTATGAGTTGAGTTGCAAGCGGGGCGACAATCATCAAGATTAGTCCGATTATTAATGCCATACCATTGTCTTTGCGCCGGCGCTGGCCACCCCAAATAAATGAACGTGTTACTAGGTCGGCGATTATAACTATTGTTCCAGCCAACACCATCACCAGCATCATAATCCGAATGTCGTAATTGCGGACGTGCGATAACTCATGAGCTAGTACTCCTTCTAGTTCTTCATTTTCGAGTAATTGGATAGCGCCAGTAGTGACCGCAATTGAAGAATGTTCTGGATCGCGTCCGGTAGCAAAGGCATTGATCGCCGGATCATTAATAATATGAATCTTTGGCATTGGCATTCCGGTTGTAATGCACAAATTTTGAACCATTCTTACTAAATAGGGATTGTCCTTTTCCGAAACTTCGCGTGCACCGGACATAGATAACGCCAAGCGGTCGCCGGAGTAAAATCCGACGACCGCTGTGATGATTGAATATCCGACAGCCAGGACCAAGAAGGTGCCACCACTCTCAAATAGTTGATCAGCCAACCAACCTATAACTATTACTAGAATGCCGAAAATAGCGATCAGTAGTGCTGATTTTCTTTTGTTTGAAGCAATGAAGTCGTAGGTGGTCATTTTAGTTTTAAGGTTTTAGACTTCAGTTTTTATGGAGAGTGTTTCTTCTTCTGAAGTTTTTACCTAAAACTTAACGGCGACGTTTTCGCGTTCTTGAGCATTGCCAATCTCGAAGAAGTCATACTTCTTGAATTTCAACTGACCAGCAATAACATTGTTGGGGAAGACTTGGATCTTGGTATTGAAGTCTCGAACATTGGCGTTGTAGAAACGACGAGCAGCTTGAATTTTATCTTCTGTATCTTTGAGATCGTCTTGTAGTTGGAGAAAGTTTTGCGAGGCCTTAAGATCGGGATAACTTTCGGTGACTGCAAACAATGATTTTAGAGTTTGAGATAGCGCATTTTCAGCTTCGGCCTTGTCTGAAAGTGATTGAGCACCCATGGCTGCGGCACGTGCATCGACTACTTTCTGTAAAGTATTCGCCTCGTGAGTTGCATAGCCCTTAACTGCCGCCACTAAGTTAGGGATTAGATCGTAGCGTCGTTTGAGTTGAACGTCGATATCTGACCAGGCCTCATCGACTCGGTTGCGCAATCTAATTAATCCGTTATAGACGGCGATAATCCAGATCGCCAGGATAATGACCAATCCGGCGATGGCCAATAAGAAGGGAATGATTAACATCATAGTTTTTTATTGAATGCTCCAGTTATTAGGAGCTATGTTGCTTTGATGTAGACCAATGTCTACACTTAAAATCTACCCCCTGATTATAGGAGTTGACCGTCGTAAGGTCAAAGCAAAACACGGATTATTTAGGTAATTTCTTAGTCAATCTTATGTCTATTTCTGCCAAAATTTTTAAGGCCTACGATATTCGTGGCTTGTCGCCACAGGAATTAGATGAAGAAGGTGCTTATTGCATTGGTCAGGCAGTGGTGAAGTTTACTGGAGCTAAGATCGTGGTCGTTGGTCGCGATATGCGGACGACTTCGCCGGAGATTTTTGCTGGACTGGCTCGTGGAATCAATTCCATGGGTGCAGATGTGGTGGATATTGGGTTGGTTACTACACCAATGTTGTACTTTGCTGCCGGCAATTACGACCAGTTCGACGCTGGGATCATTGTGACCGCCTCGCACAACCCTAGTGAGTACAACGGAATGAAGTTGTGCTTTGGTGATGTATTGCCAATCGGTGGTAACACTGGCATCTATGACATTCGTGATTTGGCTCTAGCTGGACCGTACGAGCCGGTGGTCGAACCGGGCAATGTTTCTCAGCTTGATATTCGGGCTGATTACCTGGAGCGGTTGTTTCGTGATGTCGATGTTAGTCAGCTGTCTGGACTAAAGTTGGTGATCGATACTGGTAATGGTATGGAAGGCGCGATCATCGACGATGTTTTGGGACGAATACCCGGACTGACCAGTGAGATTCTTTATAAAGATTTGGACGGCAGTTTTCCGAACCATGAGGCCAATCCATTGAAGGAAGAAACACTCAAGGATTTGCAGGCTAAGGTACTGGAGATGGGTGCAAATTTGGGTGTGGCCTTTGACGGTGATGGTGATCGAGTTGGATTAGTGGATGAGGAAGGACAATCTATTCGTGGTGATATTATTACTGCCTTGCTAGCGTCAATTGTTTTGAAAACAGCTCCAGGCGCGGCCGTACTTTATGATGTGCGTGAAAGTATGGTTCTAGCAGAAGAGATTAAACAAGCCGGTGGTCGTCCGGTTATGACTAGTGTTGGTCACGGATTGATTAAGCCACACATGCGACAAGAAGATGCTGTTTTTGCCGGTGAGCTATCGAATCATTTTTATTTTCGTGACTTCTATGGTTCTGAATCGTCTGATTTGGTGATGCTGCTCATTATGAAACTAATCGTCGAATCCGGTCGGTCTTTATCTGAGTTAGTTACTCCACTCATGCGCTATCACCACTCCGGCGAGATCAACTCCCGTGTCGAGGACAAGGATGTGGTTTTGGCTATGCTTGAGCAAAAATACGGACCACAGACATCGAATATCTCACGTATCGACGGAGTACGAATGGAGTTCTTCAATCCGTCCGATTCATCTGGCGACTGGTGGTTCAGTGTTCGAGCCTCCAATACTGAGCCATTATTGCGTTTGAATTTGGAAGCCAAGGATCGGGTCAAAATGGAACAAAGGCGTGACGAATTGTTGGAGGTTATTGGAGGGGAGAGGTCTTGATCTTTAGGTTTTAGGAATTGTTTGCCAATTTTTAGGTCCTTAGGTCTTAGCGAGAGACGACAATTTTTTGTTTGTGTCATCCCGGACTTAATTCGGGATCCAGGACGATAAGCTTTGTAATGAGTACTCTCGAACATTTGAGTCTTGATCTTTCGGTTCAAGCACGCCTTGCTTCTAGCAAAGGAGGTCTTTAAATGTCACATTTAGTGTACGAGCGACTGACTACTGCTCTGAAGAACGGTCATTCTGTAGAGCTTGGACGGACTAACGGAGGAATGATTTAGGCTAGGCTGTTTTTGTCGGGTAGTAATGAATGATCCGAAGGATCATTTGACACTTCGGTGATTGGTGCCTTGTCGTGGAAGTTGGCTGGGTTCGATAATTTGAGAGAAGGTCTTTCGGTTGCAAATAGAACTGTTTGCGGGGAGATCAGTGGACATGCGGGACGTCTCGACTCTTGGGTCAGTAGTGGTGGATTGGTTACCATCACCTGTAATGACAAAAAGGTCATTGAAGTTTCCTTGAAAAAGAAGATTACACAGTCTTACGTTCGTGAGTCTATTGAGTCCTTGGCCGAAGCTCGGGCCGGCACATTCGTTATCTGGTGTAGTGAGGGGGAACATCCCAAGCTGCACGTGACTCAGTCCGACGCCAATGGCTGGGTGCAAACTGTAGAGCTGACCCATCAACCGACTAGTCAACCAGTTATGGTGACAATGACCGGTCGGGGTAGGACTTTCATTGAAGCCCTGTTCAGTGCCTTCGATCTAGAGAAGATTAGTTACGTCTATTCAAATTAAGAATCTTAAGCAGATCATTCTTCCGCATCGCCCTCAAGGTGGTGCCTTTTTTGTTGGGGTCAAATCTTTATTTTTAGCCTTTATGAGATTTTTCCTAGGTCCCGGGTCTCGGCCAGGGACAACATTGTTTTATTTGTCATCCTTACTTTTTCTATTTGTCATCTTGAAACCTCGAGCCTTTTTTAATATGTCATCCCGGAAATCGCCACTCTTCCCAGTTTGTCATCCCGGAAGACCGAGCGGAGCGAGGTCTATCCGGGATCCAGAAGCTAATCCCGATCTCTTTGCTTCTGGGTCCCGGATACTGTTCGACTCGCTACACTCGCTCACAGTTCCGGGACGACAGGAGGAAAGATATCCAGCTCAGAGGCCGGGACGACAGTATTTTTTGTTATCTCAATTCTTCTTATGTATTTGTCATCCTCACTTTTTATTTTGTCATCTTGAAACCTCAAGCCTTTTTAATATGTCATCCCGGAAATTGCGTTAGCAATTATCCGGGATCCAGAGCTTTTGTACTTTTCTGGGTCCCGGATACTGTTCGACTCGCTATACTCGCTCACAGTTCCGGGACGACAGGAGGAATAATGTTCAGTTCGCAGTTCCGTGACGACAGTGTTTTAATATGTCATCCCGTGCCGCGACGGTATGCGCCGGAGGCCGGTCCGGTCCGAGAACATAAGGTCCCGCATAGTGGGAGGTAGGGCGGGCGGTTTCTTCCCTCCACTTCTTTGACAAGACAAAGAATTGAAAGTCGAGACGGGGCGAGGGCTGAACTGCTTCAGTCCGAGACGTCGAGATCGGCGAGGCGATGTCCGTAGACTGCGGACCGCCGAGCTGTGGGGTCCTTAGGGGGATGAAATCTCCCTAGGTAAGAGATGGACTTGGTGACAGGTACTCTACTTCAAAAAACGATTCAATCAGCCTTGAAAATAAACTCATTCACTGTCATTATGGGTAGGTCTTAGAGCAAAAGTTTATCCAAGTTAGTGGCTATGATTGGGGTTTTTGATTCTGGGTTGGGCGGTTTAACTGTAGTAAAGGAGATTTGGCGTCAGTTGCCCGGGCGTGGTGTGGTCTACCTAGGTGACACGGCTCGGACACCGTACGGTACGAAGAGCCGACACTTAATTCAGCGGTATTCTTTGCAAGATGCCGAGTTTTTGCTTGCCAAAGGAGCAAAGGTGATTGTGGTGGCTTGTAATACTGCTTCAGCTCAAGCGGTTGAGGCTTTGCGTCGTCATGTGGATGTGCCGGTCTTCGAAGTGGTCACGCCAGCAGTGAATAGTGCCGCCATCCTAACTAGCGGTCGAGTGGGTGTAATTGGCACACGTGGTACAGTTCGGAGCGGTATCTATGAGCGTAAAATGAAACGGTTATCACCTCAGACTACAATTTTTTCGGCAGCTTGCCCGTTGTTTGTACCACTAGTTGAGGAAGGTTGGACCAAGCGTCCTGAGACCGTTTCGATTGCCAGAGAGTACCTGCGTCCGTTACGATTACGGCGGATAGATACTTTGATTTTGGGTTGTACTCATTATCCTTTTCTACGTTCGGTTATCCGACAGGCCATTGGTTCCAAAGTCAAACTGATCGATCCAGCCCATGACACAGTGGCTGAGCTGGCCACCTACTTGAAACAACATCTCGAACTTGATGCTGTTCTTCGTACCAAACATAGTACTTCAATTTACGTGAGCGACTTAACCGAACGGTTCACTGCTCTTGCTGGGGACTGGCTTGGACGCAAGTTGCGCGTTCGATCGGCTGAGATCGGCTAAACTGACTCTTATGCTCGGAGCGGTCATCATTTTTATCGTCATCCTATCGCTGGCGGTGTTCGTCCATGAGTGCGGACATTTTTTCTTTGCTCGTAAGTTTGGTGTGAAAGTTGAAGAGTTTGGTTTTGGTTTTCCACCTCGTCTTTATGGCTTCAAGCGCGGTGGGACTATTTATTCGGTGAATGCGATTCCAGTTGGCGGCTTTGTTCGTCTGAAAGGGGAGTCAGGCAACAGTCGAGACAAAGATAGTTTTAGTAGTCAGTCAGTTGCTAAGCGGGCTGTCATTATCGGTGCTGGGGTGGTCATGAATGCTGTATTGGCTTGGGTGTTGTTTACGATTGGTTGTTTGTTTGGGTTACCACAGGTCGTGGGGGAGGGCGCTGATTTACCGACTGGAGCTCGTATCTCTGATCAACGGGTCCATGTTGTGCAGGTATTAGAAGGGTCGCCAGCTGATGAAGCAGGAGTTAGGTCCGGAGATATCATTGTCTCGGTTGATGGGCGACCGCTCGTTGCAGTGGCTGAACTCTCAGCTCTGACCGGACAGACTGATGATTCTGGTTTAGTGTTGGCACTCGATCGTGATGATGAAGTTGTTGAAGTTCGAACCACACCAGCTGTTCTACCTTCTGGACAGACAGGTATTGGCGTTCAACTAGTTGAGACTGGATTGGTTTCTTATCCTTTTTATCTTGCGCCGCTACAGGGGTTGTTTGTAACTGCAAGCTATACTTACGAAATTACATCGGTCTTTCTACAGATCATTGGAGATCTAGTCACAGCTGGACGGCCATCAGTTGATGTCTCTGGACCAATTGGTATTGCCGTTATTACGGGAGAAGTGGCTAAGTTTGGTTTTTTGTATTTATTGCAGTTCACAGCTCTGCTCTCGATCAATCTCGGTGTTTTAAATGTGTTACCGTTACCAGCTTTGGATGGTGGTCGTCTATTGTTTTTATTGATCGAAAAATTGCGTGGCCGATCTGTTGGTGTGCGTTTCGAAGGCATTGTTCATAATATCGGCTTTTTATTGCTAATGATTATGGTTGTCGTCATAACCTATGGTGACGTGTTAAGGTTTGGCGATCAGATACTTCAGTCATTTTCAGGCGTTTTTTCCGGCTAAAATATATGAAGGATAAGCTGCTCAAACTTAAAGATAAGATAATAAAAGCTGTTGCCGAAGCGTCAGATTTGTCTGAGCTTGAAGCTGTTGAGGTCACGAGTCTGGGTCGAAAGAGTGAGTTTAGCCAGGCTATGAAAGAGCTGGGTGGGCTATCTGAAGGCGAACGGCGGGAGATTGGCCGACTGGCCAACGAAATCAAACAAGAAATCGATACAGCTGTTGATCAGCGTCGATTAGAACTGCAACAAGCCAAGTTTGCTTCATTAGCTGACCAAGATCGGATCGATGTAACTGTTCCAGGTATCGAGCCACCGAAGGGTCACCTGCATCTTACTACTCAAGCCATCGATGATATCGTCGGAATTTTTTCTCGACTGGGTTTTACTCGGGTCAAACATCCAGAGGTCGAATGGGATTGGTTTACTTTTGAGTCCCTCAATATGCCACCCGATCATCCGGCTCGAGACGAGTGGGAAACTTTCTTTGTTAATGCACCAACGCATCGTAAGTTGGGTAAGATGGTGCTGACACCACACACTACTTCTGGTAGTGCGCGTGAGTTAAAGAAGGGTCGTTTGCCGATTCGCATGATTAATATTTCAAAGACTTATCGTCGTCAGATTGATGTCTCGCATACACCCATGTTTCATCAGTTTGAGGGACTACTAGTAGATCGCGGTGTGACTGTAACTCATTTGAAAGGCGTACTGGATCATTTTGCGCGTGAGTTTTTTGGTCCAGATCGACGAACACGCTTACGACCGTTTCATTTTCGATTCACTGAGCCTAGTTTCGAGGTTGATATTAGTTGTGGTATTTGTAGTGGTACCGGCCACCTTGAGAGTGGATCCAAGTGTCGATTGTGTAAGGAAGGTTGGTTGGAGTTGGGTGGTGCTGGGATGTTGCACCCCAACGTGCTCAAGGCTGGTGGTGTGGATCCAGATGAGTATTCTGCTTTAGCCTTTGGCTGGGGAGTAGAACGAACCATGATGATGTGTTCCGGTATTATGGTGGATGACATTCGTGTTTTGTATCGGAGTGACTTCCGATTCCTGAATCAGTTCTGACCTGAATCGTTATGAATATTCTCGTTTCGTACAACTGGATTAGGGAATTTGTTGGATTGAAAGAATCGCCAGAGGATTTTGCTCGTCGTATTTCGTTATCCGGACCATCAGTTGAGCGGTTGTATCCGCAAGCTCCACAATTCGACAACATGGTTATTGGGCGCATTGTTGAAATTAAGCCGCATCCGAATGCCGACAAATTGAGGATTGCTGTAACGGATTTAGGAGTAGAAAAATCAGAGATAGTTTGTGGTGGTAGCAATCTAGCTGTAGACATGAAAGTGGTAGTGGCACTGTCTGGTGCGATGGTGCGCTGGCATGGCACTGGTGAGTTGATTCGTCTAGAGCCGACTGAGATTCGAGGTGTTAAGAGTTCCGGTATGATTTGTGGTGCCAATGAGATTGGATTAGAGGAAGCTTTCCCTCATGCCGAGCGTGAGATATTGGATATGAGTTGGTGCAAGGCTAAACCAGGCACTCGTTTGGCTAAGGCCCTCGATTTAGATGACACAGTTTTTGATATTGAGGTAACAACTAATCGACCAGACGTATTTTCTGTGGTTGGTTTGGCACGTGAGACAGCAGCCATCTTCGAGACCTCTTTTCTTCATAAAGAGATGCCGGTTCCGTCGTTGGCTAAGTCGGTTGATCCATTACCACTGACTGTGCTGAATGACGAACCAAAGCTTTGTACACGTTATCAAGCTGTAGTCATGGATGGGATCGAAGTTGGTCCATCTCCATGGTGGCTCAAGAGCCGATTACATCTCTCTGGCATTCGTTCGATTAATAACGTTGTAGACATTACTAATTATGTAATGTTGGAGTTAGGTCAACCAATGCATGCTTTTGATTACGACACATTGACTGGTAATACGATTCGTATTCGTCAATCTAAGCCCAAGGAATCGATTGCCTTGCTTGATGGTAGTCAAAAAACATTAGCTGCTTCTCATTTGGTAATTGCGGACGAAGAACGGTCGATTGCCGTGGCTGGAGTCATGGGCGGCGAGGATACTGGTGTTACAGAAAAGACCAAACGAATTGTGTTTGAAGCAGCAACATTTGATCCGGTTTCAGTACGACGTACCGGACGTGATTTGGATCTGCGCTCCGATTCGTCGTTGCGTTTCGAGAAGGGTTTACCTGAGGAGCAGACACAAATGGCGTTAGCACGAGCAGTAGAGTTATGTCAAAAGGTGGCTTGTGGGCGCATGGTTAGCACAGTCTTTGATTTGCGCAGTGCGCCGCGTAAGAAGATTAAGTATTCTTTTCGGCCAGAACGAGCTGAACAGCTTATTGGAGTTAAGGTTCCAACTGTTCGCATGGTTAAAATTCTTAAGTCACTCGGCTTTGGTGTAACTAAACGGTCACCTTTTAGAAAAGGAAAGGCACTCTATGACGTCGAGGTTCCATACTGGCGAGCGAGAGACATCGAAGGTGAGCGTGATTTTGCCGAGGAGATCGCTAGGGTTTACGGATACTCCAATTTGCCATCCGAGATTCCAAACGGGGAATTGCCGGTTGATCCGGTTGATCCCGTCCTTCTGGCTGAAGGGCAGCTCAAACATTTTTTTGCCTCGCTAGGTTTTACTGAGTTGTTGAACTATTCATTCGTCTCGTCCGAGTTGCTGGCTAAGGCTAATTACAAAGCTGAAGACTGTTTGCAATTGGCTAACCCTTTGTCGTCCGATTTTGAGTTTATGCGTCCATCTCTTATCCCCGGGCTACTCGAGACAGTTCATGAGAACATTGGTTTGTTTCCAAGGGGGGAGGTGTTTGAAATCAGTAACATCTACATTAAGAACAATGGTGCCAATTTACCAGAAGAGCGATTAGTCGTACTGTTGGCTGCTTATGGTCCAGATAACGACGATCAACTTTTTCGTCGGATCAAAGGTGTGCTTGAAGCTGGATTTGGTATGTTGCGTCGTCGTGTGGAGATGCATCGTGAGATCTCGACAGATAGTCGACTTTGGCATCCTGGGCGGACAGTTGATTTATGCGTCGGTGACACGGCTATTGGTACGTTGGGTGAAATACACCCCGGGATTCTGGAGTTGTTCGGTATTAATGGGCGTGTTTGTACCGCTGAATTTGATTTGTCGGCATTAATAGGTACCTCGGTTGAAGGAGCTGGCTATCAAGCCATTCCACAGTTTCCATCAGTTCGTCGTGATTTATCTGTAATTGTGCCAAAAGCGGTTGAGTATGGGGCGGTTGATGCAATACTCAGTAACGTTTCGGACTTGTTGCGTGAAGTGCAGTTGTTTGATGTTTATACTGGCGAGGGGATTCCTGATGGACACAAAAGTTTTTCTTTGCATTTAATTTTCCGTCACGGCGACCGGACTATGACTGCCGAGGAGATTGAAGTTGAAGTTGGAAAGATGGTCAAATTACTAGCCAGTAAACTTCAGGCCAAACTAAGGGAGTAGTTAGTTGATTGTTTGGTTTTACAATTTAAATCCGGCAGGTAGTACCTGTCGGATTTTTTATCCCA
>MGFG01000024.1 GCA_001791745.1 Candidatus Uhrbacteria bacterium RIFOXYC2_FULL_47_19 | reverse complement strand
AGCTAAAGCGGTTCATCTAGCAAGATGGATCGTTTTTTGTTTTGGGGCATTAGTTTAATGTTTTTTGGGCTTTTTAGGCCTGACGCCACCTGCGAGAAGTTAGCTCAGCCTAGCCAAGAAATGTGTATCTACTAAAGATGGGTACGTGGATACACAGGTTTTTGACAAGAACTTTTTTTCCTTGCAAAGTGGGTGAGGTCTTGGTCAGTAGAGTTAGGGCTTAAGGAGAAGAAAATGTCGATCATTTCCGTATGTTGGAATGTAACCGCTCTCTGCAACCTCAATTGCGGTCACTGCTTTCGGGAAAGGGGCATCGAATCAATGAAAGAGGAAGACTGGCCGAAGGTCGTGCGGTGTATTGCTGCAGCCGGGGCAAGACGGATCTGTGTCGGAGGTGGTGAACCCTTCCTTGTAAGTGGGATCGATCGGCTGTTCGCTTTGATTAAGGAGAACGGTTTGACCTCCACTACCATCACTAACGGTACCTGTCTCGAAACGAGCCAGTTTGTCAGGTCCCTGCTGTCCTTGGATGAGATAGGTTTTTCCGTAGATGCACCGTCAGCCGAGCTGCATGCGCGCATTCGCGGTGCTAAGCCGGAACTCCTCAAGCAAATACTCGCTTTCCTCGGCCGGCATATCGGAAGTGGTGTTCGTCTGCGGGTCAATACCATAGTGATGCCGCAGAATGCCGATCTGCTGGAGGAGATTGGCGAGTTGCTTGTCGAGCGGACTGACGAGTGGCGTCTGCTCCAGTTTTTCCCCAATACTGATGAACTGTTGGGGATGAAGGAATTCACACTAGATGATGGTGAGTTTCTTGAGAGGGCTGAATATATCCGGCGTATTTTCGCTGAACGTCTGTGCGTGACGGTGGGTTCGAACGCCAATATGAAGGCCGGCTACGTCATCATTGCCCCCGACGGTACGGTGCAGGTTACCGGAATTGGGTACGTCAAGAATGTTGGCCATGTTTTGTCCAATGGGCTTTCTCTAGCCGCGGTAGATCCTCTGTTTGATACAGAGAGTCACCGTTTTCGTCAGGGTCACACCCCCGATCTCTTCAGTCGGCGCTAGACCGTGTCCGTCAGACACAAAATTTTTAGGCGCATTCCATAGTGAGCGCCTTTTGTTTTAGAGCTAAGTAGTAATGATGTGAGTTACTAACTGTGGATAACTTTGATTGTTGGTAATTTTTTATTGTACTAAGCTCTTGGCGGTTCCTTAGAAAGGAAGGTTCAGAATGTCAGCAGGTGAAGGTCAGGGCAAAGCCGACAAGAGTTTGAGAGTAACCCCCCTCCGGAAGGGCGAAACCAAGCCTGACGGTCAGCCGTACGAATGGGGCTGTTTACCTCTCGGCCTGGGTGGGTTTGGCAATCCTCGTATCGGCACGGTCAGTGTTCACGCTCTCCTCGAGAGAGAGTCCGAAAGAGGACTCATCCGGTATGATCAGCAGGTCACAGTCGAGGGACTGGGGGTCATTACCGTCATCATGAAGGACGGAAAGGTGGCTCTGGTTCATCATGATAGGCCGGTGGGTCCGAGACTCCCCGACCTGGATCAGAAGAACTACGCCTCGGAGATCTTCAGAGATGAGGAGACGTTGGCCCGTGAGTTTGCGAATCTGGGCGGCAAATCCTGGGAGGTTCCGCGGGGTTATGCAAAGCCCTTGGCCGAAGCCCTGAATAGAGAGAAAGAGAGAGCTGCGGCCGAGAGTCGGGTCTTCGATCAGGATCTGTTGAGGATTACAATCGAAGCCGCAACCAGGGAGGCTTTGGAGGAGACCGGTCTGATTGTCGGGGATGCCCGAGTGATCGGAATCGGAATCATTCCCAACACGACATTCGTCGCTCACGCCCAGCCGGTCGTCGTGGTCAACGTGATAGGCTCGTCCGAACCAGAGCTCGAGGACCGCGAGTTCATTGGAGGGATGCGCTTCTTCTTGCCTAAAGAGGTTCGACAACTGGTCGACATTGGTCAGTTGTTCTGCGGATTTTCACTGGCCGCATTGGCCATCGCGGGGTTCCACTTCTGAAAACCCACTTTTTCTTCTGAGCCCCTCCTCATGGAGTGGCTGTCACATGCCGGAATACACTTCCGGCATTTTTTGTTGCGGATAGTAGACGCGGTCGCCAGGCTTGTCAGTCATCGATTTTTGTGCCAAGGTTTTTCCGCTTCGCTGTGGTCGTGTTTTGCGGTCAAAAGCGACGTCGATCTTTTACAACGGCCAGGAGGGATTCGTCATGGCAGATGATACCGAAAGACGGGAAGGCAACGTTTTTTCGGATGGTCCCAAAAAGGTGCTGCTTTTTCCCGATCGTATTCGGCGTTGGCGGGATGAGCGCCCGTTTGAGCCGGTAGTCGTCGAGATTCATCCGTCGGAGCGCTGCAACCATCGTTGTCCGGATTGTCAGTCACGTTGGATATTGGGAGACCGTCGGGTTAGTGAGCTGTCTCGCCGTGGTCAATTTATGGATTTGACCATACTAAATGGTCTCTGGGAACGTCCTCCGGAGGGCATCATCATCTCCGGTCAAACTGGTGAGCCGTTGATGCATCCTAAGATAGGTGAATTGCTACTGATACTGGAAAAGCGATCGATGCCGTACGTCATGATCACCAATGGCGGACGCATGACAAGAAACTTGGCGGAAATTCTGGTTAGGTCGAGCCGGGGGATCAGGGTCAGTCTCGACGGATATGATCTTGCGTCCTTTCGGTCCACTCATGGTGTCGGTAAGAACGAATGGAAGCGTGTTCTACAGGGTATCGAGTTGTTAGTAGAGGCACGCCGTGGAGCCGGTGTATCTCGAAAAAGTTGTCTGATAGGTCTGGGTTACTTGGTTGGTCCAGCCACTAAAGACGGCATGGAGAGGGTTACCTGTCTTGCTTCTGGGTTAGGGGTGGACTACATCCATTTTCGGCCATTTCATTTCACAGACGTGACCGTCGATGATCAGATCGATTCGTGTTTAGCTTACGCCCGAACTGACTTCTCAGTGCTGATCAGCGGCCAGAAGTATCACCTGATGATGGACGGCAATTGGATGAATGACCGTCCGTACTCGATTTGTCACGGGGCTTTCTTCTACAGCATGATCGATCCTCATGGGGACATTTACGTCTGTTGTCATCATGTCGGGAACGAGAGGGCGAAAGTCGGCAGTTTGAGGGAGGTCTTGTGGTCTGATTGGTTGGACAGTCCCGTGCGACGTGAAAGCATTCGCAAATTTGGGCTAACAAGATGCGTTCCTTTGTGCCGGTTAAATGCTCTCAACCGAGTACTACAGGCATTATTGGATGGACAGAGGCTTGATCCACCAACGGATAGCCTGGTGCTTCTTCATCGGATGTTCCTGTAGGTAGGCGAAAGTAGGCGAAAGTCTTGAAATGTGCCCACCACTCGGCGGGCCTTTTTTGTTCCGTTTCTTCTATAATTCAAAGATAAGATTAGATTGATTGGGGATAAGTCGATTTAGTTTAATCGTGCATTTTTGTTAAGGTCGCCGGGCGACATTGTATTCGAACATACCTATGAAAGCTCTTATTGCTGCGGGTGGCCATGCCACTAGACTTCGGCCGATCACTCTTACCATTAACAAGCATTTGATACCTCTGGCTAATAAGCCGATGATTTTTCATGCGATCGAGAAGATCGCTAACGCTGGCATTAGCGAGATTGGTATCAATATAAATCCGGGTGAGATTGAGATTCGGCAGGTGGTCGGCAACGGATCGCGCTGGGGTGTGCAGATTACTTTTATTGAACAACAGGGTGGACCGTTGGGTGTAGCACACATCGTCAAAAATGCTCAGTCGTTCCTAGGCGAGGATGACTTTGTCTTCTATCTCGGCGACAACATTATTTTGGGCAGCATTAATAGTTTCGTCGACAAGTTTCGGAACGAACGTCCGAACTGTATGCTGGCACTTTCCAAGGTGCGCGATCCGCAGCGGTTCGGTGTGCCGGAGATGTGCGATGGTCGGATCGTTCGAGTGGATGAAAAACCGCAGGCTCCCAAGAGTAACTTTGCTGTGACTGGTATTTATATCTACGATCGAAATTATTTTAAGGCCTTCGAACATATCGTTCCGTCCGGTCGTGGGGAGTACGAGATTTCGGATATTCATACTTGGTTGATTCAGAATGGTTTCAATGTTGGTTATCAGGAGATCACTGGTTGGTGGAAGGATACTGGCAAGTCCGAGGACCTGCTTGAAGGCAATCAGTTGCTTTTAGCCGAGATGACTCGTGAGGAGGCGGTGGTTGAGGGTGAAGTCGATCCAGAGGCGATTGTGCACGGCCGAGTTAAGATTGGTCAGGGGACGGTTATTAAAGGACGTTGTTTAATTCGTGGACCGGTTACAATTGGCGAGAACTGTGTTATTGAAAATAGTTACATTGGACCGTATACCTCGCTCGGTAATGGAGTGCGGGTCATCGGTTCCGAGATAGAACATTCGGTGGTTTTCGACAACGTTAATATCCATTGTTCCAAGCGGGTTGTCGACGCATTGATTGGCAAGAATGTTGAGTTAGCTTCGGCTGCAGCTAATATGCCAGTCGGGCATCGGCTAGTGATCGGCGATAATTCTCGAGTGGAGCTGTAATCGTTTAGGAGTTATTAGAAACTTTTTTCTTTAAATCAAAAAGGCCTCCACTGGTTGGAAGCCCTCGATTATAGTCAGGCTATTATAGCGGTCGTTCGTAAATGCCTCGTTGACTACCTATCGCTCCAACAAAACGTAGAATGCCAGTTTGCTCATCGATCGCCATAGAACTAATAGACTCGAAGTTGGCTAGTGTGAAGGTGTTTCGATGATCACGATCGTCGAGTTCAATGGCTGTTATTTTTTTGTTGGTCGCAAAGATGATCATTGTTCCCAATGGAAACCACTGACAGTCCGTGATCGGAGTACCGAGTCTAGTAACCAAGTATGACTCTCCGTTTTCCGGATTGGCGACGTAGATTTCGAAGTCATTCCAGAGTAGTAGGCGACCAGTCGAATCATCGCGCTCCCAGGCCAGACCATCAGATTTGGGCAGTCTGGAGACTTGATCACGTCCTATGTCAACCAGTAGCCCACTATCTGGTTCATCTCCGCTTAGCACGAGATAACGATTATTGCCTCCAATTAGTGACAGTCCAGCATGTGGTAAAGAAATTTCCTGTCCAGTCGGCTTGAGGTCACGGAGACCAACTTGAGTTAGTAACCCAGTGTCGCCGGCTGCGTCGTTTAGTAGCCAGATTGCGTCGTTGGCTAGGAAGATTCCCGAAGGTGCACTCTTTAATACAGTGTCGATTCGTTCGTTGGTAGAAGTTAGTAGGGTTAATTCGTAACCATTCGCTAAAGCAATAGTATGTCCGTCATTAGACCAGCTGAATAGAGGATGGTTTTCTGATGGTTCGATTTGTAGTTCGAGTTGATTAGGACTAGACAATAGGTTCGTACGATATATCTGCAATGAAATTCGCCCGTCAGTTGCACGACCACTAAACAACAAGCGTTGGCCATCATTTGATAGTGACAAATATGTTTCTTCGTATCTATCGATAGCGAAACGAGCTAAGGGTAGGGTGTTATTGGTCGTGATTTCGAGATATTGCACTTCTTTCCATTGGTCATCCTCATTTACATAGGCCGCCGAGATACCATTAGAATCAAGTGTACTCACTTTGGCTGTAGCGCGAGAAATTAGTTGTGGTAAGGCTCCGGCGACCATCACAACACCCTTTGCAAAGGTGGTCTTACCGCTTTCAATCATTAGAGTTTTGGACCAGGGTAAGAAGCCGGGTTTGTTGATTGTTACCAGGTACTGTTCTGGTGTTAGGTGACCAATCGAAACCGGGGTGGTTCGTCGTGTAGCTTTATCATCAAGCGAGACAGTAGCTCCGTCGGGCACAGTGTCCACTTTCAAAATGCCGGACTTTTCTAATCGATTCTTTTTTAGGCTATAACTGTAACCTGAAGCATAGAGCAGGATCAGTGGAGCGGAAGCGAAGAAGGTTAATAATAGAATCAGAACTACAATTTTTCTCCGGATATTCATTTGGTTGGTGTTTCAGGTCGGTTACTATCTTGGCTTGCCAAAGGGGTCAGCCGACTCTATTATCTAAGGGTATTTTGAGCCCTAACCTATTAAGTTTAGATTCTATGGCTGGTAATGCAGACACTCGATTTGTCATCCATGGTGGTAATCCAATCAATGGCGATATTCGCGTTGGAGGAATGAAGAATGCTGCTACTCCAGTTATTGCGGCAACTTTATTAGTTCGGGGGGAATGTGTCATCGACAATGTTCCACATCTCTCGGATGTTGAGAGGATGCTCGATATCTTGAGATCGTTGGGGGCCAAGGTCGAGTGGACCGGAGACAATGAGCTGTCAATTGATGCAAGTGGAGCAGACATTGGTTCACTCGATCGACAGGCAGTTAAAGCCATGCGTTCGTCGATTTTGCTCATGGGTCCACTTTTGGCCAGATTCCACGAGGTTACAATTCCTGAGCCGGGTGGTTGTATTATTGGTAATCGTTCAATTGATACGCATTTACACGCCTTGAAATCATTGGGTGCCGAGATTACTCACAATGATGACGAGACCTACACTCTAACTGCTTCAAGTTTGACTGGAACCACCGTCATTTTACCAGAGTTTTCGGTCACAGCCACTGAGAACGCCATAATGGCGGCTGTTATGGCATCGGGTACTACGATTATTAAATTGGCAGCAGCTGAACCAAATGTAGTTTGTCTAGGCGAGTTTTTGAATGCAGCTGGGGCTCGTATTAGCGGATTAGGTACCCATACTTTGGTAATTGAGGGTGTGTCCGAACTGCAGGGGACTAGCTTTCAGGTCATTCCTGACCAAATCGAGATCGGAACTTTTGCCGTTCTAGGCGGACTCACTAAAGGGACAATTAATATCCTTGGCGTTAGACCCGATCATTTGGATATCATTCTACTAACCTTGGATCGGATCGGCGTTAGATATGAGCTAAAAGGTGATGTTTTAATCATGCTGCCATCCAGTCAACTGAACGCCTTTCGATTGAAGGCTATGCCGTATCCGGGTTTTCCGACTGATCTGCAAGCACCGTTTGGTGTACTGGCGACTCAGTGTCAGGGTACTTCACTCATTCATGATCCGCTCTACGAAGGACGATTGGGTTACATGAATGAATTGACCAAGATGGGAGCAAACGCCACCATTTGTGATCCGCATCGAGTGGTGGTCACTGGTCCGACTCCACTTTATGGTAAAGAGATTTTCAGTTTGGATTTACGGGCAGGGGCGACTTTGTTGATTGCTGGTTTGATTGCTTCTGGTGAGACCATACTACACAACGCATCGATTATCGATCGTGGGTACGAGTGTATCGATGAGCGACTTCATAAGTTGGGGGCCAGTATTGAACGTGTCGATTAGGCTTGTTTTGCGTTGTATTACAGTGGTTAGATTGTGGCTGCCAGTGGAAGGAAAACTTTGGTTTTGACCGGCGGTCCGGTGGTTGGTATTCTTAGCCTCGATTGGTGCCGGAGTCGTTAGAGCCTATCTGAAATCTTATTCTCCTGACCGGTTGGGAATGAGATTTGAATGGTCTTGGTAAGCAAATCCTAAACAGGATCTTAGTCCGGATTTCTGTTTTTATGAATATGGAGATTGATAGACAAGAAGGCTCAAGTGTTAGTGGCCGCGAACGTCGGAATCGCTATGTTTTGGGTTTGGTAGGAGCTTTGTTGCTTTTGTCCGGCTTTCTTTTAGGCTCTTCAGTTGGTGAATTATGGATCAGTCCAGTCGACGCAGATTCGGTCGATGGTGGACAAGTCGTGAATCGGGACGCAAAACCTACCGTCGCCCTAGATCGCAAGGTTGATTTTGCTAGTTTTTGGGATATTTGGGAGATAGTTAAGTCTCGATCAGCCAAACAGCCAGTTGATGACGTTGATTTGTTTTATGGTGCTGTGGCTGGCATTGTCGGTTCACTCAATGATCCGTATTCAATATTTTTTGATCCAGAAACAGCAGCCATGTTTGAGTCCGAATTGTCTGGTACGTTTCAGGGGATTGGGGCGGAGATCGGTATTAAAGAGGATCAACTCAAAGTTATCGCTCCACTACCAGGGACTCCGGCTGAGAGAGCTGGGCTCCGGGCTGGTGATTCGATTATGGCGATTGACGGCATTGAGACGTTTGGACTGCCTATTGATGAAGCTGTACGAAGGATACGTGGCGATGAGGGGACCGATGTCAAGCTGCTGATTATGCGAGAAGGTGATGATATAAAAGAATACAGCATCACCCGTGGGACAATTACCGTAGATTCGGTTCGTTGGCGTATGGAGGAACAGCCTGGTCGGCGGATTGGTGTCATTCAATTGTTTCATTTTAACGAGACCACCGGTCCGGCTTTTGAGGAAGCGGTCCAGGGAATCATGCTACAGAATCCCGATGGTGTAATTTTAGACTTGCGTAATAATCCAGGTGGATTTCTTGATACAGCCGTCGATGTGGCAGGTGAATGGATACAACATAGTGTTGTAGTTCAGGAAAAGTTTAGTGACGGATCAATTAGGAATTATAATTCTGATGGGCTAGCTAGATTTGCCGATGTTTCGACTGTGGTTTTGGTTAATGGTGGTTCTGCCTCGGCTTCAGAAATTGTGGCTGGTGCTCTGCAGCAACAAGGTAGAGCGATAGTTGTAGGCGAACAAACTTTCGGTAAGGGATCGGTACAGGATTATATCGAGTTTGATGATGGGTCGGCTCTCAAATTAACCATTGCATTATGGTTGACACCAGACGGACAGTCGATTGATCAAGCTGGTATAACCCCGGATCAAGTTGTCGAATTGACAGTCGATGATTTCAATAATGACCGTGATCCGCAGTACGATCGAGCTATCGAAATACTGACTAGTGGAAATGGTGATATGACGTCTGGGTCATGATTAGCTATGGATAATCAACGTAATAAGAAAGTCAGAGCGGGTAAGGCTAGACAGTCTGGCAAGAATAGCCGGGCAGGTCGGGTCAGAATTGAGGTCTCCGCCGGCGGAATCGTCTACAGACGCACTCCCAACGGAGTGCGTGTTGCGTTTATCTTGGATCCATACAATAAATGGACCTTTGCCAAAGGTCATGTTGAACCAGGTGAGACGGTTCGGCAGGCAGCTGTGCGCGAAACTAAAGAGGAGATGGGGCTGAAGCAGGTACGGGTGATTGCTCCATTAGGTAAGTTGGATCTTTGGTTCCGCGATAATTATCGGCCCGAAATTCGGGGTATGCTTATTCATAAACACGTCCATTATTTTTTAATGGAAGCTCTGTCGCCGGAGATGGGTACACCACAACAGGATGAGAATATTCGGCGGGTGATTTGGGTCGATCTGCGGCAGGTTAAAAGTAAATCGAGTTACTTAGATGTTAAGCCGATGTTAAGTCGAATGATTGAAATTTTAACTCTTGAAACTCGCAATAAATCTAATATTGGTCAGTCCGGCGCAAGCCGGCAAGCTTCGGTAAGTCATCTTGATGGACGCTCAAGAAGCCGGAGACAGCGCAGAGGAGATAGATCAAAACCAAAATTGAATCAGTCTGGATGTGGTTCGGCCTAGTCGGATCATTAATTTAGGTTTGGTTTTTATTTTTTAATTTAGTCGGTAAAAATCATCTCATTATTCCAGTTGTCGATACCATAGTCAGCTGGTCATGGTACAGAAATGGGATATTGAGATGAGTTTTAACGCAACAAGATCGTTATGCCTAAGTTTATCTTCGTCGTCGGCGGCGTCATGAGCGGTGTCGGCAAGGGGGCAGCAGTCGCCTCAATCGGATGCATACTACAGAGTTATGGTTATCGAGTTACAGCCGTTAAGATCGATCCATATGTGAATGTGGATGCCGGGACAATGAATCCAATTGAGCATGGTGAAGTGTTTGTGACTGATGATGGTGATGAGACTGATCAAGATATTGGTAATTATGAACGTTTCCTAAACGAAAATATTTACTCGGTCAATTACATGACCACTGGTCGGGTTTATCAGACAGTTATTGAGAGGGAGAGAAATCTTGAGTATGGCGGGCGATGTGTCGAGGTAGTGCCTCATGTTCCAGAGGAAGTCATTAGACGAATAAAAGAGGCTCAGCGTCAGGCTAAGGCTGATTTTACCATTGTCGAAGTTGGCGGTACGGTCGGTGAATATCAGAACGTTCTCTTTTTAGAGGCTGCACGCATGATCCATTTGGAGTCTCCAAAGGATGTTATGTTCGTTTTGGTGAGTTATCTGCCCATTCCTAAAAATACCGGTGAAATGAAGACTAAACCGACACAGTACGCTGTTCGGACGGTTAATTCGGCTGGTATTCAACCTGACTTCATTCTGGCTCGCGCAGAGTGTCCACTCGACGGACCGCGACGGCGTAAATTGTCGGTTTTCTGTAATGTTAGTGAAGATAATGTTATTTCGGCTCCGGACGTAGATTCGATTTATAAGGTACCGATTCATTTTGAGGATGAGGGTTTTGGTCGAAAGATACTGAAGAAATTTGGTATGCATCCGAAGCGTCGGAATTTAGCTAATTGGCGGCGATTCACAGAGAGTATTGATCAATCGAGTAAACCGGTGCGTATTGCCATGGTTGGCAAGTATTTCGCCACCGGGGAGTTTACACTATCCGATTCGTATCTATCGGTGATCGAGGCCATTAAACACTCAGCTTGGGCACAGGGAAGGAAGCCGGTAATTGAGTGGTTAAATGCCGAGGAATTTGAAACTGATCCGAAGTACGCCCAGAAGCTAGCGGATTATGATGGATTGATTATCCCTGGAGGTTTTGGTGGTCGCGGTATCGAAGGAAAGATGCGAGCTATCAGATACGTTCGCGAGAACGGTATACCGTACTTGGGGCTTTGCTATGGTATGCAGCTAGCTACAGTAGAGTTTGCTCGGAATGTATTAGGGCTTAAAGATGCCAACACTGAGGAGGTTTACAAAAAGTCTCCTCATCTGATTATTCATACGATGCCAGAGCAGGAACGCCTAATTAAAGAAAAAAGATATGGTGGTTCGATGCGACTAGGTGCTTATCCATGTGTTCTAGCTTCTGGCACTAAGTCTCGTCGAGCTTACGGCTTAGCTGAGATTAGTGAACGTCATCGTCATCGTTACGAATTTAATAATGCTTACCGTCAGGATTTACTTAAGGCTGGTTTAGTTATTTCTGGGACGTCTCCTGATGGTAGGTTGGTTGAGATTATCGAAATTAAAGATCATCCGTTTTTCGTTGGTACTCAATTTCATCCAGAGCTCAAATCACGACCGCTCGCACCACATCCATTGTTTATGGCTTTTATCAAGGCAGCTGTTAAGGTCGGAAGTTCGCGTAAAAATCACCATCGATCGAATAAAGAGAATCGTTCTACCAAGTAGTTCACAGATTTCCAATAAAAATAAAAAGCACCCAGTTTTCACCAGGTGCTTTTTGTTTGTATCGGTACCGTCTATTCAGTAACAACCGAGACGAAGTTGACGTAGGACATTCGATCATCGAATTTACGGACCTTCTTTTTGTTGAAGTGAACAATTCCTTCGATAGAGGCGAATAATGTATCGTCCTTACCCTTCATCACGTTTTTACCGGGGCGGAATTTCGTGCCACGTTGACGGATGATAATAGCTCCACTTTTTGCCTTCTGACCCTCGTAGAGTTTGACGCCGAGGCGTTGGGCATTTGAATCTCGTCCAAGACGTGTGGAGCCTGATGCCTTTTTATGTGCCATAAAGCCAATCTTTTAGGTTCGCGGGCTTAGTTTACGGCAGACTTTCCTGCCTGTCAATAGGCATCTGGGTATTTCTTGAACCCAACCTGAGGTATGTTTTTGGTCTTGATTTTGGTTCGATTTGGTGTTATTGTCGGGTCTATATGAACATGATTGAGATCGAAAATGCGTTAGATGAGATTCGTCCAACACTACAAGAAGACGGTGGAGACGTGGAAATCGTTTCTTTTAATGATGAGTCGGGTACTTTAACAGTGCGTTTTTTGGGGCACTGCGCCGGTTGTCCATTCGCCAAACTTACTTTGAAACAGGGTATAGAAAGGACAATCAAACAGCGTTTGCCCGGGATTGTCGCAGTTGAAATGATAGAGTGATATGACTCCAATCTACTTTGACTACGCTGCATCTAACCCAATCGACCCACGTGTTAAGGAGGCGGTCGAGAGTTCGCTGACTTTGGTTGGTAATCCGTCATCGATTCATTTGTTTGGTAGACAGTGCCTAGCGGCGATTGATCATGCACGTAGATCAGTAGCAGAGTCTTTGGGAGTTGATGCTAGTGAGATTGTGTTTACTTCTGGAGCGACAGAGGCCAATTCAATGGCACTTTGGGGATACTTTAGGCGATTACGTGAATTGTATGGTTCGTCGACTGAACTTAGGTTAGCCATCTCTCCACTTGAACACGCATCAGTGCGAACAGCTGTTACTAGATTAGAATCAGAGCTAGGAGTGATAGTAGATCAGATACCAGTGGATGCAGATGGTGTTATAGATGTAACTAAAATTTCTACAATGTTGACTCCCGCTACTGTTATGGTTTGTGTTATGTGGGCGAATAACATTATTGGTTCGTTACAACCCATCGCCTCTATTGGTGACATTGTCGTATCTGAACGAAAGAGGCGTGATCCGAGTGGGTTACCTATCTTGCTCATGACTGATGCGGTTCAGGCTCTGCGAACTGAAGATGTTCAGCCACGCGATGCTTCCGTGGATTTGATGACTTTGTCTGGTCACAAGATTTATGCCACTAAAGGTGTTGGTGCTCTTTATGTTCGACGTGGTGTTGATTTATCTTCAGTAGTTGCCGGCGGTGGACAAGAGTCTGGTCGACGCGGTGGGACGGAAAATTTACCAGGTATCATCGGGCTAGGAGTTGCGGCCGAACTTTTAAGGGCCGAGCGTCAGATCGACCGTAAATTAATTGAAAGTTTGACCACTAAATTACGTTCGTCGTTGAGAGAAATAAGGGGGTTAACTGTTTATGGAGACCCGAGTAAAACCGTTCCTGGGATTATCTTTTTCGTTGTAAATGGGGTTGATGGTGGCACAATTGCTCTGAAGTTAGATTCGTCTGGTTTTGCTGTTTCGACTGGTTCGGCTTGTGACGCTGGACAGCATAAGATTTCTCCGACACTTGAGTCTATTTGTTCCGGTCAGGCCTTGCGGTATGGCGGAGTTAGGGTTTCAATCGGTCGATTTACAACTGAAGCAGAGGTGATGGATCTAATATTCGCAATTAGGACTTCCCTGAGTAAATAGTTTTATAATTATCGATAGCAAAAAACAGGACTCGACAGTCCCGTTTTTAGTTTTTTTAAATATTGGTGCTGGCTTCGTCTGTTGGTGCTTCAGTCGGCGGAACGATAATGGGTTCTAGAAAAGGATTATGTAGGCGTCCCTCGCGAGGTGCATCTAGCTTGTTTTTGTCGGCAATTTTTTCTTGTAGTGAGTTGAGTCTAGTCAAGTCGATGGTTTCAACTGGACGACGGTCCGAGTCGGATAAGATAAAATGTTCGCCGGAGATGTCATTCAGCGCACCGAAGATAAAAAAACCAGTCGCAGCAATGGAGATCAATGATACTACAATAATTAGTATGGCAAACATTCCAGTCGCTAGCCGGAGACTAATATGAATTTTTTTCTTGTTGGAGTCAGCCATGATTTTATTGAAGACACTCGTTATTCTCTAGTGTCTTCGTTTGTTTTTCGGATAGCAGTAATCCTTCTAAAGTCCTGAACGTAAGGTGCTGATTTGGATAACCAAAAGATGTGTCCTGTTAGATAGGCGTCAACATTGCCGGATTTGATTGCTGCAGCACTACCACGTTGAGTGTTGATGATTAAAGAATCAATAATGACATAATTATCGAGATGTTCAATCTCATTGAGCCAACTCATGATTTGAGGTAATGAACCCTGGATTTTTATTTTGAGCGGTATTTGTTTTTCCCAGCGATTAATTTCTATCTCATTGGCTGTTTCCAAGGAAATCTCCTGAATTACTCCAGCTAGTCCGGCGGATCGTTCCATGGATTGGATGAAATCTAACTCTTCACCTTCGATTACGTACGTTAGGCGTAATTCATCAAGTCCAGCCGCCGCCGCATCAGTATCAGCTGTGATACGTCTGGCGTAGTTTCTGAGTAAATAGCGCTGTTCAATTTCGGATTGCTGTGCGGTAATTTCGTCGGTTAGTCGATTTATGCCGTTGATTGAAGGGATTATAACTAGACCAATCACTGCTGCGGTTAGCAGTAGTAGAATGGTAGTAGTGGTTATTATCCTTTTTTCGACGGTCATACAACTAATTAGAATCCTGATTTGGGTCGTACTTCAGATTGAATTCGAAACGCAGGTTTTCACGTTGAAGGATATTAGATAAGGGTGAACTAATATCTTTGAAATTTGGATTGGCTTTTAGACGTCGTTCCATCTCTAATACTTCATCGCGAGTCATGGCTAATCCGACGATTGAAATGGAGTGATCAACATCGACAGTTAGCCCGTCGAATTTGATACCATCTGGTGCTGATTGACTAATTGATTCCAATATCGCCGACCAATCAATGAATGACTCATGTACGTCTTCGGTTCGTTTAATGAACCCATTGGTATCACGAATTAGTTTGGCAGTGGTTTCATATTCATCTAATGCGGCCGATGACTGATCGTGCAATCCACGTGCAGTACTAGCTAGGGTCATACGAAGCGAAAAAAGGAGTCCTGCCAGCGACATTGCCACGAAGGCAGCAAGTAGTATTGCTGTTTGAACAGAAGTCAAAGCTAGCACTGTGCGGAGTGCGTGTTTCTTGTTCGGCGAAAGTAAGTTTAGAGTAATCTTCATGTTTCTCTATTGAATTCCGCGTAATCCAGAAATTGTTTCATCTGCGGCTCGAATAGCTAGACCAATGGCTGTGGTATAGGTCAGTGCCGTTTCAATTGGAAAGCGTTTTGGAACTGGGAGTTGAATATTGATAAACGGATTGGCTCGCTCGACTTTGATAGTCAGTTTTCTTGAGAGTACTGAGTCAATCTCACGGAAGTTAGCTCCACCACCAGCAACGAGTAGATGTTCTATATCGCGTCCGTGTGGGAAACCAATCTTGTAAAATCTGAGAGCATTTTTGATTTTTTCGGTCATGTCGTCGATTTGCGGCTGTAGAATCTTCCAAATCCTATCTTCACATCGGTTAGCATCCAACCCGCATTTGCGTTTTAATTTTTCGGCATCTTCCAGGCTGACTTTTAATTTTTGACTGATCGTTTCGGTAATTTCTGCTCCAGAAATTGGTATACTGAGCGACATCTGTATCGCCCCACGGTCGTAAACTATTAAACTAGAACGAGTTGCCCCGATATCAAGTAATCCGACAGCTGTCTCCGGTTCATTGGTAATTGGCAGTACTGCTCGACTAATGGCCATGGCTTCTATCTCAAAAACTGCCGGGGCTAGTCCAGCCAAGTCGATCATAGCTGTGAAATCGTCGACTAATTGTTTTGGAGCTGCTCCCAGTATAATTTTTGTTGGTTCAGCTGTAATGGTGGAAATTTTTTCTTGGGGATTTTTTATTTCTTTCGGTGTAGTTGCTGGTTGTAATTTGTCGTTCGTTGTTTGCCAATCAAAGTAGATTTCCTCCTTAGGAAGGGGGATATTATCTTCGATCTCTTTGAGAACAGCCGACATCATTTGTTCTCGTGTCTCGTTAGGGTTGGTTTCAATTACTTTAATGAAAGTTTTAGTTTCTGGTAGGCAAGCAACAACAGTGCGTCCACCAACATGACCGACGGCGGATTTTACCAATTTATTGATTAGTGCCGCAGCCTTAGGTCGGTCGAGAATGTTTCCATTACTCATAACTCCATCCGGTACATCAACGATACTCCAAGCATTCAATCGATAACCTTTTTTACGTCCGCGCGGACGACCAAGCTGGACCAATTTGAATGATCTGTCACCAATATCAAGTCCGAAGGCGTTGGAAAGGGGATTGAGCATTACTCTAACAGAAAGAATTTATTTTCATTTGAATTATAACCCAACTACGCTGCCGATCACAGATACCAACCTATTTTTGTTAAAAGTTCGGGCCGTGCTTCACTACTTTATTTGTCGCCATGAGTTTTCGATCATATGCCAGACACCCCCCGGACTATTGGAGAATTTTGTGTCAGCTAGGTCACTCTCAACATAGTTAACCGTAGCTTGTTGACTAACATGAAGACGGTAAGCAGCTAAAGATTTTGCTCCGGCATTGTTTTGTATACGCAAGGCTCCTTGAGTCGCGAAGAAGATAGCACCATCGGAATTATTGGCTACAGAGAGGGCTGGAGAGTCTACCAATGTTGATGTATTGGTGCTAACAAAGAGTATGTGACTTTTTGGGTTTCCAGAACCATGGATTGTGGTGTTGTTAGTAATGTTAACTTTTCCATGATTGTCTTGATCTGAAGGGTCATCAGCCAAGATGACTGTACTATATTCACCAAATCCGGCTGCCAAAGTGAAGGAAGATACGTTGCCAGTAATGATATTTCCGGTGACCCAAACTGGGCCTGCAACGATCAGGTCAACGCCATTGCCGATATCTAAATCACCAACAATCTTAATAGGTCCAATGGTTGAATTGTCAGGTGGTGAGAAGGGGCCGGCAACTACACCTCCTTGTTCAGCTGATTCATGCCAGAAGTCGAGATCAATTTCAGGTAGTGGTTCTGGGTTAGGACGAATACTTCCGGGGAATTTCGTACCATCAACATCAGTACCAGCAATATCAGCTGGATTGAAGCGAAAGTACGCATCGCCCCCAATCTCTGAGTTCAATACACGATCAGCGTGAGCGTGGTAATTGACAGTGCAGGAGTCGATCTTTCCACCATCAGCCGAGACATAAACATCGCCATCGACCACCGCTCGATCGGTTTGACATGTAACATTACCACCGGAGTATAGTGTGCCATTTATTTTGGAATTATTTTCTAAATGCGCACCACCATCGCCAGACTGGAGAGCATATCCGAATGAGACATCATCCTGCGATGGGATAGTAGTCAGATCAACTCGGACAACACGTGAGAGTCCGGAGGGCATGGTTCCTACCGAAGTAACCGTTCTTTGGCTACCTGCGCCTGTGATTTCGGTTGTGAAGCTGCTGGTTCCCATGATTACATCTGATTCTCCTACGTAGGCTAAGCCAAATGTTCCACCACAACCATCGCCGTTTTGGGCATTTAGACAAAAAATAGCTTTGCTTAGTCCAGCCTCAGCTGATTGTAGGGCCATGAATTCTTCTCGCACCAATTTTTTAGTACGTCCAGTAGAGGAAGCGTAAGATAATAAAGACAGTCCAGCCACGACTATTAGGGCAGTAATTATCATTATAAATGGCAACATGAACCCATCTTGTAAGCAGTGGTTGTTGACTTGTTCATTGTTTAAATTTCGTTTGGTCATATAGGGTTCATTCAGAATTTGCGCCAGGTTCCCTCATCTAGATTCCAACCAGAGGCTTCAATTGAATGGATCATTAATTCCATTTCTGTTAGTTGGCCCTCTGGGTCGTAGTTAATCTCGGCGTTGTTGCTAAGTGCGGCACGGTTGGCGGCTACAGCGATAGCACCGGCGTTGTTACTAAGTGTTACTTTTCCATTGGGTGCCAGATAAACGGCTGCTCCGGCGTTGTTATTGACGTTGATAGCAGCATCGGTTGCGTTGGAAGTATAGACCACGATATAGCTATTTGGTTGTCCGCTACCACTCAGCTGGGAATTATTGGAGAAGTTGAAAGTGCCATCGGCCATGAGCACTGATCCACTGTAACCAAACGAAGAATCCAGTGTAATAGTAGAGTTGTTCGAAAGAATTACATTGCCTGTGACCCAAATCGGTCCAAGCATAGTGACGTCACAGTTATTATCTAGTGTTAAATTACCGTTAATTTTTATTGGACCAAGGAAGCTATTGTCGGGCGGTGAGTAGTTACCATCGATTGTTCCACCAATAAGAGCTTGTTGATGCCAAAATTCTTCATCAAGAGTTGGTAGTGCCTTTTGAATTGGTGTTGGTTGGCTGGAATGTCTGGTTCCTTCACAGTCACTTCCCACCCAATAACTGTCATAGAAACAGTCTCCTTCGATTTCTGAATCTTCTATTTTGTCAGCATAGGCATTTCCTCCAACTTCGCAGTTATCGAGTTTACCACCTGGTAAAGAAATATAGACGTCATTTTCGATTTCGGCATTGTTACCGCAGGTGAAGTTAGTGTTCGAGTAGACCGGTCCGCCATTAATTGTGGCATTGTTACTGAAACTAACGCTATTCATTACCATTAGTGAGTATTCAAATTGTGTTTCTGTGTTTATGGACGGTGCTCTAGAGATCGAACTTTTGATTGATGTTGATTCACCGGTTGGTCCTAATCCAGTCGCTGTGATTTCACGTTCGTCACCGGAGCCTATAATTTCTATATTTATTATGCCGTCTCCGAACATTAAACCACTCTCTCCAGTGTAAAGTTCGCCGAAATTGCCACCGCAAGCCGCTCCATTTTCAGCGTTCAGACAAAAGATAGCTTTTTGTAGTCCTGATTCAGCTAGTTGAAATGTATTGACCGATGTTTGATAACGCTTGGTAACCTGTCGTCCAGAGGAGGCGTAATTAAGTAGTTCAATACCGGCGACCATTATAACGGATAAAAGAACGACCGACAGAATTAAGGTAAAGCCACTTTGTGGTTTAGTTGATTTTTTTTGTAAGTCGTTCATGCCTCTCATTGATTATGAAGGAAAATCGAACTCCAAGCTTCAGTTTCAACAGTAGTTGTTCGTATTGTTTGCTCGTTTTTTAGGTAAATTGAGACCCTACGCACCTGCCCTAAGTCTTGATTATCGTAGCGGAAGGTGAGTATTACGTTATTATCAGTGACTAGTTTTTTCCCTGTTGTCCGATAGCTACCAAGTGCTGATTCAATATCGACCAAAATTTCATTCGGATTTGAATCATTGCGGTAGTAGGCAACGTAATCTGTCTCATCTTCAATGAGATTGCCGTTTTCATCGATTGTTGCTAATGCCAGGACTAGTTCGTCAGACGATGATGTGTAGTTGGTTCCATTAATGGTTTTATTTGTGAGTATCGAAAGTGCACCTCTTGTTGTTTCGGATATAGTGCGCGTCGCTAACATAATACCGGAGTCGTTGTTTGCCCGAGCCGACTGCTTGGCGTAGGTGTCGTAGCTGACCATGAAAATTTGGATGACCATTACCAGTATAAGTGTCATTACACCCAAAACAACAATAACCTCGACTAGACTGAAACCAGGCCAGGATTGGGAGATTCTGGATTGTTGTTGAGTAGTTTTCATGCTAACGAACAATGATTGACGACCCGGTCATAGTTTTTGGTCGCCCTGCTTCGGTCCAGGATACTGTCATTGAGACCTGCTTCATGTCAGGTTGATTAAGATAGTCAGAAATAGTCAGTGTGGCGTTTCCACTAGGAAGATCGAAGGGGCTAAAACGTCGCCAATCCTCTGGTATTTCACCTTCCTCGTCATTATCAAAATTCCATGAACCAGGTTCATCACCTAAGATAACTACATTATCAAAGTCTGAGATTGCTTCGTTAAGTGATAGTAGAGCTAAATCTCCAGAAGAAAGCGTTGCATCGACTACTGTGGTTAAAACTAGGCCATTACGTTTCAATATGAATTGATCACCAGTAGCTTCGACTTCTAGGGTGTACCAAATACCAGGATTGTAACCACCACCTTGGGTCCAAAGTGTTTGCACAACACCCTGGTAAACTCGATCAAAGGCTAGTCCTCCAGACGTAAAGCGAAAACGATAGTGGTTTTCAGAATCACGGTAACGTAGAGCTATTCCAGTTCCCCAACCTATAGGTGAACCGGCATTAACCATAATTTGAGTAGTGAAAGTAAAGTCATCTCGATAGCTGCCTGGTAGTATTGCTAATCCGGTTTCGTTAATGAAGTTCGATTCGGGGACAGCGATTCTTAATACGTCATTAGTTACAGTCCAATATCCTCGATTGAAGGCCTGTCCGAGAAGTCGACCGTTTTCTCTGGTGGTTAGGTTATCGAAATCAACAATACGTAGTGACTCTAGCCCTTCTTGGATGAAGCTAGCTGCCTGAAAATTGAATCTGGTATAAGAAACGTAATGAACAGCCGTAGTAAGTGCAGTGAAGATTGAGAGTAGCATTGCTACTAGACCAATGGTTACAAGTGCTTCAAGGAGTGTAAAACCAGCAGTTGAGTTGGTTACAAGCTGTGAAAGTTGAGAGATTCTTTTTTTCTTTTTTTGGTGGAGCATTATGATTCGGCCATAGCCTCGGTCAGGGCGTACATTGGCGTGATGACCGCTAGGGCAATACCACCAACCATGAAGGCTAGGATCAGAATCAGAACTGGTTCAATGATTGATGATAGCGAGTCCAGAACATTGTCGACTTGTGCTTCATAGAAGTCGGCGATGTCAGCTAGTAGGTCATCGACGTTTCCGGACCGTTCACCAACCATTACCATCTGCACTACTAGTGGCGGAAACACTTTGGGATGAAGTCCTAGTCCTTCAGCAATGGTTGCGCCTTTTTTTACTCTTTCTGAGGCAGAAAGGATGGCATCATGGAAGAAAACATTACCCACCACTTTGGAAGTGATTTCAAAGGCTTGAACTACTGGAATATCGGTACGCATTAGCCCAGAGATGGTTCGTGAAAAATGAGCTAGGTTTACTTTTCGTGTAATCGGTCCGAGAATTGGTAAATTAAGAAAGAGCCAGTGATAAAAATATTGTCCTCTCTTAGTGCGGGCGGATAGGGTAATAAGAATAATCAAAACTACCACTCCTACTGCGGTTAGTAGGCCATTGTTTTGAACGAAGTCACTAACTCCCATGAGTATGCGCGTGGCCAGTGGGAGTTTTACCGTCTCTCCAAAATCTTTAAAGATGACTAGGAGTTTAGGTAGTACAAAGACTAAGAGTCCGATAGTGATACCGGTCATGGCAACCAAAATTACAATCGGATAAGTCATGGCGCCCTTTACCTTTGAACGCAGTTTGTGATCTTTTTTCATCTGCTGGGTTAACTCGTTCAGAACATTTTCCAGTGTGCCGGACATTTCACCAACTTGAACCATGCTGCAGTAGATATCAGGAAACGATTTTGGGAATTTGGCCAATCCGACTGATAGTGATTTTCCAGCCTCTACATCTGATTTGATTTCGGTAATGATTCGACGAAACGCTTTCGATTCCGACTGTAGTGCCAAGGTGTTCAATGCTTCGGACATGGAGAGTCCGGCGTGGATCATGACCTTCATGTTCTCGGTAAAAAAAACCTTTTGCGTCAGTGGTACTGAAGTATTTCGAATCAACCAGAAATTTATTTTGTCGATGACGTTCATGTAAATTTGAAAGCCACGCTCTAAGCGGGCTGACGTCGGTTATGGCTGCCGTCTTTAATCAGTGGAGGTTCGATCTTAGTCTTTGGTTACTCGAAGGACTTCTTCTAGAGTAGTTGCACCCTTGATGGCTTTCATGAAGCCTTCTTCCAACATAGTGATCATGCCTTCTTCGATGGCTTGTTGTTTAATTTTGTCCGCACTAGCATTTTCGTTGATCAAGTTACTAATGGTCGTTGAAACTTCAAGTACTTCATAGATTCCCATGCGTCCTTTATAGCCATCATTGTCACATTGGTTGCAACCAGAACCGCGCCAAAAGTTGGTGTCCTCGATTTTTTGATCCTTTTCAACAAATTTATGATCACGGAGAGTTTTCCAGATTGCGTCTATGTCCATTTCCTTACGTAATTCGTCAATAGCGTGCTTTTGTAGTCGATACGAGCGCAAACAGTTTTGACAAACTTTGCGTACTAGACGTTGTCCAACAATCAAGTTAGCTGTGTAAGCAATCAAGAACAGGGGTACTTTCATGTCTGCTAGACGGGGCAGGGAAGTCGCTGCATCGTTGGTGTGAAGTGTTCCAAGAACCAGGTGACCGGTCATGGCAGCCTGGACGGCAATGCCGGCGGTTTCTTCGTCACGGATTTCACCAACCATAATGACATTCGGGTCCTGGCGAAGTAAGGCACGTAGACCGCCAGCAAAAGTGAAACCGATTTTAGGATTGACCTGGCTTTGATTCACTCCTTCCATGCGATATTCGATTGGATCTTCAATAGTCGAAATGTTCACCTGAGGGGTGTTCAATATGCCAAGGATAGAATAGAGCGTGGTTGATTTACCGGAACCGGTTGGTCCAGTAACCAAGATGATACCGTGCGGCTTTTTAATGTTACGCATCATGATTTCCTGAGTCTCAGGGCGGAATCCAAGCTGGTCTAAAGTTAAAGCCGAGGCGGTCTCGGATAGTAAACGCATGACGATTTTTTCTCCGTCTTGGACTGGTAGTATCGATACACGCATCGAGAATTTGTAGTTTTGATTTTCTATTTTGAAACGTCCGTCTTGTGGTAGACGATGCTCGTCGAGTTTTAGGTTGGATAGGATTTTGATGCGAGCGACAATACCCGCCGCCACTAGTTGAGGAAAGGTCATGACCGGACGTAATACCCCATCAACTCGAAAACGAACCACAACATCTTTTTCTGTGGGTTCGATGTGGATGTCGGATGCACCTTCTAGTATGGCGTGTTCTAGGATGGAATCGACTACTCGGATAATTGGTATATCTTCGGCGAGTTTCGATAGTTCTCTTTCTTCGCTAGGATCGATACTTTCTTCATCTTTAGCTGGAACTGATGTTAGAGCTCCAAGCTCGGCTGAAAGTGACTGTCGATACTGTTTGAGAGCTTGATCGAAGGAAGATGGATTGGTGTAATGAATGACCAATTTGAGATTTGTTTTGCGTTTGATGAATTCAAAAGTTTGAAGGTCCGTTGGTTCAAGAGTAGCGACCGACAGTTCATTTTCAGTTCGATCAAAAGCGACTAGTTTATGCGAGGCAGCGATTTGTTCTGGAATTAAGAACAATACATCGCGTCGAATCGGTTTTTCGCGGAGACTAACAAAAGGTAGTTTGTAGAACTGAGCAGCTATGCGGTAGAGCATCTCTTCGGGCATTTTCTTTTCTTTGAGCAGAAACGCCTCGAAGGTCATGTCGGGATCATGATCCCGCATTTCTTTCTCCAATTGTTTAAGACCCTTACTGTCGAAAGTTTTAGTTTCGCGCAGGATCTTTTTTAGTAATTCATCTGATAGCATAGTTCACTGCAATTTTAGCACAGGATAGTTACCGCTGACTATCGTCTTTGCTTGAACATCATCAAAAAAAAATAGTTACCATGTCGATTCGTCGACCTTGAATACGGTCAAGGCCGATGCTACCATCCTTGAGTAAGGATAATGATTTATGATTTGGAGACCACGAATATATGGAGAAGGGCGTTTGGAGCGCCTTTTCGGACTGTACAGTCGTAAGGCTGAACTGGCGGCTGTTCTATCGCTAATCATTCTTTTAGTACATTGGTTTTTTCTGCTTTGGTTTTCGATTAGTCGTCTAGGAACGCTTGATTTTTTGCGCTTGCACTACACCGCCGCCTTGGGGATTGATTGGATTGATGTTTGGTGGAAGTTGTTCGTCTTTCCTGGGTTTGGACTTGCTACGTTTTTGGTTAATGCGGTACTGTCCGGTCGGTTGGCCCGTAGTCATCGCCTACTTGGGTTAGTTATAATGTGGACCACCGTGTTTTTGGAGGTGGTTTTTGCTGTAGGAGGGGTAATGGCCGTCCTGCTTAACGGTTAAGGTTGATTATTCAGGTTTAGCCTTACATATTCTAAAGATGGAACTATTTGGCATAATTAAAATTTTTTTTCTAACCGCCGTCTCGTTTCTGGTGGCTGTTTCTTGGACTCCGTTTCTAACTGGTTTCCTGTATAAATATCGACTAGGTAAGAAAATTAGAGATGAGAGTTCAGCTCCGATTTTTTCCAAGTTGCATCGTAAAAAAGCTGGAACTCCTACAATGGGTGGATTGTTGATTTGGGTGACGGTGCTGGTTTTGGCTTTATTCTTCTTTCTCGGTGAACGGTGGTTCGGTGGGCCATTCTTTTCTGGATTTAATTTTTTGTCGCGTTCACAGACTTTACTCCCGTTGGGAGTGCTAGTTGCTTCGGCTTTAGTTGGTCTGGTTGACGATTATTTTAATGTTCGAGGTATTGGTCCACATGGTGGCGGCCTGAAGATGAGACATCGTCTTCTTATATATACGATTATCGCAGCGATTGGTGCTTTATGGTTTTATTTTAAACTTGATTGGGATCTGTTACGCGTGCCATTCGTTGGTAATTTCAATATCGGTTGGTGGTATATCCCGGCTTTCATTTTAGTGATCGTGTCTACATCGTTTTCAGTCAATGAAACTGATGGACTTGATGGTCTATCCGGAGGAGTATTACTTTCTAGTTTCGCAACTTTTGGAGCCATTGCTTTTATGCAGGGTCGGATTGATCTTGCTGCATTCTGCAGTGCGATCGTCGGAGCTCTCTCGGCGTTTTTGTGGTTTAACATTAATCCAGCTCGGTTTTTTATGGGCGATACCGGGGCAATGTCTTTGGGTGTTACTTTAGGTGTGGTAGCTATGTTGACCAATACCGCCTTACTGCTGCCGATTATTGGCTTCGTTTTTGTATTGGAGTCGGCTTCTGTAATTTTACAGATTCTTTCTAAGCGGCTTCGTGGTAAAAAGATTTTTCGATCTTCACCTATTCATCATCACTTTGAGGCTATCGGTTGGTCCGAGCCTAAGATTGTGATGCGTTTTTGGGTTATTGCTGGAGTTACTTCGGTCGTTGGACTAATGCTCGCAGCAGTCGATTTTGGATTTTTTTCTTGAGCTAGTCCATTGCGTATTTCTTAAATAGAAAACATGACAAATAAAGATGACAACGTGGTCGATGACCTGTTGGAAAATTTAAATCCGAAACGTCTACCTTTTATACCATTGAGAGATACGGTCATCTTTCCGCATGTGGCGATGCCTATTGTCGTCAAACGAGATAGATCGATAAAGGCGCTTAATGAGGCCATGAGGCATGGACGCTTGATAGTACTAGCGGCCCAACGTCATTCGAATACCGAGAATCCGACTCCTCAGGATATTAGGACAATCGGTACACTAGCTAAGGTTCGAGAATTGATTAAGCAGGACGATAGTACGGTTCGCGTTTTGGTTGAGGGTGAGATGCGGGTCAGCATCAAATCGGTCATCGCTGGCAAATCAAGTCTTTATGTTTCAGTCAGTCCCATACCCAACCCCGATAGTTTAAAAACCGAGAGAGTTGAAGCGTTAACCTATAGTGTATTGAACCAGTTTCGTCGGGTGGTCAGTATGGGTGCTAGCGTTTCTTTCGATGTACTATTGGTCATTTTGAATATGAGTGATCCATGGCTACTCGGGGATTTAATTGCGGCCAATGTTGAATTTAGTGTTGATGAAAAGCAGGAAATATTAGAAGCAGTGACAGTCGAAGAAAAACTCGAACGTGTTGGTCAAGCACTTGGACGACAGGTCAAGATTTTGCAGATGGCATCCAAGATTCAGGCTGATACCGGCAAAGAACTCGATAAGATGCAACGCGAGGTCTTTCTACGCGAGCAACTCAAGTCAGTTGAAAGGGAATTGGAAAGTTTGAGTGGTAAAACAGACGATGAAGGTATCGAGGAGAGGTTATTAGCGGCCGGTCTACCTGAGACAGTATTGGAAAAGGCTCTCAAAGAACATCGGCGTTTACAATCCATGCCATCTTTTAGTCCGGAGTCTTCTTATGTGCGTACTTATCTCGAGTGGCTTTGTGATTTACCTTGGAGCACAAAGGATGAGTCGGACATAGATATTGGAAAATCACGCGATAAGTTGAACCGTGATCATTACGGATTAGAGAAGGTAAAAGAACGAGTGTTGGAATATTTGGCTGTGCAGAAGCTGACTGGTCGTACTGGTGGAACCATTATGTGTTTCGTCGGACCTCCCGGTACAGGTAAAACTTCCATTGGACGTTCAATAGCGGCGGCCATGGGACGACGTTTTCATCGTTTGAGTTTAGGTGGGGTGCATGACGAGGCGGAGATACGCGGACACCGACGAACGTACGTTGGTGCTCTACCCGGCCGTATCATTCAGGGGTTGGCTACAGTTGGTAGTCGTAATCCTGTTTTTATGTTAGACGAGATAGACAAGCTCGGTGCTGATTTTCGTGGTGATCCATCGTCTGCCCTACTCGAAGTTCTTGATCCGGAACAGAATTCTGAGTTTTCAGATCATTATTTAGAGGTACCGTTCGATTTGTCGGAAGTATTGTTCATTACTACTGCTAACATGCTCGATACCATCCCACCGGCTTTGCGTGATCGACTGGAGACGATCGAGTTTCTCGGTTACACCGAACGTGAAAAATTGGAGATTGCCAAGGGTTACTTAGCCCCGAAGTCGATTAAGGCCAATGGTTTGACTAGACAGAACGGACGGTTATCTGATGACACTTTACGAACATTAATTCGTTCCTATACTCGTGAAGCAGGAGTGCGTAACCTAGAACGCGAGATTTTAGCTGTTTGCCGCAAGTTGGCTAAGGCCACAGTTGAGAAACGTTCAGTGTCATTACCAGTTAAACCATTTGATTTAGAATCCTTTTTGGGACCTCGGCGTTTTTCTCATGTTGAGGCAACCGAGAGAGATGAAGTTGGCGTGGTTAATGGGTTAGCTTGGACCGAAGCTGGTGGTGAGATTTTACAGATCGAAGCTACGCTCATGCCTGGACGAGGCAAGCTTATTTTGACCGGACAGCTAGGTGATGTTATGCAGGAATCAGCGCAGGCCGCTTTTTCCTATGTTCGTTCGATTGCTGAACGTCTAGGACTTGATAGTTCATTTCATCGAAGTAGCGATGTCCATATTCATGTCCCAGCTGGTGCTATTCCAAAGGATGGACCATCGGCCGGTGTAGCCATGGCTGTGGCTGTGATTTCGTTGCTGGGTGGTAATCGAACTGATTGTCGTGTTGGATTAACTGGAGAGATTACGTTACGCGGTCGGATTTTGGAGATTGGTGGAGTCAAGGAGAAATGTTTGGCAGCGCACAGGGCTGGGCTAAAGCGGATAATCATGCCAGTCGATAATCGTCGTGACCTAGTCGATGTGCCGGCCGAAATTAGATCTGAACTAGAATTTATTTTCGTTCGTGATGTTACTGAAGTATTGCCTCTAATTCTCAAGTCAGGTAGTGGACGACGACCTAAAAAACGGTAATTTTTAGGTCGAGAGAAAGTATGTATTTTTTGATATGTCGCCTACATAAATTGGACTATGGCCGATAACCGCATCGACAGGAAGTTTCTAGTCTTTTTGGGCCTATTCTTATTATTGGGTATGGTCATGTTGATTTCAGCTTCTGGCCCCATTGCTTATCAGAAGTTTGAGGATCCATATTGGTATGTCCGGCATCAGTTATTTTTTGGTCTGCTGCCGGGAGTTGTTATGTTCTTTTTGTTGTCTCATATCGATTATCGGGCTTTGCGTCGATTGGTACGTCCGTTCTTTTATTTTTCCATTTTTTTATTATTGTTGGTTTTTATTCCTGGAATTGGAGCGGACTGGGGAACATCACATAGTTGGATTGATTTGGCCGGATTTTCTTTTCAGCCGGCTGAGTTGGTTAAATTGTCACTACTATTATTTCTAGCTGATCGTTTTGGTGATTTGGATCCAGATGATTTACGAGACCCTCAGTTGGGATTGGTCCCATTTTTAGTAGCTCTGGGTTTGGTTTCGGTACTTATAGTTTTGCAGCCAGATCTGGGAAGTTTGATTGCTATCGCCTCGTTAGCCGGATTGACATTCATGCTGGCTGGAGCACCATGGTCTCACTTGTTTGGTTTGGCATCATCTGGTGCCTTAGTTCTCTGGATATTGATTAAGATTAAACCATATCGTGCGAACCGATTAATGTCTTTTTTGCATCCAGAATTCGATCCACAGGGTATTGGTTATCATATTAATCAAGCCTATCTAGCGATTGGATCAGGTGGTTTGTTTGGCTTGGGTTTGGGACACTCACGTCAGAAGTATATGTATTTACCAGAAGTAATTGGTGACTCAATTTTTGCCGTTATGGCCGAGGAGTTGGGATTTGTGGTCATGGCGATTATCATAGTCTTATTGGTTTTGTTTTTATTGCGTTTAACTGTCTTAGCCAAACGCGCACCGGACCGTTTTGGCCGTCTGTTGGTCGGTGGTATTGCTTGTTGGATGTTCGCGCAAGTCATACTTAACGTCGGTTCGATGATTGGTTTGTTCCCGATGACCGGGTTACCACTACCTTTTATGAGTTACGGAGGTACGGCACTCATGGTCATGTTGGCCACAATGGGTATTGTTGCTAATGTATCCCGTCAGATCGAGGATTCCTCTCGGTCTGGTACTAAGAGAATGGTAAGAGTATGAGGGTTCTTTTAGCTGGGGGAGGAACGTTAGGGTCAGTTACTCCTGTTTTGGCTGTGGTTCAGGAATTATGCAAGCGTGATTCGGGTGTTGAATTGTTGTGGGTTGGAACTAAGAGGGGTCCGGAACGTAAGTTGGTAGAGCGGTTTGGTGTTGAGTTCAAGGTGATTACTTCTGGACGTTTGCGTCGTTGGTTAACTTGGCAGAATTTGGTTTTACCTTTTCGTATATTGTGGGGCTTGTTTGATTCGTTGTTGGTGTTACATAACTGGAGACCGGATGTGGTATTTCACGCTGGAAGTTTTGTGGCAGTACCAGTAACCTGGGCAGCTTGGTTACTTAGGATTCCAGTTCATATTCATCAACTCGATTGGCGGCCAGGTTTAGCTAATAGATTGTCTGCGCCGTTCGCAACATCTGTTTCCGTTTCTTTTAAAAAGTCATTGCATGATTTTTATAGTCAACGAACGGTCCTTACCGGGAATCCAATCAGAATTGAAATTTTGAAGGCTGCCAAAGAAAATAGTTACGAGCTGTTTGGCTTATCAGCCAATCGACCGATTGTTTTGGTTTTAGGGGGAGGAACGGGTGCAGCAGCTCTAAATCAATTAATAGTCGAAACTTTGCCTTTTTTAAGGTCAGATTTCCAAGTAATGCATATCACTGGGTTGAATAAAATGGTTCAGCCACCTAATTGGATCGGTATGTACTTGCAGTTTGACTTTTTGAATGAGAGGATGCCGTCGGCCCTAGCTGTTGCTGATCTGGTTGTGACCAGAGCTGGAATGGGGACATTGACTGAGTTAGCTGCATTAGGTAGACCAGCTGTAATCGTACCTATGCCTGGGACACACCAGGAGGACAATGCTGAGTTATTTGTTCAGGCCGATGCAGCGGTTAGGTTTAGTCAAAATTCTTCCGCTGTTGATTTAGCTAAACTGATTAGCTCCATTTGTAGCGATCGGGAACAGCTTGGTAGCTTGTCTTTGGCTATGCATAAGTTGAGCAATCCTCAAGCAACTGAATTAGTTACTGATTTGGTTTTGGCTGCTGTACATCATCGAAGACAATCTGATCGGTAAGGTTGTGAGTAAGAGGGTTACTGTCTAGATTGCCTTATGCTATTCTTTCACCCGACGATTAAATTTTAAATTTTCACCGTTATAGCTATGGATAATTTAACGTTCAGTATTGAAGACCTCTATGAGGAGGTAAAAGACCGAGCTGAGGCCGATGGTGCCTTTACTCGTGAGGAGTGGCATGACTTAGTTGAGGAGATTCTTGAAGAGAAGCGTGATTCAATGGGGATCGACGACGATGATGATTGGCAGTATTTGGTTGAGTCTATTCAGTCTAGGTATGATCAGTACTCTCAGGCCGTGCCAGAATTGTAGATATTCGAAATAGAATAGTAAGAAGACGTCTTTGGATTGGACGTCTTTTTGGTTTACGTCTTTGTTAAAGGATTTATCAAGCAATAGAGCTCGGTTCCTTGGGGGCTTTTAAAGTTTGTTTCTTTCTGCTAACCTTGGGCTGCTGTTGCGAGTTGCAGTAATTGTGGGTCGGTAGCTCAGCTGGTAGAGCAGCGGCCTTTTAAGCCGAAGGTCCCGGGTTCGAGCCCCGGCCGACCCACCACATGAAAGTCCGGACTCATAAGGTCTGGACTTTCTTTTTTTGATATTTTTTGTTTAGACAGGGGCGAGAAGGGCGGCGAGAGGACGCGAGCTGGCGCAGCGTCCGGTGCGCAGCCGCCCCGGTACCCGAGTCGGAGCGAGGGGGAGCCCCGGCCGACCCACCACATGAAAGTCCGGACTCATAAGGTCTGGACTTTCTTTTTGGGGTCAAATCTTGCTGAGTGCCTTCACAGGGTCACTCTCCTCTATTTGTCATCCCGGAATTACGAGCGTAGTGAGTAATATCCGGGATCCAGAAGCTAATCCCAATCTTTTTACTCCTGGGTCCCGGATACTGCTCGCCACACTCGCAGTT
>MGFG01000023.1 GCA_001791745.1 Candidatus Uhrbacteria bacterium RIFOXYC2_FULL_47_19 | reverse complement strand
AACCTTCCCCGAAAATCGCTTGGGTATCTAACACCCAACAAGGCACTTCATCAATACCTGTCGAGTGGTGCATTGGTCGCTTGAACTTCGCTAAGCTTATAGATAGACTCAAAGATAAAAAGAAACGCGCCGTAGCGCGTTCAAGAGAGAAAGTTTTTGTCATGAGACCACCTTTAGATGTAATGGTCGTCGTTTGGGACGATTTCTTTTTGTTTGGTCGGAGGGGTTGTTTCCTCGCTCAGACACCCCTTCTTTAAGTTGAAACGGAGTGTTGAAGAAATCTTGCTGGAGTCCGGATGGGGTAATCAGCCGAATTCGGAACAGCTGATCATAGTTCAATTCCCCAATGTTCGGGAAGAGGGGATAGAGATCGATGTTGATTCGCAGCAGCGATCGCCCACCATCTTTATCCTCTTCAATCCCAACGACATTCCACCTTGAGCTTCTTCCAGTGGATGTCCTTTTTCCCGTCCTTAGGTGAAGCACTCGCCAGCGACATTGACTCAGCCAATTGAACAGATCTTCGGTTTCTGTGGTATGACTAACGATCAACCCAAGATGCAAGCTGATTCCTGAGACGATTGCCAGAAGAACTTGCTCTATCAGCTCCAGCTTGGAGGTGTCTGTTTTCCTTTGTTTTAGGTTGATAACTTTGTTGTCCATTTTATCCTCCTGTTCGTTGTTGGACGAACGACTTGCTTGGACTGGTTAAGGTAGCATCTTGGAGTCGGGGAGTCAACCCTAACTTTGGCTTATTTTTATCAACTAACCCAAAAGACCACGCCCTTGGGCGTGGTTGAATGGGTCAAGCGAAGCTTGTGCTGGAGTAGTACCACGGGCTTGCCCGTGGGGATCTATTATGAACTTAAGGTAGAGATTTTCCTAATACAAAACGCCGGACTGGCGGTCCGACGTCTTGATGTTCCTCGTTAGTTTAAACGTGCAGGTTTCCGATGAAAGTACCACCGTCACTACCACGAGAATTGTCTCTTCTCGGTGTTTTTATACTCTTAGCATCAGGAAAATTTTGATCTTTAATGGCGGCTTGTAGCTGTCGGTCCACATCTTCAAAAGCTTTCCAGGTTTGTCGGAAGCCAGGACTAAGCATTTTTAGTGCATGCTTAGCTTGAGCCCAACGAGAAGTAGCCAAATTTTCAAGATAGGTATCTGCATCTTTAATACCAAAAGTGAAAAGTTGAGCTGTTGCTGCATCGCGAGAATCGGTAAGGAAATTTATCTCCATACCCATTTTTTCGCTAGTACCCTGTACCGCATGCTGAAGTGCAGACTCTCTGATCAATTGACTATCAGTAAATGATTCGTTGCGACGCAATTTCCATTGTTCAGTACCTTTAATTTGTGCCTGCTCAGCATCAAAGGCTTCCTTACCAGCAATAATACCTTCTCTCTTTTCTCGGGCCAAACGCTGGCGCTCCTGTTCTTCAGCGAGAGCCTCTCGTTCGTCTTTGTCTAGTGCCTCTAATAGTTCGATCCGTTTGCGTTCGGCCGCAATAGCGGCTAATTGATCAGCTTCGGCCAAGGTTTGTTCAGCCAATTTTTGAGCAGCGGCTGCACGTCCAGCTTCAAATGCTTTTGTTTGCTGACGTTGGATTTCGGCTCGTTGCTGTCTGGCTTTTTCGACCGTACTACCACTAACTTTCCTATTTTGGGCCTCTTCGGCCATTTTTTTCATGGAAAGACGGTCTTTTTGGGATTGTTCTTTAGCCTTCTCCTGCTCTTTCTTTACGTCATCCGCTCGTAATATTTTCTCAAGAGCTGCCTCTTTAGCAGTTTGGGTTTTTTTCCAAGCCTCTACTTGGATGTGGTTTTCATCTTTGATTTCTTGGCTTCTTTCAGCCCATCTTTGGTCTCGGGCCTGTTCTCTAGCTTCCCGCTGCATCTTGTTCGACATTTCTGTCGCTTTTCTTTGTTCTTCGGTTATTTTTTCCTGTCTGATTTTTTCCGCTTCAAGACGCTGGTTTTCCTTGGTAGCCAGGTTATCCCCTTCTTTTTTTAGTTCAGCTAAATCTAAATCAGCCTCATCTTGTGGTAGAGGAGGTGGAACAAAAAACAAATCATCTTCGGAAAGTTCGATTACTTCCTCATCAGAGGTGAGAGGAGGTAGGTCAACTATTTTTCCACCTTTTCGTTGTGTTGTTTTCTCAATTTGACGGGCGGTTGCCTCGCTCATCGTTTCTACATCTTCGGGGATTGGACTGGGTCGTTCTCCCATAGGTTTGGGTTTAGTAGTTTTTTGCCGTCTTGCTGTAGTCATAGACGGTTTATAATAAGATTATAAATCAACCTTACTTTAGCACAAAAATCGTCTTTCGTCAATATTTTTGCTTAAAATGCGTTATTTTTTGAAGATTTTAAGCTTTTTAACAAATATCTATTAACCTATTTTTAGGTTGACTAACTGAAGGTGGATAGTTATGCTGGCGGTTGGTTTTCGCTGTTAGAAATGTTTTATGTTGCAGGTTAAGTATCATCTTATCACACTGGGCTGTCAGATGAATAAATCGGACTCTGAACGTCTAGCCTCACTTTTGGATTCATTGGGTCTGCAGGAGGTCGATCGGCCAGAGGAGGCGAATTTGGTGATTTTAAACAGCTGTTCGGTCCGCCAGGCCGCTGAGGATCGGGTTTTTGGTAGGGTGAGAGAGTTGGCCGAGCTGAAGCGGACGAATCCTCGGCTGATCGTCGGTGTGACTGGTTGCATGGCTGGACGTGACACTGATGGGCGGATTAGGGCCAAACTTCCGGACGTTGATTTGTTTTTTCCTACTGCGGACATGGTCCATCTACCGCAATGGTTGGTTGAGCGGAGATTGATTGATGTTGATGATACTAAAAGACCTCAGGAATATTTGAAGATAGCTCCACGTTATTCCAGTCCATATCAAGCTTTTGTTAGTATTCAGACCGGCTGCAACAATTTTTGTACTTATTGCGTCGTGCCCTATGCTCGTGGTCTCGAGAAAAATCGTCCAGCCGCCGATATTTTAGCTGAGGTGCGTGCTCTGGCTGCCTCTGGTGTGTCCGAGGTAACTCTATTAGGGCAAACTGTGAATAGTTATCGAGCACCAGATCCGGAAGGTTTTTCTAAGGACAATCCTTATACCGATCACTTTGCAGCCCTACTTTGGGAGGTTAATCAGTTCGAGGGTCTTGGTCGTGTTCATTTTACTGCACCACATCCGAACAGTATGACCGATCAAGTTATCGATGCTTTGGCTTTACCCAAACAGGCTAATTATTTGCATTTGCCGGTTCAGTCGGGGAGTGACGAGATGTTGCGGAAGATGAACCGTAAATATAGTCGGGCCGATTTTCTGAACGTTATTCGTCGTATTCATGAGCGTAAGCCGGAGATTTGTTTAGGAACTGATATCATCGTCGGCTTTTGTGGTGAGACTGAGGAGATGTTCGAGGAAACAGTCTCGCTTTATCGTGAGGTTGACTTCGACATTGCTTACCTTGCTATATATAGCCCACGAACTGGTACTCCAGCCTGGCGTGCTTTTAAAGATGACGTTACCCGCGACGACAAGAAGCGACGTTGGCGTCGGTTGCATGACCTCATGGAGGAGACGGTTAGGCGGCGGAATCAGAAATATGCCGGACAAACAGTCTCAGTGTTAGTTGAGAATTGTAATAGCCAGGGTATTTGCTCGGGAAATTCTTGGGATATGAAAATAGTTCGATTTCCTGGTTCTGTGAATTTTATTGGACGCACGATCATGGTTCGAATTGATACAGCTCGTGAGTGGGTGTTAGATGGACAGATGATCTAGGGTTATTGGTTGTTTAGGTTTTTGAATATGACTGTAACTAGAAATAGAAAAGTTACTGCTAATAAAAAAAGTTTAATTATTGGTGTGTTGCCTAAAGCTGTGGCTGTGGTTGGAGCAACCGCCTCGGGTAAGACGGCACTGGCCGTAGCCTTAGCTAAGGAGTTTGGTGGTGAAATCGTTTCAGCTGATTCGCGACAGTTGTATCGTGGTACGGCGATTTGCACAGATATTCCATCTGGAAAATGGAAGAGTTATAACAATCATCGGCGACGCGCTTATGTTGTAGAAGATGTGGCACACTATCTACTTGGTAGTGAATCACCTGGACATCCATTGACCTTGGTTGAATATCAGCGGCGTGCTGAATGGCGACTAAAGGAAATCTCTTCACGTGGACGACTGCCGATCTTGGTTGGAGGTACTGGTTTGTATATTCGAGCAGTCATCGATAATTTTACTGGTCCGGAAGTTGCACCGAACCATGACTTCAGGAATAGACTAGAAAAGCACAGTACTGCCAAACTGTATGGCCGGTTGTTTAAAGTTGATCCCGACTACGCCGGACGTATTAGTTCGAATAATCGTCGATACATTGTGCGTGCCTTGGAAGTTCAACAGGTAACAGGTAAACCATTTTCGAAACAACAAGGACAAGGTCGTCCACAATTCGAATGGTTACAACTAGGCACTGATCGTCCCAGAAACGAACTTTATCGTCGGATTGATGCTCGAGTGGATTGGATGGCCGATCATGGACTAGTCGAAGAGGCTCAACGGATGTTTCGTCGCTATGGTTTAGACTCTAGAATTGCAACTTCGCTCGGCTATGCTCAGTTGGCTGGTGTTTTTTCTGAAAATTGCAGCCCGGAAGAGGCTTTTCGGCTCATTAAACGTGATACTCGGCACTATGCTCGTCGTCAATTAACTTGGTTGCGACGTGACCCTAGGATCAAGTGGATTCGAGGTAATTCTCAGGCTCAAGGGCTGGTTCGGAGGTTTCTTGGTTAAATTCTTAAAATTGCCTTGTTTTAGCCAAATTTAGTTTAATTGATGATTTCAATTTGGTTTTAAAAGATGAGAAATAGACCCGTTTTTATTGGGTTTTACTGGCCAAAAAACGGTTTATATGCTAGTCTAAGGGTAGAACTTATTCTCTAACGAGAAATTTATGGCCGAAGAAGTCATCGGCTACTGCGTCAAGTGCAAGGCTAAACAGCCTATGAAGGACGCAGTAAAAGTCGCAATGCCCGCTAAGGGAGGCGGAACCCGTCCGGCAATGAAGGGCATTTGCCCAGCCTGCGGAACCGGAATGTTCAAAATTCTACCCAAGAGCGAGGCTTAGAATAAAGAACAAAAAAGACCTGGCAAATGCTGGGTCTTTTTGTCTTATCTAACGCGAAAGAAGGATCGAGATTACAGGTTTAGGATTTTTTGGAGAAGAATGAAGAATTGTTAAAGCTTCCCTAACTCCTCTTCTAAAATTCGTCTAGCTTCTTCGGGTGGAGCTTTACCACGAGTTATCTTCATTACTTGACCAACCAGGAATTGAACAGCTGTAGTTTTGCCACCACGCCAATCTTCGACTGCTTTTGGATTGTTAGCGATAGCCTGTTGGGCAGCTTCACGTAAGGCATCAATATCGTCCATTTGTCCGAGATTTTTTTCTTTCATGACTTGTGATGGGTCGATACCAGTCAAAACCATCTCTTCTAGAATAAGCAGGGCATTGGTTCCAGTTACTTGGTTGTTGTGAACCATGGTTAACAGTTCAGCCATGTTTTCTGGATCAACCTTCATGGTTTCGAGGTCCAGCTTATGAGTCGAAAGCACTCCATTTAGCTTGGTTAGCACCCAACCAGAAACTAGTTTAGCTGCTCGTTCTGGAGTTAATTCTTGTCCACCGGCAGTCTGAACGCTTTTAGCCCAGACTTCCAACTCAGAGAAGACCTGTTCGGCGTAGTTAGCTAAATCAGGTTGATCACAGAATGTTCTTGCATCAGACCGAGCTAGACCATACTGCTCTATAAAACGACGGCGTCTGGCTTCGGGTAGTTCTGGTACCATTCGACTCAAACGGTCGCGCATTTCGGTTAAATCCATTGGTGGTAGATCAGGCTCCGGGAAGTAGCGGTAATCACTTGAGTCTTCTTTGGTCCGCTGTTCGACGGTTACACCTCGAGTATCATCCCAACCACGAGTGGCTAGAATTGATGGTATTTGACCATCAAGCCAGAGCTTGGTCTGTCGTTTGATCTCGAATTCTAGAGCTCGCTCAACTGATCGGAAAGAGTTTAAATTTTTGATTTCAGTTTTGGGATTGAATTGTGTAGACCAGTTTTCGTTTTTTGGATCGTCAGGTATTTCACGCAGAGAGATGTTGGCATCACAACGTAGTTGACCTCTTTCCATGTCAGCATCGGAGACGCCTAAATAGCGCATGATTAGTCTAAGTTCCTGCAAGAAGGCCTTAGCCTCCTCGGGGGAGCGTAGGTCTGGTTCAGTGACAATTTCAGCTAGGGGTGTGCCAGCTCGGTTAAAATCAACTAACGATGATTTACCATCTCCTCCTTCGATATGCAGTAATTTTGCTGCATCTTCTTCTAGATGTAGACGTGTGATACCAACAGAAAATTCACGTTCGCCTTCACGGCCTTCGTTTAGCCGTATGGTTAATTTGCCATGTTGTGATATAGGTAAATCAAATTGCGATATTTGATAACCTTTTGGCAGATCAGGGTAGAAGTAGTTCTTGCGGTCAAACTTTGATACTCCGGCCACTTCGCCGCCCAAAGCGTAGGAAATCAACATTCCCATCTCTACCGCTTTGGCGTTAATGTTCGGCATGGTACCAGGCTGTCCGGTGCAGGTTGGGCAGATGTTGATGTTTGGTGCCTCAATATCCCCGTGGTTGGGGCAGGAACAAAACATTTTTGATTCAGTTTTTAGTTGGACGTGGATTTCTAGTCCAATGACTGGCTCTAGTTTCATACATTTCTCGATAAAGATGGCATCTAGACGGTAGCTTGGCAAGCCTTTGCAACTAAGTCAAAACCGGGCCATTGAGCCCGGCTGACTTTTTAATTGACTTCAGCCTTTTCTTTTGAGGTCTAGCCAGAGAGCTAGATCAGCTCCAAGGAATAGGGCAATAGCCAAGCCGTCTATAGCCTGAGGTACGATGGCAGTGATTAAGGTATGTAGATGAGAAAGTTGATCAGCATCCGCTATTTGTCCAAAGAACAAACGCGGATCACCTAAGGCGGTGCCGACAGCCAGGTAAACTAGCATTCGTACAAATGAGGCGGCAATGGCAAAGAAGAAAAAAGGAACCATTACTCGGAAGAGAACAGCAAACCAGCGGCCAGTGATGAGGTTACGGCTGGCACCAAGAGCTTGAAAGCCACGTTCGCCGCCGGACATGGTGTGGTATTGAGCGAAGCGAAACCAAATCAAAAAAATTAGTGCTGGAATAAACAGTAATAGAAAGCCACCGAAAATAGCCATCGAGGTTAAGAACATAACCCACAACAACGGTAATAAATGGCGGAGTCCGTGAAATAAGGATTTACGGACGCTGATAGGTTCTCCTGATAGGCCTTTAATGGTTAGGTCGACAGTTGTAGCATAGATGACTAGAAAACCCAGAGAGCCCGGTATCGATAAGATGGTGAAGAGTGCTAATCGCAAAATTTTGTCTGGAACATAGGCTTGTAGTACGACAGAGATTGTCCATTGTAGCAGGCTTAGAACTATCAACCAGACCACCATTTCTGCATAGAATTGGAAGTTGCGACGGAAATTTTGCCAGGATACGACAATAATGTCACCCGGACCGATAAGTTGCGACATGTCCGTGGGGTTAATTTTTTTTGACTTGTTTATTATTTGAATTATAGCAAGAAAAAGACAGCCTGGTTATTCATCCGGCAGCACATTAACCATGATAGTGATTAATGGACCGGCGAAGAGTGGCTGTCCTAAGTATTTTAGTTTATAACCTTCTCAGTTTGAAGAATTGGTTGGATGGCCGACCAGACCATTTGATGTATCTGCTCGATAGTCAGTAGTTGGTCATTCTCGACGCATTCGATCAGCGAGAAACCGTCGAACATGTTGGCAATTTCTAGATAGGTTTGCTCGGCTGCTCGTAAGTGGGTTGGGTCCGATTCGTGTGCGTCTTTTTTGTTACCTCTACCATCAACCAATCGAAGAGTTGTTGCGGTAGGCACATGTAGAATAATGTTCAAGTCCGGGCGGGGGAGCCCTAACCGAACAAACTCTAATTCATCATTCCAGCGAAAGAACTCGGCCCGTTCTTCAGGGCTTTTCATTTTGCCACCCTGATGGCCCATGTTCGAGGTAACGTAGCGGTCCAGTACTACATTGACACCCGACGCAAGCCAGGTATCGAGCGTTCCTTTGGCTGCATGGCGATCAATGGCGTAGAAGAGTGAAGCGGTTCGGGCATTGATTTGGTTGACCGGCCCAAGTTCGCCCTGTAGATAGGCTTCTACTGGAACACAGAATGACGTGCCGTAGCGTGGAAAGGACATAGTTTCGACTAACAATCCTTCTCGCCTCATGTGCTCAATGAGCAACTTAGTCTGAGTAGCCTTACCCGAACCATCGGTTCCATCAATGACGATGAGTTTTCCTTTTGTCGTCATATTCTCCTTCTTATTTCTTTGATTTAGTTTGTTTGTTTTTCTAGTTCTCTTTCGCGAACTCGTTGTCGGGCTTCCGAGTCACCACGAGCCCAGAGGTAATCATTATGGTCAACGAAAGACATAGCAGCAGCTCGCCAGGGAGACCGTTCGGCTATGGCTCGATGCATAGCTTGGCCGACCTTGCGGTAACTGGTGTGTCCTTGCGGCGTGGTGCGGAGTTCGATCAAATGGAAGGCTTCACGATCGTTTAATCCCATAACCCAACGCACTTTTGAACCATGTAACGTGGCGTAAGAGGCTTCTTCTGGGAAGTCGGTATGTAATAGTTCGTATAGGGCGACCGATCGGCGGTGACATTCATTGGCGCGATTAGCAAATCCGGCAGTGACTAAGTCAGCCGGCATAGAGAAGCCTAACAAAGGAGAGAATTTCTGTCGTATTTGAGTGGTCATGCGGTGTCGTTGTAGGTCTTTGTACGTTCCCCAGTCTGTAAGCAGGTCGAAGGTGTAAGGATAGCCAGCTTCGAAAGCTCGACCCGGACGATCTCGTCTGGTTTTTCGTTCGCCAACGTAGGCACTAATCACTTCTTCACGTTCTATAGAACTTAGATTTCGTACTTGATTCCGGATTTGATCGAGGGAAAGATTAGTGTATGGGTAGAGCATGTGCGACAAGGTCAGTACGTCAGCCTCGTCCTGCATAATATCTTGAACCGATTCTCCTTGCATTAGACGCAGAGCTATTTGTTGTTCGCCACGGTCAATTAAGTTGATGTTTATGGATAGGTCTGGTTGTTGTTCGGCGAACAGTTTTTTGGCTAGTTGATCCATGCGGATTGGAACTGCTGCTAGGTATTCGTTTCGTTTGGCTCGTCTAACGTAACACGGCATTATTTGGTCGAGTGCTGCATGAGCTTTGTTTCCCAATAATTGTGCTTCTGGTAAGTCACTAGTTAGACAGTGGGAGATCAATCCTTGAAAGAAGCGACCGTTGCCGAATAATCCAACATTAGTTTTGGTGGCGAGTGGTAGTAAGTAGCGCAGTGTATCGCAAGCTTTAGTACGGATGTCATTTTTGTAAGTCTGACGGAAGGCTTTGATTTCGCCGGTGTCGGTCAGTTCGGCCAGCCGCTCCTTGCGTCCATCGCCATTGATGTCGTATTCCGCCTGTTCGATTGGTTTGATACCGCGATAATACTCCTGCATTGGCTCAGCTAATTCGGCATAGGTCGAGAATATGAAGTCCATGGTTTCGATGTAGGCTGTGGCATGTGACGAGGTCATGACATCTTCTGGACGAACATATAGCCAGTTGCCATCATTGTCGCGTCGGTCGTAGAAGACGTAACGAGTTGATTGTTCGATAGGGGAGCCACCAATGCGTCGATCTTCTAATTCCTTGGTCGCTAGCATGGAAATACCTTCGAATGAGATATGTGCTCCTTCTAGCTCACCGACTGAATCATCGCCAAAAGCGATCAATACACGCTCAATCAGGTTCTGAGCACGCTGAGCATCGACTGTTCCTTCGTTAATAAACTCTTTGAGCAAGGTTTCTCGAAAACCACCCGGTGCGCGACTATAGCGGGCGTAGATTGCACCCGTTAATCCAGTGAGTCCAGTTACAGCAAAAACATCATCTGTGGCTGAACTAACGTATTTTTCTAGCAATTTGCACTCTTCTGGAGTGAATTTAGACATGTGACAGGTGGTTATTTTCGTTCGAATCTTAACGATTGATCGAGGTAGTGTCATCCACAGGTCAGTCGGTTTGAATATAGTCGTCTTTATGTGGTTGGCGTTGTAAGCTGGTGACATGTCTCCGGCTGTAGTTGCCGGTTCGGTGATAAATAGATGAAATTTTCATGATTATGACTAAGAAGGGAATTTGTGTCGTTATTATTGGTGTTGTTGGTAGTGGCAAAACGACCGTTAATAGGCGATTGGTTGAGACTCTGCCAGATGCGGTTATAATGCGTACCTTTACTACTCGGGCATTGCGGCCAGGTGAGGCCGAGAGTGGAGATCGCTATTCTGTAAGTCATGAGGAATTCAAGCGTCGAGTAGTGGATGGAGAGATGATCGAATGGAATGAACATTTTGGTCATTTCTATGGTTCTTCCGCCAAACTACTTAGCGAACTGACTGATAAACATCAAGTTGTATTGGTTAACGTTAACCATGTTGGCGCACGTGCTTTTCAACAGAAGGTTCTTAATCTACTGACTATCTTTTTATCTGTACCACTTGATCAGATCGCTGGACGCATTAAACAACGCAGTAAAATGACTGAACAAGAGTTGGAATTACGTCTGGAGGCGGTAAAGGATGAATTAGCTGCTGCCAGCGAATTCGATTTTATTGTCGACAATCCGGATGGTTGTCTAGAGCGAGCTGTTGAGAGGATTCGGGAAATTATTCTCGGACGACTTTTGGAACAATCCAAATCGTAAAAAATTTTGGGGTACCAAAAAACCATCTGTTAGGTCGATGGTTTTTTTGGTGTTCGGGTTTGAGTTTATCCGGTACTACCAAACCCATTTCGATTGGTTGAAGTGACAGTTTCGCGTTCGACCAGTTCGACCTGAGCGATCGGCACAATGAGTGCTTGGGCGATTCGTTCACCGCGCTCAACTGTGACTTGTTGGTTGGTCCAGTTCATGACTTGAACACTGAGTTCATCATTAGGACCGCAGAAATCTTGATCGATGATACCAATTCCGTGCGGTACTGATAGTCCTTTTTTTGGAGTGGATGACCTAGCAGCCAATAGTAGAGTGAAGCCTGGCGGGATTTGTACTATCAAATTAGCAGGAATCAAGGCTAGTGCATTCGGTTGGACTGTTGTGGTTTCTCGTGCGTAGAGGTCGAAGGCAACCGACCCCGGTGTTTCGTATTTGGGTAAAGGAAGTGTCTTGTCAATTCGGGTGATTGGTAGCTGCATAATGTGGCTTGAAGCAAGGATGGCGACCGGTCAGGTGTACCGGCTGCGGCTAGCTGTTCTAGCTTACAATATTCCGGTAGCATCTGCTACTGCTTCGATCAAGAATTGTGCAGCGGAGAAAGAGATCATCATAATGATTAGTCCAATAACTGCATCCTTAATTCCACCAATAGCCTGACTTTTAACTTCTTCATTGCCACCATGCGTCATGTATTTGAAACCGGACAGCATAATCATGAGAACTAAAATGAAACCTACTAGTCCGAGCAAAGATCGAATAATACCACTAATTAGAATCCGAATGTCGTTGCTAGGTAGACCAAATGACATTGCAAAGTTCATTCCAAGATCGACTTGTGCTGAGGCTGCCGATGCGAAAACCGCGAATAGAAAGCCACTGACCAGCAGAGTAGTCAGTAGTCTTTTTTTGTGGTATAGCTCCTTTTTTTTGGGCCTGATGATCACCATTTTAGTATTTGATTCGGTGAAATCTATATCAATAATTTATGATTTCGTCAAGCCTTTTATATAGTTCCTCGAGAGTTCCGGAATTATCTATGGTATTTATCGCTTGAGCCATTACTTCTGGAATCATGGATTCAGTTTCGGCATTCTCGTACGTTACGAATTGTTCCCATGTCATATTGTTTTCATCTTCCTTTTCCTTGCGGAAAAGAATTCGTTCGTAGCGGATCCTTGCTGGAGCGTCAATGGCGATAAGCGTGAACTCCGGCATATTCTTGAGGGCGGAGATATCGCCGGAACGTCGGATGTTGTTAATGGCGATAAGTGTGTCGTTGGTATTCATTGCGTCCATCGCCATTACCTTTGCATAAAGGTTTTGGCCAAACGTTTCTCGTGTTACTTTAGAGAACAAAATAAGATTTTCCCGTGTCACAGGAAGACCGAGTCGTTCAAGACAGTCTTTCATGGGTGTAGAGAATTTAAAAATCGTTGCACCGTACTTTTCGCATAAATAGTCGGTACATGTGTCTTTGCCAGCACCCTGCTTACCCACGAATCCGATAATGCGTTTTTTCATGTTTTTTGTCCTTCCTCTGTTGCGACCTTCTTTTCAATTGGAGCTTTAAAGATTTCCTCGGCACGGCTAATCCAGCCCTCACTGGGTTGGTAAAGCATGAATTTAATACCAGCTTTTTCGCACTCCTCACGAATAGTGGAATCGCGGTAGATTTGTCCTGCGACGATTTTTTTCACCCCGCCCATCACAAGTTTTTTGAAGCAGTGATAACACGGTGAGTATGTGGTGTAAATGGTGGAATCAGAAGTGGAAACACCACCAAGTAACGCAGCCTGTAGTATGCAATTTTCCTCCGCATGGATGGTGCGTATACAGTGCCCTTCTTCCATTTTGTGTCCTTTTTCGCCATCACAGTGTGGTAGTCCTGGCGGTGCTCCGTTGTATCCTGTGGAAACAATGCGCTTATTTTTGACGAGTACTGCACCGGCACGGAGTCGTTCACAGGTGGAACGTGTCGCGACGATCTTAGCAATACTCATGAAGTAGTCATCCCAGGTTGGACGAGTATAAGTATTCATATAATTAAAGAATAAGTGATGTCTATGGAATGGACAAGTTGAGTTAAAATTTAAACTATAATAATGAAAAACGGCCCAATAAGGCCGTTTTTCTGTTAACTAATACCGAAGTTAAGCGGCGACCTTGACTCCAGGTCCCATAGTCGAAGCTAGAACCACACTTTTGATATAAGTACCTTTGGAGGTGCTGGGTTTAGCACGTTTTAATGATTCCAAAAAGGCAGTGAAGTTTTCGATTAGTTGCTCGTCGCTGAATGAGGCCTTGCCGATTGCTTGATGTACATTGGCAGTATCGTCGCATTTGAAAGCAATCTTGCCGCCACGCATGTCCTTGACCGCCTGCCCGACGTTCTGGGTGACAGTGTCGTTCTTGGGACTCGGCATCAATCCACGTGGACCCAGAATTTTGGCTACCTTGGCCAGCTTAGGCATCATATCCGGCGAAGCGATGGCTACATCAAAGTCGCATTTACCAGTCTTAACAATCTCAGCCACTAATTCCTCGCCGCCGACCATTTCGGCACCCGCATCCTTGGCATCCTTTTCATGCTCTGGAGAGGAGACGAAGGCAGCAATACGTTTCTTTTTACCTGTACCATGCGGCAGATTGGCAGTGGTACGAACTTGCTGATCACTTTTCTTGGGATCCACTCCTAAACGAACATGAACTTCGATGGTAGAGTCGAATTTAGTGTTGGAGGTCTTCTTGACCAAGGTAATCGCTTCGGTCAGCTCGTAGACCTTGTTGTCGTCGAACGATGTCCTTAGTTCGTTATAGCGCTTTCCGTGTTTCATATTGATGGTGGTTCAGGCGAGCTGCCGGTAGCGGCTCTCCCACAATAATTAATCTGATTGAATATTGATTTGTCAATTTATAAACTACGGCTTTACCTCGAGTCCCATTTGACGGGCTGTGCCTTCAATAGTGCGCATGGCCGCTTCGATGTCGCTGGTGTTCAGGTCAGGCATTTTTTTTTCGGCAATCTCGCGAATTTGAGCCTTGGTTACAGAACCGATCTTTTCTGAGAGAGGTTTACCCGATCCTTTTTTGATACCCGCGGCCTTTTTGAGTAATTCTGCAGCCGGCGGGGTCTTGAGGATGAAAGTGTAGGTCCGGTCCTCGTAGACAGTGATTACGACCGGAGTGATATCACCATTCAACTGCTGTGTCTGAGCATTGAATTTCTGACAGAACTCCGCGATGTTGAGGCCATGCTGACCCAAAGCTGGGCCGATAGGTGGCGCTGGATTAGCCTGACCAGCAGGAATTTGTAGCTTAATTTGAGTTTTTACTTTCTTGGCCATAATTAATGTGATTGGTTGATTCCGTTCGAAACGGGCCTTTTTAGGCACTTTATCGATACGGAGAGAAGCGATCCCGAGTCCACCGGAATCCTCCGTACGTCTGCCGTAGACTAACGGTTTTTGGTAGTTTTGGCAAGAGCCAGCCTGCTATTCAGAATAAGTGGCTGTCTGTATTTAGCTAAGCATGGATAGGTATTAAGATGGTGATAGATTATTTTTGGACCAAAAACGTCGGGCATGTGACCCGACGCTCGGTTTTTTGATTTTTAATCAAACCAGCCTAATACCGATCTCTAGTGCACCGAATTTTACTTCGTCTTCAGGTGAGTAGTACTGACGTAGTCCTTCGATAAAGTTATCTTTATCGGAAGTCGGATATCGTTTCTTTACTCCTTCATACAAATCGACGAAGTTTGGATAGGTGTTTAGCGATATTACCTTAACTATTAGCTTCTCCTTCAAGTCAGGTCGCCGGCTGAACTCAATTTGGTCGCCGATTTTGATCAGCTTTCTCTTTTCGTCATTAAGTCGTAATTCGTCTATTTTTTGACCGGATTTGATCCGATCAAATGGATACGGATGCAGTTTCATTCCGTGTACAGATATCTTTTTATTATCCATACTCTCGTCTTGATTTTTCTGATTCGAAACGAGTCTAAACCTTCTTGATCTGCAGGAAGTCGAGTTCGACCGGAGTTTCGCGTCCGAACATCGAGACTAAGACTTTAATCTTGCCACGGGACTGATCGATTTCGGAAACTTTGCCTTCGAAACCCTTGAACGGACCGTCAGTAATGGTAACTGCAGAGTTGACCTCGACATCGATTTTGTATTCTGGCTCGTCGACACCCATGCGTTTTTGCAGCGCCTTGATCTCTGGGTCGGACAGGGGAGTAGGGATGGTGCCAGTGCCAATGAAGCCGGTGACGTTTGGTGTGTTGCGGACCACGTACCAGGAGTCATCGTTCACGAGCATTTCAACCAGTACGTAGCTGGGGAAGATTTTTTCTTCCACTACTTTGCGTTTACCATTCTTGATCTTAATTTTCTTTTCTTTGGGAATTAGCACATTAAAAATCTTCTCCTGCATGTCCATGGATTCAATGCGCTGTTCCAGATTATGTTTGACGTTCTCCTCGTAACCCGAGTGAGTGTGGATTGCGTACCAGCGTCGTCCACGTTTTTCTACCTGTTTCGGCATAGGTTTGAATGTAGGCGGGCAGCTGGGTGCCCGGAATGTACGTTAGTTCTTTTGGAAATAATAATGATTTGTCTGATCTAGCCGAGGATCTGTCGGAAGCCAATCTCGAATAGTTTGTCTGCTAGTGCGAAGAAGGCACCCATGGCGACTGAGATACTAATCACAACCAGAGTGTCCCGGATAATTTGTTTACGAGTAGGCCAAGAAACTTTCTTGAGCTCCTCGCGGGAGTTGCGAGCGTAGTTAACTAACGGATTGTTGCTTAGTGATAAATTGGCCATATTTTTTGGTCCTAAAAACCGCCTGGTGGCGGCTCTTTTGAATGACTGGACTATACATTATATGTTCGGTTGATGCAAGTCCTTGACTGGATTTAACGAGTTTAGGCATAGTTTATTCTAAATCAAAACGTCCCCGTGATCCGGGGACGTTCGGTATCGGTTAAGAAATTGGAATTGATCCTAGATATCCAAGTTCTTCACATTCTTGGCGTGGGTCTGAATGAAGCGCTTGCGCGGCTCTACTTCGCTGCCCATCAACACGTCGAACACTTGGTCGGCCCGGGTCGCATCCTCGATGGTCACGAGTTTCATGACGCGCTTCTCTGGATCCATGGTCGTCTCCCAGAGTTGTTCCGGGTTCATTTCACCCAAACCTTTGTAGCGTTGGATACTGATGCCGGTCGAAGTTTTAATTTCACCACCCTCCTGCTCACCGCCTTCAGTCTCAACTTGTTCAATTTCTTTTTTAACCTTACTAACGGATTTGCTATCGCCAGTCATGGAGGCAATAAACCGATCACGTTCTTCGTCGGAGAAAGCGTAGTGAAATTCTTTACCTTTTTGGAGACGATAAAGCGGTGGTTGGGCGATGAATAGGTGGCCTTGCAGAATCAACTCTTGGAAGTAACGGTAGAAAAGAGTCAGTAACAGGGTGCGGATATGTGCACCATCAACATCGGCATCGGTCATGATAACGATTCGTTCGTAGCGCAGACCTTCAATATTGAACTGGTCGCCGATGTTGGTGCCAAGAGCGATGATCAACGATTTAATTTCATTGTTGGTCAGAATTTTATCGAGTCGGGCCCGTTCTACATTTAGTATTTTACCGCGGAGGGGGAGGATGGCCTGGGTTTCGCGGTCGCGTCCTTGCTTGGCTGATCCACCGGCCGAGTCTCCCTCGACCAGAAACAGTTCACTTCTTGATGAGTCGCGGGTTGAACAGTCGGCTAATTTACCAGGTAGAGTTAGACCTTCAAGCATGCCCTTCCTTAATATGGTGTCTCGGGCTGCACGCGCCGCCAGTCTGGCTCTGGCTGCAATGACACACTTCTCGATGATCGCCTGGGCATCTTTAGGATTTTCTTCTAAGAAGATTTCTAATTCTTCGGCTAGTACTGCCTCAACAGCGGTACGAGCTTCAGGGTTGCCGAGTTTAGCCTTGGTTTGGCCCTCGAATTGTGGTTCCTTCAGTCGGATGCTGATGACTGAAGTTAGCCCCTCACGCGAGTCGTCACCAGTAATGTTATCGTCCTTCTCTTTGAGGATGTTACTTTTGCGAGCGTAGCTGTTTAAAACTCGAGTCAAAGCTGTTCGGAAGCCGACCACATGCATACCACCCTCTGGGTTGTAGATGTTGTTAGCGAAGGCATAGGCATTCTCTTTGTAGTCGTCGGTGTATTGAAAAGCAATCTCAACTTCGCCAACATCATCGCGTTCTTTTCGGACGTAGAAGATGTTGGGGTGACGAACATCTTTTTGGTGATTCAGGTGCCAGACGTATGACTTCACTCCACCTTCAAAATGGAAAGTATAATCTTTTTCCAGTTCTTTACTGCGGCGATCATAAATGCACATTGTCACACCAGCAGTTAAGTAGGCTTGCTGTCGCAAGTGGGCGATCATGGTATCCCAGTTGAACTCCAAAGTTTGAAAGATACTACTGTCTGGATTGAAAGTGATTTTGGTACCAGTACCACGGATCGCTTTGATAGCCTTAACCTTACCCTGTGGAATACCACGCTTGTATTCTTGAACCCACAATTGTCCATCTCGTTTAACTTCGGCTCGAACATGGGTGGATAGAGCGTTAACAACCGAGACGCCGACGCCGTGTAGTCCGCCTGAAACTTTGTAGCCGCCTGCACCGAACTTACCGCCGGCATGTAGCTTGGTCATGACTAGTTCCAGCGCCGATTTACCGAACTGTTTGTGGGTGTCGACTGGAATACCGCGGCCATCATCGTCAACTGAAACCCCACCGCTCTTTTCAAGGGTGATGGTGATGGTGTTGCAGTGTCCGGCCATGGCTTCGTCGATCGAGTTATCGACTACTTCCCAGATCAAATGATGTAGACCCTCGGGACCGGTAGATCCGATGTACATGCCTGGCCGGCGGCGAACCGGTTCCAGTCCTTCGAGTACTGTGATTTGTCCAGCACCGTATTCGTCGGCGCCGGTATGTCCATCAGCTCCCTTTTTGCGAATGGCTGTACCTTTGGCCGGTGCGGCTTTTTTAACTTCTTTATTCTTGGGTTTTTTGCTCGTCTTTTCGGCCATAAATAGGGTCATTTGAAAATCCGCGTCTGCGGATCTGTACGACGGGATATTAGCATGTTAATCGGCTATCGGCAAGGCTGTTCGGTCTGATTTAGGTCGGTCTTTTTAATAACTGTTTACACTATTATATCTCGTTAGTCTTTAGTGGTCGGTCTTTAAAACTTGGGTCGTGTTGATTGAGTCTGGTATCATTCTTCTGTAACACCTCATCGACTTTTATGGAGATTGTTCCAGGTAGCAACGAAGAAAAACTCACCGAGGGTCAACTTAAGTGGGGATTGTGGTGGGTGAATCATCGTGGTCAGCTTAAGACAGCTGCAACGATTCTGTTAGGCACAGTCGCTTTTGTTCTATTAGCTTACGGATCTTGGGGCTTTGCCGACTGGTTTTTCGGTTCTGGTGTGCGTGAACGTGCTGGTACTGTCACTCTGACTCAGAACCTGACCGACTACACTAGCTTTCGTGAGGCAGCAATGCCGGAGAAATTATCTATTCAACCGACAATGACTTTGCCGGCCGGTGAAGGCAAGTACGATTTACTAGCTCGAATGATCAATCCAAATCGACGCTGGTGGGTCGAATTTGATTTTCGATTTGTTGATGCTGGTTTGTCGGATCGTCTCCAGCATGGCTATCTACTACCGACTGACTCGCGTTTTTTGTACCAACTAGGTGTCAGTTCCGATCACAAGCCAAGTCCTACGTTCGAGATTACCGATATTACCTGGCATCGGGTGGATGGACACGAGGTGCAACCAGATTATCTGACTTGGGCCACAAAGCGACTGAACTTTATTATCGATCGACCAGAGTTTGTTCCGCCGGATGCGAAGTCAGCTCTGCCGGTTAGTCGAGCCCGTTTTAGTGTTACCAACGACACAGCTTTTAGCTATGTCTCAGTGCCGTTCTTGGTAACACTTTTGAGTGGTGAGCGAGTTGTAGCAGTGAATCGAGTAGTGGTCACTGGACTGAAAGCCGGAGAGATTCGCGAGGTTGAATCAAGTTGGTTCAATGACTTACCAAGCGTGACTAGAGTTGAGGTGAAATTGGAGTTGAACATTTTTGATTCGACGGTTTATCTGGCGCCGGAAAGTTAATGGAAGTGTTATGGTGAACACGAGCCGCTACTGAGCGGCTTTTTTGTTCACTTGTGTTTAGTGCTAAAAAGGCATTATTTGATTACACCTCCTTCGTCTTTCAAAGTATTTTTTGACGTTTGAGTGACTGAACACCTAAACTTATCACATTGATTTTTCTTTCATGCCACGTACTTCACCCTACGACGTGTTTAAATTTGACTGGCTTCTCTTGGGGGCCAGTGCTTTGTTGGTGGTTTTTGGGCTGACTGCACTCTACAGCACTTCACTGGCAGGTGTTGGTAGTGTACTTACATCGAATGGATCGTCTACTATTCCTGACCTGGGTAATTTTTGGAAGCAACTCTGGTTCGCTATTTTTGGTCTGGTGTTGGTAGTAGCTCTTCCAGCTTTTGACTATCGATCATTGGCACGAATCTCCAGACAATTGTTGATGTTGTCAGTGGTTTTACTGCTAGCTGTTTTGGTTTTTGGTTCCACTGTTCGTGGAACTACTGGTTGGTTTGGTATTGCTGGTTTTGGTATTCAGCCAGTTGAGTTAGCCAAGCTTTTTATTATTATTTTTCTGGCCAAGTATCTTAGTGACTACGCTGGACAAGGACGGGAGCTGCGACATGTTTTAGTTTCTGGTTTAGCGATGTTGCCAATAGTCGCATTGGTTTTATTGCAACCAGATTTTGGTTCAGCTTTTTTGCTAATGGTTGTTTGGGGTGTGCTGGTCATGGTTGCTGGTATTAGGCGTTCACACCTCCTGTTTATGGTTATTGGATTGGCTGTGGCTGCGGTGCTAGCCTGGACATTACTCTTACGTCCTTACCAGAAGGATCGTATTACATCATTTCTGGATCCAAATAGTGATCCACTCGGTCGCGGTTACAATGTCACACAGTCAGTTATTGCTATTGGTTCTGGTGGTCTAACCGGGAAGGGGATGGGTTATGGTTCGCAGAGTCAGTTACGTTTTCTACCAGAGAGACAGACTGACTTTATTTTTGCAGTCATTGCCGAAGAGCTCGGATTCGTCGGAGTGTTTGTTTTGTGTCTGCTCTTTGGTGTGGTGTTTTGGCGTGGTTATCGATTGGTGATCTCCGCTCGTGATGATTTCTCTGCATATCTCGCGCTAGGTATTACTATCTCGATTGCTGTAGAAGTGTTTGTTAATCTCGGTGGTAATTTGAGATTAATGCCAGTGACTGGTGTAACGCTACCGTTTGTTAGTTATGGTGGCAGTTCTCTCTTGGTTAAATTCGTCATGATTGGTGTGCTGGAATCAATGTCTATGAAGGGAATTAAGAGTTAGGTTTGACAGCCTGTGGATTTTTTCGTTGACCGAAGGCTAAAAAAATGGTACGATTACGGCAGAGCTGCGGATAAAAAAACAAAAAAGCCGTAGCACAAAAAACAAAAATATGTCCTTACCTTTTAGTAATAGTCCAAAACGGGCTGACTCGTCTTTTTGCGGAGAAGACGTAAAGTTGATTTCTTATTGTCCGCTCTGTGAGTCAAGTTATACTCCATCGCAGACTCAGGTTTTGGGAGAGAAAGAAGGTAGTCATCTGCTCCACATGAAGTGTGGAAATTGTTCCAACGCAATTCTAGCGTTGGTTATTATTTCTACGGCTGGTGTTAGTTCGGTTGGATTGTCTACTGATTTGGCTTCTGATGAGGTCGATCGTTTTAAGACAGGACCAGCAGTTAACACTAATGATGTAATCGACATGCATCATCTACTACAGGACGAGGATGCAATGTTTGCTCAGTTGGGTTGCTAGGCTATTTCGTATGACGGTGGCATCAACAACCGTGGAACATAACGGTTGTTCACCATGAATACTAATGCTTGATAGCGGATATTGTTTGTTGGCCAAGCAGTCCTCCTAAGGAGGGGAGTCGAGAAACAAGAAGGAACGGTCTTTTGAATAGATTGCCATAGTTGGTCTTATGATTTACTAGGCACACGGTCGGGCGGCGGCCCGGCTTTTGTTTTCCTTGTGATTAGGATTATGACCATTCGGTCTTGCCAAAAAAAGCCAAACAGGGTATAAATGCACGCGTGAAATTGGCTTGGCAATATTAACCGTCAGTCCGGACCGCCCTCTAGTTGGCCGTCTGAAACCGATTTCGACTAAGACACTACCTTTTAGTAGAATTAATATGGAAACGTTCAAGTTGAATGCTAGTATTCGAGAAAGGACCGGCAATCAAGTCGGTGCGCTTCGTCGAGAAGGCCTGGTTCCGGCCGTGGTTTATGCGAACGGTATCGATAGTATCAATCTGTCTCTGAATGGTCGGGAGCTGGAGAAGATCTATTCCGAGGCTGGAGAGTCATCTTTGGTGGAGTTATCTATTGATGGACAGTCGCCTCGCATGGTGGTAATTAAGTCGGTCCAGCATGGCCCACTTAGGAGTGACATTATTCATGTCGATCTGGTTGAGGTGAAGATGGGCGAGAAGATGGAAATTTATGTCGAGTTCGAGTTTGTTGGAGAATCACCAGCCATTAAAGCATCGGGTGGTATGCTCGGACGGAGCATGGATGGAGTTGATGTTCGTTGTCTGCCGAAGGACTTGGTTCAGAATATTCAGATCGATCTTGGTCTACTCAAGAATGTTGGTGACGTCATCCATATTAAAGATTTGGTTGTGCCGGAAGGTTTCGAGATATTAGCCGAGCCAGATGATGTCATTGCTACCGCCAGTGCTGCCGAGGAGGTTGAGGAAGAAACGATTACTACTCCAGCTGATGTTGAATCAGTACAGGTAGTTGGCAAGGGTGGTGATAAAGACAAGCAGGAAGAGTCAGGGAAATCCTAGGAAAAATAATGTGTGTCGTTTAGCGACAGGATTCATTTTTGAGAGATGTTAGATCCGGAGAGCAAAACCGTCCGTAGGCAAACCGATGCCCGTCGGGCGGTTTTTGCTATTGGAGCCGATTTTTGGCGTGGGTCGGCCGGTTGGGTGCTGGTGTTGGCAATGCTACTAGTCGGAGTTGCAGCCATTTCTTTTACTTATTGGTCTGGCGATGACGCTTGTGGGTTAGTCTCGACGGAGTTGGAATTGTCGGAGTTGGCGGAGGCTGGCTCAACCATAAATGGTCTCTTGCCGTCGGATCAGCTTAGAAGTGTTGTCGATGGCCGGTCGTTGGTCGATCGTGAGGAGGAACGACTGTTTACCGTGGTTTTAGATAATATTGCTGAAGCTAGACCAGCCGCATCAATCGCCACTGCTACTTTGGTTTGGGAAGCGCCAGTCGAAGGTGGAATCACCAGATTACTAGCACTATTTCGTGATGATGCCGATCTTAGACGAATTGGTCCGGTGCGTTCGGTTCGTCCGTATTTCGTTGACTGGACCGAGGAGTACGGTGCGGTTCTAACTCATGTCGGTGGCAGTCCGCAGGCTTTGTCGCGACTACATAGCTCTGACCTGTTTGAGCTGGATGAGATGCGTCAAGGTGGATATTTTTGGCGTGACCGATCGAGGAGCGCACCGCACAACGTGTATACGTCATCCGATTTATTGCATGAGGCCTTGGTCGATTATGGAGAGTTGGAAAGCAATATCGATCTAGATACTAATCGGCCTTTTAAGATGTCGAATTTAGAAACGGTTGATTATGGCGATGTTAAAGAAATCGAGATAAGTTTTGGTTCGCCGGACTTTGATGTGACTTGGGCTTTTGATGCCGACACTGGAACCTATCTACGTCATCAGGGAGCGGGCAAATTTTTGGATGAGAGTCAGACACTCGTCGCGGCAGATAATGTTATAGTTCAGATCACTGATATTAGTGTAATAGATTCGATTGGTCGTCGGTCGATTCGGACTTCGGGAATTGGTTCTGCTCTTCTGTTTCAGGATGGTCGAGTCAAGGAAGTTCACTGGTCTAAAGTAGAGAACGATCGAACTAGGTTTTTGGATATTGAAACCAGTGATGAATTACCACTTAACGTTGGAACTACCTGGATTGAAGTGGTCGGAGAAACTAAAGCTGTTTCGTACTAATAGTGTTTAATAATTCGTCTGCCTGCTGGACGGATTTTTTGTTTATGGCAAATAATGAAACTTCGTTGTATTTAAAAACATCCGGCAAACTGGATGTCTTTGATTCCTAATTAAGAAATGAGAAGGGGAGTCAGAATAGTTTAGCCGTAAGTCCGATTTTTGAGTCATTATTCGTATTCGAAGTGATTGGTGTGATTTCTGTTGGAGTAAATCTGACTGTGATTTCTGAACTTAGTGTCTCGAATTGTTCTGGTAGATGCTCGAAGAACAGTCGGATCGACGTTGGTCGTCCTTTCAGAAAGAGTGCTTCAAGTCGGTCGAGTAGTAGGCGATAGATGAGGAGTCCATCTGGTCCACCATCGAGCGCGGTTCGTGGTTCGAAGTCACGCACGTCGGGAATTAGGTTTTTTAGTTGATCAGTCGGGATGTATGGCAAGTTCGCCAGAATAATTAGAGGTACGTCGATTGACCAGCTTTGTTGTAGTGGATCAGTCAGTTCGCCGAGTAGGAAATTAACATGTCCACCGATATTGTTCACTTCAGCGTTACGTCGGGCGACCTGCAAGGCTAATTCAGACGTGTCGGTGGCTAGTACTCGAGCTATCGAAGACTCGAGAGCCATAGTAATTGCAATACAACCACTGCCGGTTCCTATATCCCAAATGTCGGTCGGTACGTTGTTGTTTATTAATTTCAATGCGGCTTGGACTAAGATTTCTGTCGCTGGTCTAGGTATGAGTGTATCTTTAGAGATCTCGAATTTTCGTCTAAGAAAATTTGTCTGACCAGTAATTCGTTCTAGTGGCTCGTGCCGAAGACGTCGTTCTATCATTTCCGTAAGCAGACTCTCTTGGTCTGGCAGAAGAAGGACCTCGGGATGAATTAATTGTGTTTCTTTTGATTGACTTGTAGCCCAAGACAAAAAATCCGCTGTTTCCCGTTCCGGGTCTGATCCAGGGCAACGGTGTTCGCGGAGTTTGGAGAGAGTAAGAATGTAGGCCTCTCCTAGATTCATGTTATTTATTGATCTGTTGAATGTCTCCTTTGATAATGTGTTCTCTCATCCATTCAGTAGCCATTTTAATGTCTTGGGGGTAGCCGATTGGAAACCAGGATTCGGCTTCTACTACTTTGACTTTTTCTCTTTGAGCCATGGATGAGATGGTGTGCGGTAGTCCGAATTCTGATCCGTCGCCGATCGGAACCAAGTCATAGTCGAAGAAACGTTGATCAATCACGTAGGCTCCAATATTAACTAGTCCACCCAAACCTTGTGGTTCATCGCGACTGACACCAGTTAGGTATCCATTTTCATCTATGGATAACAAACCAAATCGTCCATTGTCCGCTAGGCGTAATCCAAGAGCAGCTAACTCATAACAGGCAAGTCGTTGCAAATCAGCTGGTAGATATAAATCATCACCGTTTAACACCATGAAACGATGATCGAGTAGTGGACGAGCAACATGCACCACATGTCCAGTTCCCTTTAGTTCAGTTTGGACAACATAACGAATCGATCGTCCATGCCAATGTTCACCAAAATGTTCGGTGATTTGTTCTTTTAAATAGCCGACAACAACAATGACTTCTTTAATCTCTGGTGGTAGGGCATCGATGGACCATTCTAGAATCGGCCGACCAGCAATTTGAATCATTGGTTTAGGTTGTTCGTCGGTCAGTGGACGCAGACGTTGACCTCGTCCGGCAGCCATTAGAACCGCCTGTCTGGGTATCGAAGATTTGGTTTTTTCTTTGTCTAACGACATGGGTATTTTTGTCGATTTAAAATCCATTTCAATCAATCGAAGTCAGACCAGATCGGACTGCATTTATGACTGGATCCAGATGACCATCGAGTATTTGGTCAATGTTGTGCCAGGACTTTTTGATGCGATGATCAGTAATGCGGTCCTGAGGAAAGTTGTAAGTCCTGATTTTCTCCGAGCGATCGCCTGTGCCGACTTGTCCGCGGCGTAAAGAATCTTCAGTAGCCCGACGTTTTTCTTCTTCCATGGCTAATAGTCTGGCTCTCAGAATACCCATGGCACGTTCTTTGTTTTGTGCCTGAGAGCGTTCATCCTGACATTGGACCACAATATTAGTCGGTAGATGAGTAATACGCACAGCTGAATAGGTTGTCTGTACACTCTGTCCGCCGTGGCCTCCAGCCAGAAAAGTGTCGATACGCAAGTCTTTGGCCTCAATCTTTAGATCAATCTCTTCAGCTTCTGGCATGACGGCAACTGTGGCGGCAGAGGTATGGATTCGTCCGGCTTTCTCGGTCTCCGGCACACGCTGAACGCGGTGCACTCCACTCTCGAATTTTAGTTGACGATAAACATTACTACCTTCAATGAGCATGATGCCTTCTTTGAGTCCGCCTAACTCGGTTCGGTTAATAGAGACAGATCCAGTCTTCCAATTTTTGAGTTCAGCGTAGCGGGCATACATGCGGAAAAGTTCAGCTGCGAATAGAGAGGCCTCATCTCCGCCCGTTCCAGCTCGTATTTCAAGGTAGACATTTTTACTATCGAGTGGTTCAGGTGGAACCAATACGGCGGCTAGTTCAGTCTCAAGACTAGATAGTTCATCAGCCAAACTTGAAGATTCGGTTTCGGCTAACTGCCTCATTTCTTCATCATCTGTATCCTCTGCTGTGGTTCGTGCCTCTTCAAATGCATTTTTAGTTTGTTCATATCTAATACCTACATTCAAGCATTCTTTGATGGCTGCGTATTCGCGGTTTGCTTCTTCAAGTCGTTTAGGATTAGCAAAGATGGCAGGATCTCCAAGGAGAGCTTCTAATTCAGAAGCTCGTGTCCGTTTATTGGCTAGTGCAGTCTTGAAGTCCATACAAAAACGCGGGAACGATCAACGCGGATTCATTTCCATGGGTATCCGCATGCCGTGCTCCCGCGTTTAGGTCGATCGATTTATTTTTCGCTCTGTTTATTGGTAGTTTTCCGACGAGCGACTTTCTTTTTTTTGCTGTCGACAGCTGTGGTCGACTTCTTGGCCGAGCGCTCCTCGAATTTCTCGACTCGACGTGCTGTGTCGACCAGTTTTTGTTTGCCAGTATAGAACGGATGGCAGTTGGAGCAGAGCTCTACATTGATCTCCTTGATCGTAGCACCGACAGTAAAAGTGTTACCACAAGCACAGGTGACCTTGGCGTCCGGATAATAAGTAGGATGTATACCTTTCTTCATATAGTGATGGTTTGGCCTCTTTGACGGAGGGAGATTAGCATCAGCCTTTTAATTGTGCAAGCCTCGGGGTCGAAGTGAATGATTTTGGTTTGATTGTAGGTATTGGTTCTGTATTGGTTTTAGTGTCTTTTTGAATCCGATTTCAGTGATCGGGTTATGCCTGTTTCTAGCTTGGATATTTAGTTTTGGCACTGTTTTTTGTTAGTAGTATTACTCTCAACCTTTTGATATCATGTTAAAGATGTGACTAGTACTACCTGGATAAAAAGATGGAGTTAAAAGTTGACTCAAAAAATAAATTGAGGTTTTGGTCCGTAACTTCTGTTGTTGCGGTCATTCTTTTTTCGTTCCTAGGGATTTTTCATGCTGAGACGGTACTGGCTGCTGGCTTCGCTGGAGGTACGGGATCGGTTGGAGACCCATATCAAATTTCAACCTGCGTTCAGTTGCAGGAGATGCAAAACTATAGATCTTCATTTTTCGTTTTAACTGGTGATATAGATTGCAGTGCAACTTCGGGGTGGAATGGTGGTGCTGGGTTCGTACCTGTTGGCTCTAGTTATTCTGTACCATTCTCTGGTGGTTTTGATGGTGGTAATTACACCATCAGTGATCTCTACATCAATCTACCAGCGACCGATAACGTTGGTCTGTTTGGTTATGTAATGTCCTCACAAAATAATTACATAAAAGATTTGAAACTATCTAATGTTACGATTATTGGCAAACCAATGTCGGTCCATTAGCTGGCACCAGTCGTAGCATCACCAACTCTAATGTTTCGGTAATTGGAACTAGTAGTGTGACCGGCACTTCTGTCTGTGGAGGTTTATTTGGTTACGGTTACAATGCGATTACTTGGTATTCCTCTTCGAATAGTACGGTGTCTTGTTCTGGTGGTTCAGTCGGAGGATTAATTGGAGCAAGTGGAAATGCCGATTACACTTATGACTCTTTCGCTACCGGGGCAGTTACTGGTTCCAGCCCTGTTGGAGGATTAGTAGGGTCGATGAGTACGACCAGCTGCTATATCTATCGTTCGTACGCTACCGGAACTGTTTTTGGTACGAGTTATATTGGTGGTTTGATAGGTTGGTTTAATGGTTATATTTATAATTCTTTCGCTACCGGGGCAGTTACTGGTTCCAGCTCTGTTGGTGGCCTGGCTGGGGCATATTGGATCGGTTCGATCGCTGGAAGCTATTGGGACGTCTATCGTACCGGTCAAGCAAGCTGTTCTAGTAATGGAAATACGGGTTGCACAGGTAAGAATTCTGGAAATTCTGAGCCGAACTATTGGTTTAATAGTTCTACTAATCCACCATTCAACGCTTGGAACTTCAATGGTCTATGGAAGACTAATGGTGCTAGTTATCCGACTCTCAATTTACCGATCGTAACCGAAACCACTGCAGTTGTGGTTACAACTGACACTACTCCAGACTACACTTTCACTAGTGGTGCAGCCGGAGCAATTACTTACGGTGGAGACTGCTCCAGCGCTACAGCCACTGCCGTCTCTGGTAGCAATACCATAACCTTTAATGAGTTATCTCTCGATGCTTACACTAACTGTACTATTGCTGTCGGTGGTACCACTTTAAACGTATCTCCGTTCGAGATAATTTCTGGCTTTGCTGGCGGGGCCGGTAGTTCGGGTGATCCCTACCGAATCGCTACCTGCAGCCAACTGCAGTACATGCGCAGCTACCGTAGTTCTTATTTCATCCTAACTGATGATATCGATTGTGATGTATCACCTTGGAATACTGGCTATGGATTCGATCCTGTCGGTACCAGCGCAGCTCAATTTACAGGAGGGTTTGATGGTGATGACCATACGATTAGCGGTCTGTACATTAATCGACTTTTAACTAATTTCGTTGGTTTGTTTGGTTACGCCGATGGAACCGATACACAGTACTTCAAGGATGTAACCTTGTCTGATGTGGACATTAGCGGAGCAAGTTATGTCGGTGCATTGGCCGGTTATAATGAAGACATCAACGTTCTTAATGTTGCGCTAACCGGAACCAACACTATAACCGGTGGTAGCACATATATTGGAGGCTTGATTGGACAGGTCTCGAGCGTTCCATCGTTTATATCAGCTTCGGCTGGCGCAACTGTGACCGGCTCTACTTATGTCGGTGGATTAGTGGGTGATGCTGGCTATACCACAATCACAAACTGTTCCTCTACCAGTACAGTCACAGCTACTTCTAACTACGCTGGTGGTTTAGTGGGCCATACCACCTATGCCATCTATAATTCCTTCGCTACTGGTGCGGTTAGTGGTTATGATTATGTCGGTGGTCTGACCGGCTCTCTTGGTAGTTATGGTGTCTACAGTTCTTATGCCGCTGGTGCGGTCAGTGGTCATAATTATCTAGGTGGACTGGTTGGAGAGGGTAATATAATTCGCTACTCCTACGCTACTGGCTCGGTTACTGGCACCAGCTATTTGGGTGGGCTGGTGGGATCTAATGCTGGTAGTATCTATTTTTGTTTCGCTTCCGGTGCGGTTAGTGGTACTAGCGATAAAGGCGGATTGGTCGGGATATTGAATATTAATGGATCCGCTATGGCCGGCAACTATTGGGATGTTTATCGCACTGGCCAAGCTGCCTGCCACCCCTATGGTAGTGGTGGCTGTACTGGCATAAACTCTGGCAATTCTGATCCGAATTATTGGTTCAATACTTCATCTAGTCCTCCAATGAACAGTTGGAATTTCAATGGTTTATGGAAAACCAACGGCGCCAGCTACCCAACCTTCAACTCGCCGATGGTTTACGAGAGCACGCCGATCGTGGTTACAACTGACACTACTCCAGACTACACTTTCACTAGTGGTGCAGCCGGAGCGATCACTTATGGCGGCAGCTGCTCTAGTGCTACTGCTAATGCTGTGGTCGGTAGTAATACGGTCACTTTTGACATATTATCCACCGGCGTTTACTCCAATTGTACTATCACCATCGGTGGTACCACCTTAAACGTATCTCCGTTCGAGATAATTTCTGGCTTTGCTGGCGGGGCCGGTAGTTCGGGTGATCCCTACCAAATCGCTACCTGCAGCCAACTGCAGTACATGCGCAGCTACCGTAGTTCTTATTTCGTCCTCAATAGTGACATTGACTGTGATGTGTCACCTTGGAACATTGGCTACGGTTTCGAACCAGTCGGTGATAGTTCGACTAAATTTACCGGCGACTTCAACGGGAACGGTCATACCATTAGCGGTCTGTATATCAATCGACCCACCGCCAGTTATGTCGGGTTGTTTGGCTACACTGAAGGAAGTGACACCAAGAACATCCAGAATGTAGTTTTGGCCGATCCTGACATTACTGGGTTTAGCTATATTGGACCATTGATTGGTATTGATTCAAACACCGCAGTTTTGAATGCCTCAGTCACAGGGACGAGTACTGTAACCGGTTTTCAGTATCTTGGTGGATTAGTGGGGTACGTCACTAGTTCTACAGTAAGAAATTCTTTCTCGGTTAGTACGATTTCTGTTTTGCCTTACTATAACGTCAGTAGTAACTACAGTATCGACTATGCCGGCGGACTGGTCGGATACCTGTCAGGGGCTTACGTTTACTACTCCTACGCCACCGGGGATGTAGATGGATATAACGGCTATGATGGTGGATTGGTTGGTAGATTAGATAATTACAGCATGATTTATGTTGGTTATGCCACTGGTGCGGTCAGTGGTTATTCCCAAGTTGGTGGATTAGCGGGTGCTCTTTCCAGCTCTTACGTTTACTACTCCTACGCTACCGGCGCGGTTAGTGGCACTACTTGGTATGGTGGACTCGTTGGCTACTACAATAGCAGTACAATAACTGACAGCTACTGGGACATTTATGGTACTGGTCAGGCCGCTTGTTACAGTGGTGGCAGCACCGATTGTACTGGTAAGAATTCTGGTAATTCCGAGCCGAACTATTGGTTTAATAGTTCTACTAATCCACCATTCAACGCTTGGAACTTCAATGGTTTATGGCAGACCAATCCAGCCAGTCACCCAACTCTCTATTCGCCGACTGTGACTGAAACCACCGCGATTGTGGTTACAACCGACACCACTCCTAACTACACTTTTACGAGTGGTGCAGCTGGAGCCATTACCTACGGCGGCAGTTGTTTGAGTGCCACTGCTACGGCTGTGGCCGGTAGTAACACGATTACTCTTAATGAATTGTCCTTGGGTGCTTACACCGACTGCACTATCACTGTCGGTGGTACTACCCTAAATGTATCCCCATTCGAGATTATAACCGGTTTTGCTGGCGGTGCCGGTAGTTCGGGTGACCCCTATCAAATTTCGACTTGTGGTCAGCTGCAATACATGAGGAGCAGTCTGACTTCTTATTACGTTTTGAATAATGATATTGATTGCGATGTCGCACCGTACAATACAGGGTTCGGTTTCGAACCAATTGGTAATAGTTCGACTCCCTTTACCAAGGGTTTTAATGGTGCAGACTACACTATTGATGGCCTGTACATCAACCGTCCTGGCTCTAGCTACATCGGATTGTTTGGTTATACCGATGGGACTGATGTTGAGTATATTCAGAACGTGACTTTATCGAATGCTGTTATCGTCGGCTCTGTTTACGTCGGTCCGGTGGTTGGTTACGATCTAGACACACCAATCTTGAATGTAGCTGTCACTGGTGCGAGTAGTGTGACTTGTGTCTCTCATTGTGGTGGGTTGGTTGGATATGCTAATAGTGTGACCTTACAACGAACATCTTCATCCAGCTCAGCTGTTGGAAACACACAAGTTGGTGGACTCGTTGGTTCAATGAACGGTACCAATGGTTATGCCTACATTTACAACTCCTTCGCTACTGGTGCAGTCTCTTCTCCAATTAGTAACTCCAGCTACTACATTGGAGGACTGGTTGGTAGTAGTAATAATGCTTACTACAATTACATTTATAATTCGTATGCCACTGGTACTGTGACGGCCATTGGTAATACCTATGCTGGTGGCTTGATCGGGTATCTTTACTCCTACGGTTACACTTACTACTCCTTCGCTACCGGCGCAGTTAGTGGTACTGCCGGCTATGTAGGTGGTCTTTACGGTACTAGAAGTGGTAGTTCAGGTACCACAGCTTCTTACTTTGATATCTATGGCACCGGACAGACTGGTTGTTATGGCGGTGGAGCCACGTCCGGCTGCACCGGCGTCAATTCTGGCAACTCGAGTCCGAACTACTTTCTAGCCAACTCTACCAACCCGCCCTTCGACAGCTGGGATTTCGTCACGCC
>MGFG01000022.1 GCA_001791745.1 Candidatus Uhrbacteria bacterium RIFOXYC2_FULL_47_19 | reverse complement strand
ATGCATGGAACATACCAAAATACCGCAGGGAATGTCCCATTCAACCACGCCCAAGGGCGTGGTCTTTTGGGTTAGTTGATAAAATAATCGGACAATTTTATGGACTTCGAAAAAAGAAAACTAGTTAAACCAAAAGATGAAAGCAAAATAATTGACGAGAGTATGTATGTCGACTTGTGTGTTAATTATGCACTCAATACTGGTTGGGTTCAGCCTGAACAAAAAAATATACTGACCGAGCAGTATCTCAAGCCAATTTATAAAAAATATACTGAAGTGCTAGATGAAGTTAAATCAGAAGTTGCGGCAGATACAGATGCTGAAACAAGGATTAAAATTATTACTAAAAGACTGGGTCATATCTTAGAAAGAACGCGACGAATCGGGTCTACTGACCGCAATAATATAACGCGCGAGATTTATGATTATCGCGATAGTTTCTGTCAGTCAGATGAATATCTTGAATATGCCGCAACTTCTTTAGCTGATTTCATTTCCGAACTCCTTTACTCAAAGAGCTGATAAAATTGCCCGATTTAAAATGAAGAATATATTGTTACATCGCCTAACAGCGTGTATGAGGTTCAAGAAAAAATGCGTTAATAATTTTCAAAGGTTGCGCCTTTCTTTCACCCTGGATGTTTAGTTTTTCTGAACTTTGAATTTTGCCTCCACTTCGCTACGAAACGTTGCACTAAAATTCAATCCCTGGTGGAAAAGTTTAACAACGATACGGAAAAGGCTAAAAGGAGAAATGTAATCCTAACACAACAAAAACAAAACCCCCGCGGTACCAAGTGGTAACGCGGGGGTTAAAGTATGTTTTCGGATTTGGCCCCGAAGTAGGGCCCTGGAAAGAACTGGTTGGAGCGGTTTGGGCCGCCCCGTCGGTGAGTTATATAAGAGGCTATTCCTCTTCTGCGACCAACCGCCGTCGCAGCCCTGCTAGTAGCACCTCGGCGTCAATCGGACCACCGTCGGCACCCTGCAGCTCCTCGGCCGTCAGCTCGACTGGATTGTCGAAAACCGGCGGCCGCCGTTGCAGCTCTGCCAGCAGTTCCTGGACAGTCTGCCGCTCATCAACCGGCCAGGCCGTCGTTGTCGGCTGACTACCATTAACCTCAGCCGTCTTTGGAACAGCCGAAGCCTCGGCTGGAGGAGCCACCGCAACCGAAGTCATGGCGGGGGGTGGTAGTATCACCCCACTGAATCCGGTAGGTCGAACCGGCGGTGCAGGGACCAGCTTCTTGGCAATATCCTCCCCCTCCTCCCTAATGGAGGCCTCAACCACCTGGAGGATATCTTCCGGAGAAAGCGAGGTCGCCGGAGCGTGAGGATTGGAATCGAACTTGTTGCCAAGTCCGCCCCATTGAGTCAAGAAAAACACCTCAACTTGACCCTGGACCCACTCGCCCTGCTCACTCAACCCCCAAACAGAGATGTCATTCAGACCCCTCTGCTCGAGCTGCTGACGACTCTCACTGTCCAAGAAGATGACCCGTCGTCTAACACCGCCAGACCGCTGCGAACGCATCATCTGGTCGATAGTCCGTACCAGCAACTCCGGCTCGGTCTTAGGCTTCAAGACGACGAGCCAAGTTCGGAGGTCGTCATTGTATTCGAATCTCTGAAAACGTCCGGACTTCTCCAGCCCAGACATTACCAGCTGACGCTCCGTCGAATCGACGACGTAGACTGCACACCGTCGTTCTCCATAAGGGTGAACGACGATATACCTCTCCTTGAGGTCGGCCAGTCGTAAATCCCTGGCGACACAGTCGGTCAGACCGCAGTTGGCCGCCCATTCTCCGGTCCAGGTAAGCGTAAACTTACCGCCCGGATGATGGACAAGAACCGCACTGGCTGGCTTCCTCTCCGGCTGCTCGGGATAGGGTCGATCCAGCTCCAACTTGTCGTCGGGAGAGAAATCCTGTACGACGTCTTTGCCGTCAGCCCCGACCCAGGTCAGACGAACACTACCATTGCTCAGACTCTCGATCGTCTCTATGGCACCAACTTCATTCCGAAGTCGATCACCGAGTCCGATCTGGTCAGCCCGACGTTTCATGCCCGGAGTATTCCCCTGACGCAGCACCTTGCTAACATAAGGTGCTGGACCGTTGTCCAACAGGTCACCGCGCACCTGAGCCACGATGACCTTCCCCTTGAGTCGGATGGCCTCGGGGACGAGAACAACATGAAGCTCAGTGAGCCTACTGTCCCAAACCTGAGCCTGAGAGTCGGCCCAATCTTCATTCATTCGATCCTCGGCCCAGATCATCATGTGTCTGAACCATTCGACCACCTGCTGGTCGGAACAGTGGCGAGCCACGACATTCTGCAGCTCGGACCGAGAAAGAAGACAACGGACCGCCTCTTGATTCGTCGGCTGCCCGTTCTCGAACCGTTGCCCCAGCTCCAGGATAATTGCCCGAAAGGCAACGTCCATTAGAGCCAAAGCCATTTCATCCGAGCCGTGTCGGCTGGTGGTCTGGACATACGACCTCAGGGTACGACTAACCGTACCTTTTTCCCGAGCTTCAACTCGCTCGGTGATTGCCGACACATCCTCTGCCTTTCGATCATGCTGGTCGATCAGGTCGACCAACGATTCCAGATACCCGAACTCTCCATCTTTCGCCCACCCTAAATAGTCAAGGAGGAGTCGGATACTCGACACGTCGCCATTGACGACGTGTTGATCCAGAGGACCACCGCCGCAGTCGACGCTGAGAGCTTTCGCTTCCCTCAGCACTCTATCCGGGGTCAGTTGACCGGACTTGATCTCCGGCCAATCTTTGGCCCGAAGTGGACCGGACGGAATAAACCGCACCGGAACTCTCCCCTTCTTATCGGGCACTAACTGAAACCGTGATTTTGACAACGCCAGCAGCGCCGTCAAAATCACGTAGATCAACCCAGCCTCGATATCCGGCCGGGTGTGCAGAGCGATCATCTTAACGATCGCCGCCTCAGATCCTCGGCCATCTTCCTTCTTTTCTCTCATTCCACACCTCCCTTCGGCACCAAATGCCGAAGCTGGTCTCTCGACCAAATTTTTGGGAGTCATTATGACCCCGGTTTTCAAAAATCACGCCACCGACAACCCGTCGAATGACCGGTCAAATTAGCAGAAAAAAGTACTTTTGTCAACCTTAAGTTGTCCTTATTCGACTTTCAAGGCTCAACCACGGCAGTTATTCTCTTTTTTACGAAATTCATTTATTCTTATTTCAGTGAGTGTCGCAAAACAATGAAATTAATATCGCTCACTTTTTACGGCCCAAAAAAGGCCACACCCTTCCCTAACACATACAAAAAACGGACCTTCCAGTCCGCTCTCCACTTTTTACTTTACACCTAAAGTATTACTACCTTACCGCCACTACTGCTGGAATTGCCGAAACGTAATCAAGTCCTTCAACCGGCACTAATCCCAACTCCCCCACCTGTCCCTCAATGTTGCCCATGGCCTGCATAGCCACAACCTGCATATCCAATCGATCAGCCTCACGTCGTAAGTCAGCGATACGCTTCTCTACTGTTCGAACCATGAATCCCCGTGCTGCTGTTCGATTATTCAATGCCAAATAACCTACTGAAAACCCAACTGATAACACGATCAGAGTTAGGTTAGCGATCAATACATATCGACCCCAACGTCCACCGACTTCGCGGCTACGTACTCTTTCGACATGTGTTGCAGTTCCCTTTCCGTAAAACATCTCCTCTTTGGATTAAGACTTGATTGCAACCCGGAGTTTAGCACTTCTGGATCGGGGATTAGTCCTGACCTCCTCTCTAGTCGGGACTAATGGCCGTTTAGTTACAACTGTCATTTCTTTTTTTAGACCTTTCTCACGAAAGAACTTTTTAACCACTCGATCCTCGAGCGAATGAAACGATATAACTGCTAATCGTCCGCCGGGATCAATTGCTTGAAAAACTGCCTCTAGTCCGAACTGGATATTGCCAAGCTCATCATTAACTGCAATCCTCAATGCTTGAAAGGTCTTAGTGGCCGGATGAATTCCTTTTCCCGACCTACCACCTGGCACCGCACTACGAACGATCTCGGCGAGTTCGGAAGCTGAAACAATATGGTGTCCTCGGTTTGCTGTACGAATTGCTCGAACAATGCGTTGAGCAAATCGTTCTTCCCCATACTCGACCAAAACGCGTGCCAATTCATCTTCTGGCCAACTGTTCACGATCTCGGCTGCAGTTAGTTCCTGAGTGCGGTCGTAGCGCATATCAAGTGGACCGTCGAACCGGAAACTAAAACCGCGTGTTGGATCGTCAATCTCGAGCGACGAGAAACCAAGATCTAGAACCGCCGCCTGAAACGACCCGAAGGAAGTGGAGAGGAGGATCTGTTCGACATCCCGGTAGTTCGCGCGGACAAGCATGGCGCGCGAGCCAAAGACATCGAGATTCCTCCGGGCCGTTTCAAGCGCCGTTTCGTCCAAATCCAACCCAAGCAGACGACCATTTGGAGTGGTTTGGGATAATATCGCCGCTGCGTGACCACCTGCCCCAACCGTACAGTCAACAACATTCGTACCAGACCGCAACTTCAACGCCTCAACAGTTTCATTCAAAAGAACTGGTAGATGTTTTTTGGTCTCACCGCCAGCAACTGTCATATCTGATACTGGTTACACACCGAGTTCACCCATCTGTTCAGCAATCTGTTCGGCCTGCTTCTCCGTCTTGGTCCGATACTTCTCCCAAACTGTCCGATCCCAAATCTCTAGTCGGTTGAATAATCCGACTACAACTGTTTCCTTTTTCAATCCAGCGTACTCGCGCAAATACTCAGGCAGCAGCACTCGTCCTTGGCTATCCATATCGACATCCATTGCCCCAGCTAACATTAACCGAGCAAAAGCTCGAGAATTAGCCTGACTCATTGGCAATGCCGCTAACTTTTCAGCTAATTCTTTCCACTCAGTTAGTGGATACACGAACAGGCAGTTGTCCAGGCCACGAGTAACCACCGCCTGCCTAGCCAACTGCTTGCGAAACTTCGCCGGAATAGCCAATCGACCTTTTCCGTCGATGGCGTGCTGGTACTCCCCGATAAACATTTGTTTTTGACCTTAACTCCACTTATCCCCACTTCAACCCACTTTAACGTTATGATAATCCAAAATATCCCAAAATTCAACACTTCCCGACTCGTTTGTGGATAAAATTTGAAATCAAAAATGACATCCTCCCCGGACTAAAGTCCGGGGTTTCCAACCTTACTCATTCGAGCACGAAGCTGGGCTGTTGAGGCAGGTCCTTCTTT
>MGFG01000021.1 GCA_001791745.1 Candidatus Uhrbacteria bacterium RIFOXYC2_FULL_47_19 | reverse complement strand
CAGCCCAGCTTCGTGCTCGAATGAGTAAGGTTGGAAACCCCGGACTTTAGTCCGGGGAGGATGTCATTGTATTTTCAAAAGAAAGCCATTCCTTATCATTGAGTTTAACAGATAAAAAAATTTGTGCTAGGTGTTGAGTTGTATCCAAGTTCGATGTCCATAAATTATTTCGTAAAGCTATTTATCAATCCCGATAATAATCGGGAAACTTCTTCTAAATTTGATTTTAAATTTACAAGTTCTTTGTTTGTAATGATATTTTCATCACAGATCAATTCGAGTAAAGAAGCACACTCAAACACTGATCCTCGAGATATGACGTAGAAATTTTTTCGATCTTGTTTTGAAAGTTTACCCGTACCTTCCGCAATATTTATGACCATGCTGACCGAAGCACGATAAAGTTGATCGCGCAAAAAGGCATTGATCTTTTTATCAATCAAAATCTTCTGGATTTTCTGATTTACTTCTTTAGCTTTTTGATAAGCAACGAGCTTTTCGAAGTCGAACATATTCCCATAAACATACTAGATTCTAGAATCTAGAGTCTAGTAACTAGATTCTAGTCCAGCCTTCGGCTGGACTGGTCGGGGCGACAGGACTTGAACCTGCGACCTCTCGCACCCGAAGCGAGCGCTCTACCACTGAGCTACGCCCCGACGACAGCGGTAATATAGAGTATCAATCGGAGATTGGCAAGCCTGCTCGATGAGCCGGTTTTTATCGTTGGGGATTAAGAGTGAGTTCATCGTATGCTACAATGGCTTTAAGTGAATATGAAATCCTCTCTTTGGGTCAAAGCTATCTGGTTTCGTCTGTCCGTCATGGCGGTCGATTTTGTTATTTTATCCTTTTTTTTGGACAGCCTTTTTTTGAGTGGTATGGCCACTTTACTACGGCATGCTATTCAGACCCTGCTCTATTGGTATCACGAACGAGTTTGGCAGCGACATGATTGGGGTATGGAAAATGGTGATACTAAGTGGCGTACTTTGGCTAAAACTGGAACTTTCCGTTTACTGACCTTGGGCAAGGATTTATTGGTTATTACTTTTTTTACCGCTCAGGTTACACGAGGTCTTACAGCTACACTGATTATCGCTCTCGTTAATTCCGTTATTTACTACATTTTTGAACGGATTTGGTCTAAACGAAATACGAAGATGACTCCGGGGAATTATTGATTTTTTGTTAATTAGGTGGTCGCGAGAGCGGCTTTTTTGTTGATACGATCAAATTTAGTTAGTCCTTCTATTAAGCCCATCTGTGCGGTACTCTGAAGCCGTTATGTCTAAGAGCTTGTTTCAATTTAAGGCGGAAAAGCAGTTAAAAAAGGAGGCTCCGCTACCGGATCGTATGCGTCCACGTTCGATTGATGAATTTGTGGGGCAGTCGGATGTGGTTGGCGAGGGTAGTATGCTGCGACGACTACTCGAGAATGATGAAGTTCCGTCGATGATTTTTTGGGGTCCACCCGGGACTGGTAAGACCACTCTGGCTAGGATCGTTGCTACCATGACCGAGTCCAGATTTGTGCAGTTTTCAGCTGTCTCCAGTGGTGTAGCCGAGTTGCGGGTTGTAGTTGCTGAAGCTCAGGAGCGTCTTTCGATGTATGGTAGTCGCACTATTTTGTTTGTCGATGAGATTCATCGTTGGAACAAGGCTCAACAGGATGCTTTTCTACCTCATGTCGAAAACGGTACGGTGGTTTTGATCGGAGCTACAACTGAGAATCCATCTTTTGAAATTAATGCGGCTCTGTTATCTCGTTGTAAGGTGTTCGTGTTAACCGCACTTCAACCAAAGGAGATCGAAGAATTACTCGGGCGGGCAATCATTGATCCTGAACGTGGTTTTGGACAAAAACATTTCCAAATAGAAGACGGTGTACTGACTTTTATGTCCGAAATTGCAGACGGTGATGCTCGGGCGGCACTCAACTTGTTGGAAATGACAATCAAATCTACGCCGGAGCGCGAGGCTAGAGCGGTGGCCGGTAAACCCGACAGGGTGATAAAATTGGAATTGAAGGCCGTGAGGAATCTAATACGTCGTTCGCATTTACACTACGATCAAGGAGGGGAGGAGCATTACAACATTATTTCCGCTTTACATAAGAGTCTGCGCGGTTCAGATCCAGATGCTGCACTCTATTGGTTGGGACGAATGATCGAAGCCGGCGAAAATCCGTTGTATGTCGCTCGACGGTTGGTCCGGTTTGCTTCCGAAGATATTGGTCTGGCTGATCCTAATGCGTTAGTGCAGGCCTTAGCTGCTTTTGATGCAGCTCATAAGTTGGGTCTGCCTGAGTGTAATGTTTGTCTTGCTCAGGCAGTCGTCTACTTAGCACGAGCACCAAAATCTAATGAACTCTACGTTGCTTACGAACAAGTTAAAATGGATGTGGAACAGACACAAAATGATCCAGTGCCGTTACATCTCAGAAATGCACCAACTGGCTTGATGAAAGAATTGGGTTACGGACGTGATTACATCTACAATCCTTCAGTCGAAGGACCGGTGGAACAGGATTATTTACCCAAGCATCTGAAGGATCGACACTATCTAAAATAGAAGACATGATGATTGGTTGTCGGTTTAGCAGCTAAGAAAGATTAGCAATGGTCTCAATTTACTTTTTATTAACTCACATCATATGAACGTTCGTAGATTGGCCGTGGCACTGGCCTTTGTGCTGATTATGGTTGGTATTGTGGTTGTAACGTTGTTTGTTAATAATCGATCTGATGATGATTTAATCACTACTGCACTTGATCGATTAATGACTATTAAGTCTTTTTCCGGCGGACTATCAGTCGATACTTTTATTGATCCAAATCATTTTGTACCTGATTCTGGTTGGGGTTCGTTGGACCTACCGTTGCGGATTAGTGGTCCTTTGGAAGTAGCTCATAATGATGACGGTCAATTGGTTGGGAAGGCTAGATTAAAGTTTTTCTTTGCTGGTACGTCAAATGAGATGCTCTCAGCCGAAGTTCGGTTATCCGGAAACGATCAAAATTTTCTTCAGTTTGAAGGAGTGCCGGAAGAAATTAAGAGCTTGCTTAATGTTTCTGAGCTTGAAGGAACCTGGTTCTCGGTTGGTGGACAGGAGATATCAGCACTGCTTCCGTGGCCCGATCCAGTGGTTGGTTCTAATGATGCATCGACGGCGGCTCAGATGGATCAAACATCTGATTGGTTAAGTCCGACCACACGATTATCTGACACAGTCATCGATGGTCGACCAGTACTGCATTACGAACTATCAGTGAATCATGGGGGATTGGCCAACTTTCTTTCCAATTTGTCACAGTCCTTCGGAGTTCGTCCTGCTTTGGATAGCGGGTTAGATAGTGTCCGTTCTATTATTGATGGCTATGACGTAGTGGCTGAGGGTTATGTTGACCGGCAATCTGGTGATTTTCTGTTGTTGAAGTTTGGTCTGTTTCCCAATGACGATGAGACAAGCATGCCGGTGGCTGTTACCATTAAGTTTGATCAATTCAATCAACTAGTGACTGTGGATCGACCAGCGGAGACTCAGCCATTGTCTACGATTTTATTGCGTTTGATGTCCGGATCGGCTGTTTTATCAGGTGGACAACAATAATCCACGCTTCTTTATGGGGGGACAAAAATGGTACCTGAGGACGCATGTTTTGGTCATAGTTTTTATACTACTGGCTACAATGTTGGCTAGTTTGCTGTTGTTACTACTATTATTGTTGCCGAGCAGGTCAGAAGTGCTGGCGGTTATGCAATGGCGAATGATTAACGCTCGGGTGTTTCGTCTAGAGACTGAGATTGAATATCAGAGTGAGGCGGAGCGATTGAATGATCAAGATCAGTTTTCTTATGAACGTGAGTCTTATCGCTTGACCACTACTGGAGCGATCGACCGGACAGATTCAGAAGCAGTTCGTCAGGCACATTCGTTTACTTTAGGATTTGTTCCTGATCAGAAAACTGATCAGCAGCCTTACGTAATTTCCGGTGAGTGGCGTACCATCTCTAACGAAAGTTATCTGCGCATGTGGGAGGTGACTAAAAGTTTTGGTTCACTTTTGGCTTCTGGGTTAACGAATCGTTGGTTGCACGCCAAGTCATCCGACTTATGCGAACGAGTCACTGTGCCGGTTGTTGGTCTTGGTTGCGGATTATCAGTCGAGGATAACAACTATTTAATTGACGAGTTTCGTCGGACACCATTCCTGTCAGTGGTCAGACGGCTTGATGATGAGACACTAAACGGCATCGAAGCTTTTCACTATGAGGTTGAGCCCGAGATGTTGTTGATAAGAGATTTTTTGATTACATCCGGCACGCTGCGTCGGGGTCGGGAACCATCAAAAGAAGAATTACGGTCGTTTGATAAATATTTTTCCAGCCTGAAGGCAGATGGTGGTGAAGCTTGGATCGGAAGGAATGACTATTATCTGTATCGGTTACGGCTGCATTTTCTACATGACGACGGAACAAGGACTGGACGTCTTTCTTTGATTATTAATTTTTCTAATTTCAATCAGCCGTTAACTTTGGCTGAGCCAGATGGTGAGACGTCAGAGATTGGTGCTATTATTGCGTCTTTGCTGTCGGACTCGTCCGGTGGACTTTCACCAGCCGAAGTTGACGACCGTTCTTCGTCTGACCGATCCATGAGCATCGGAACTCAGGTTGGACTGCCAGCATCCACAATGGAGTTCCGTAACGCCGACTCAGACGGTGATGGGCTCAATAACCAACTCGAAATTTTCTTCGGTTCGGATCCTTATAATCCAGATTCAGACGGCGACGGAATGAACGACGGTGACGAGGTGGCTGCTGGTCAGGACCCCGGTGGAGCCGGCAAATTATTCGACTTTGGAATCAGCTCATCTCTCGAAGCAGCAGACACGACCGGAACCGACCAAGACACGGATGAATCATTACGTTAGACCAATCAATAGAAATAATCGCCCTCGTCGGGCGTCTAGCGGTCTCGTTGACCGAAGGTTTCGTTTTTTTCAGATCGTCGTACTTTTGACGTTTATCTTGGTTGGGTTACGACTGTTTGTGTTGCAGGTAATGTCGCATGACTTCTATTCTGCTCTGGCTTCCAATCAGCATGGTATCTTCGCCGAACTTTTTCCAAAACGTGGAACGATCTACTTGCGAGATCCACGTTCGTTATCTGGCACCTTTCCTGTGGCAGTCAACAAAGACTACACCTTGGTTTACGCCGTTCCGCGCGATATTGAGAATCCAGAAATGGTCGCTAGCCAAGTGTCTGAAATTTTGGGGTTAGATGAATCCTTAGTGAAGGAGAAACTGGCTCATCAGGATGATCCGTATGAGCCATTAGCACGACGAGTTTCAGACGAACAATCCGATCAGTTGAAGGCTCTAGAGATCAATGGTATTGGTTTCGGTTCAGAATCATATCGTTTTTATCCAGAAAAAGAATATCTTTCTCATGTCTTAGGTTTTGTTGGTTCGGATGAGCAAGGTACACGAGTTGGTCGTTACGGTATTGAGGGTTATTGGAATAGTGAGTTAAGCGGTAAACCTGGTTATTTGGAAACGGAACGTGACCCGTTAGGGCGTTGGATCGGTGCTGCTGATCGGCAATTAGTTCCGGCACAGGACGGTTCTGATATTGTGTTGACCATTGATCGATCAATTCAGTATGTAGCCTGTGATCGACTAAAAAAGGCCATTGTTCAATATAATGCTGAAGGTGGCGCGGTTGTCATTTTGAACCCGAATACTGGTGCGGTATTAGCAATGTGTGGTCTACCGGATTTTGATCCGAATGATTTTTCGGAGGTTATTAATGCGAGCGCTTTTAATAATCCGGTTATTTTTGAGGCTTACGAGCCTGGTTCTATTTTCAAACCAATCACCATGGCTGCAGCAGTTGATGCTGACAAGGTTGGACCAAACACTACTTACGAGGACACTGGTCAGGTTCAAATTGGTCCGTACACCATTCGTAATTCCGATGGAAAGGCAAATGGTGTACAGACTATGACTCAAGTTTTAGAGAAGTCCCTTAATACTGGAACGATTTTTGCTGTACGTGAGTTGGGTACTGAGTCATTTTTTGAGTATGTGCGTGGGTTCGGTTTCGGAACTAAGGCCGGAATAGAATTAGAGACAGAGGTTGAAGGTAATATTTCGTCACTTGAAAAGAAGGGTGATATTTGGAGTGCGACTGCCTCGTACGGACAAGGGATCACTGCCACTCCGCTACAGTTGGTCACAGCTATAAGTGCGATTGCTAATGGTGGTAAATTAATGAAGCCTTACTTAATCGATCGGATCGTATCAACAGATGGACGGGAGACAGTAATTGAGCCGACTGTAGTCCGGCAGATTATTAGCAAACGTGCGTCGACACTTGTCGGTGGAATGATGGTTCGAGTTATTGAAGATGGACATGGGAAACGGGCCGGCGTGCCGGGTTATTGGGTGGCCGGCAAGACCGGAACAGCTCAGGTAGCGAAAAAAGAAGGCGGAGGTTACGATGAACAAGCCTCAATTGGTTCGTTTGTTGGGTTCGCACCGGTGGACGATCCGAAGTTTGTAATGCTGGTTAAGATTGATCGTCCTAAGGATGTTCAGTGGGCTGAATCGTCAGCTGCTCCACTTTTTGGGGAAATCGCGGATTTCCTGCTAAACTATATGCAGATTCCGCCTAGTAGGCCGAAATAATCGTAAGAAAATATGAGGGCTTTCGCAGAAAAGAGATTGGCGGTTCAGGCTAAACGTCTTATCTCTAAAACCAAACCATTCATTGTCGGAGTGACTGGTTCGGTTGGAAAAAGTTCGGCTAAACAGGCTATTGGAGCAGTGCTCGATGGAACTTTTCGAGTTCGGATCAGTCCAGGAAATTATAATACTGAGTTTGGGTTGCCGTTGACTGTACTAGGATTGACTTCACCTAAGCGTTCGTTATATGGTTGGTTGTCCGCCCTATATAGAGGTTGGGCACGATCCATGTTTCCAACTAAGGATTATCCTGACACTTTAGTACTCGAGATGGCAGCTGATCGTCCGGGTGATATCGCTAAGTTGGTAGCTTTAGCTCCGCCGCGGATTGGAGTAGTGACCACGGTCGGTGAATCACATTTGGAGTTTTTTGAGTCTACAGCTGCCATTGCTGCAGAGAAGTCGACCCTAATTCGTTCGTTGCCGAAGGATGGAGTGGCGATTTTGAATCGAGACGACGAGCAGGTTTGGGCTATGCGGAAATTAACTTCAGCCAAGGTATTGAGTTATGGCCTTCATGAGGAGGCCAATGTTCGGGCGTTGCCTGATACTATTTCGTACGATTGTCATCAGCCACAAAATTCATGTGGCACCCACTTTAAGTTGTCGCATAACGGGACGGTTATGCCGGTCTTTGTGTCTGGTGCATTGGGTCGGCCGGCAGTGTACGCGGCTTTGGCTGCAGTGGCTGTTGGATTGGCTCGTGGACTCAACCTGGTCGAGATTGTTAGTTGTCTCGGTGGTTTTGAGACAGCACCAGGTCGTCTGCGTTATCTGCCGGGCATCAAGGGAACGATTTTGATTGATGATAGTTACAATGCTGCACCGAAATCAGTCTTGGCTGCGCTTGAGGTCCTGCACGAGGTGCCATTGAATGCTGACGATGACTGTCGGTTCGCAGTATTGGGTGACATGTTAGAGTTGGGATCCCTGAGCGAACAGGCTCATGTTGAGATTGGACGTCGGGCAGCGGAGTTGGATGTCGACAGTCTAGTTTTGGTCGGTGAACTGATGAGTGTGACCGAACGGGCAGCCAAAGAGGCAGGTCTGTCCGAGGATCGGGTGTTCCACTTTTCTGACGCCGAGACTGCTGGTCGGTTCGTGCAAGAGAGGATGAAGCCGGGTGACGCGATTTTGGTTAAGGGTTCGCGGGGCATGCATATGGAATACGTAGTTAAGGAGTTAATGGACGAGCCGCTACGAGCTGCTGATTTGTTACCGGGTGATCATAATGAATGGAGAAGTTGAGTGGGGCATAATCTTGACCGGAAGGTGGTGGTGTGATATGTTTTTTCCGGTCAACCTAGGTCCCATCGTCTAGCCCGGTCTAGGACGTCTCCCTCTCACGGAGAAAACTGGGGTTCGAATCCCCATGGGACTACCAACAAAAGCGGCCCTCCACCCGGAGAGCCCCTTTTGTTTTGTCTGGGCCTCATGGGGGATTCGAACCGGGTTGAAAGTGAGCCAGACCCGCCGTCGAGCGGGTCGCAGCGAGCGACGGACGGTGCGAGCCGGCGCAGCACCGGACGCAACCCCGGACAACGAAGCGGCGCATTCGGCGCCGCGAGGCGAAAGTCCCCATGGGACTACCAAGAGCGCGTCTCCTCACGGAGGCGTGTTTTTGTTGGTAGCTCAGCGAAGATTCGAGTCTCAGTCTGAGTGGCGTGCGGGGTCGGTAGGGAGGATTCGGCCGGCCGGTTGACCGCCGGTTGCCCAAACTCTTCCTGAACCGGCTTCAGGCCGTTCAGTTTTGGGAGGACCAATATTGCCTCGTGCAGTGCCGCCGGGGCAACGTGGGCGTAGCGCATGGTCATCTTGATGTCGGCATGGCCCGGCAGTTCCTGGACGGTTCTGATCGATACGCCAGCGCTGACCAGCTGGGTGGCGTAAGTGTGTCGAAGCACATGCCAGCCCAGGTTCCGGAGGCTGGCCCGTTTGGAGATTCGCTTCAATGCGGCCCGGGCCAGCTCGGAGGTTAGGGGTTGTCCGTTCGGCTGTCCGAAGACCAACCCCCGCGACTTGGACCATCCGATCAGACGTGCCGCCAGGTCAGGGGTCATGGGCATGTAACTGAAGTCCCTCAATCCATTTTTTAGCATACTAAACCAGTAGATTTGACGTTGATCGAGTGCGATATCTATAGTTCCTTCACAGGAAGGAGGGTGACATGATTCGGCTGGTGTTGATTTCTGTCTTTACACTCTTTGGACTTTCGGCCAGCTGCCTGTCGGTGATGAGATCAAGAAATGAGTGGGAAGTATTGTATGTCCTAAATTTTAGCATCATCATAGTCAGCATGTTCTTCATGAGTTGGAAAAGTTACTTTGACGCACTGTGGTTGTCCGAGTGAGGGAATCCCGCATGACGTCTCGATCACAAAAGCCGTTCGTTGGAACGGTTTCTTTTTTATTTAGTCATCACTATTTAAACAGCTTTTAACGATTAGGTTTTCGTTCCATTTTCTTTGTCGCAGATTTGGCATTGGTAGCCAGCATGCCGCAGGCGGCTTTGATGTCCTCGCCGAACGAAACACGATGGGTGGCGCTGATACCCTTCGACTTTAGCCGCAGCAGGAAATCATCGCGTCGTGACTTGGGGCTCGGTCGAAAGTCACCGGTACGATGGAAGCGGATTAAGTTGACGTGGAAGAGGGGACTGTCGAAAAGTAGCTCAGCCAGCTGTTCGGCTTGCTCGAGCGAGTCGTTGACGCCGTCGAGCAGTAAATATTCGAACATCACCTTGCGTCGGGTTTTGGTTACGTAGGTTCGTACAGCCGATAGTAGATCGGTGAGCGGATAGGCTTCGTTGACGGGCATAATTTGACTACGTAGCTTGTCATTCGGAGCGTGTAACGAGATGGCTAGATTCAACTGCAGCGGTTCGTTAGTTAGTCGTTCAATGCCCGGAATCAGACCGCAGGTGGAGATGGAAATACGACGGGCGGCGATACCTAAACCAGTTTCGGCATTCATGATTCGAGCGGCCGACAACACAGCATCGTAATTATGGAATGGTTCACCCATGCCCATGAAAACTACATTCGAGACTCGTTGATCATTTCGATTCAGCCGGCGAGCGAAGTACAATACCTGGTCGACAATTTCATCGACAGTCAGGTTGCGTCGGAAACCGCTTCGACCGGTAGCACAGAAAGCACAACGCATTGGACAACCGGCCTGGGACGAAACACAAATTGTATTGCGTCCGTCATTATGACGCATTAATACAGACTCAATCATTTCACCATCAGTCAGACGAAAAACTACCTTGGTTGAGTCGCCGCGTCTTGATTCGCCAGAGTCGATCGCTTCGATTGTGGAGAGTGGGACGCATTCGGTTAGTTTGGTGCGCAATGCGGCTGGTAGGTCGGTGGCCTGTGCCCAATCAGAAATTAGGTGTCCGAAGACATCCGTCTCGATTTGTCGACGGCGATAGTCTGGCTGATTGTCTTGCTCTAAGATTTGAGCAAGTAGTGTTGAGTCCATAACTGGTGAAGGTTACCTCAAAAGAACGGCTTGGTCAAAGGTTGGTTGATTGTAATGTCAATTGGCGTCAATAAAAAAGGAGCCACCACAGGGCGGCTCCTGTCTGTCGTATTGAAGGTCGTACTAGCCCAATGCCTGCATCAGGCAACATTCGGCAATTCTTCGCCTTCCTCAATGTTGCTAGCTGCGGCATAGGCCGAATCTAGCATGGTCGGCAGGGCCAGCAGGTAAGCCATTCCGTCGGCCAGAGTGACCGTCTTTTCGTCTAGCGTAGCGATCTCCGGTGGGAAGACCCCCGCTTGTCCGATGAAGTTCAGTTCGCCGTTTTCGTCCAGGACGGCCAGGGCGATAACTTTTGTCTTCCCGGTTGACGCATCAAACCGCGTCACTTCAACCCATTTTTTCATAACTTTTTCTCCTCTTCGGCTTTGGGTCGCCGATCAGGATTTAAGACTTTAATATGTTTGTCCGTTTTCGTCAATCGTTGGCTGCCAGTCTATTGGGAAGTGGTGGTGGTTTAACCGATCGTTTAGCCCCGGGTAATGGCGGTGGCAATGACGGTCCTTTATTGCCGGGTAGTTGGTTTTTTCTCATTTTTATTTTTTGTCTTAAATTTTCACCCATTCGTCGTTCAAAGATTGGAGAATTTTCTGGAAAAATTTTAGCCGTAACCATGCTATTTAAACGATTTTTAAGACGATCAAATAGTCTCTGTCCTTTTTTTTCTCCAAAAAATAGTTTATGAGTTTCGAGTAAAACTCGATGAACCTCACCATCTTCTTTTTCTAATATTTCCTGCAGACGAGAAAGACGTTGGTGTAGTCCTTGACTCATTGATTTATTTTCGAAGAAGGCTACCGGAACACTAATAACGTCATTATCTGGAGTCATATAGGCATAAGCCTTCTCAATTTTTTGGCGATCCAATTCGTCCATTTCATTGAAGGGAATACCGATTAATTCTGACCAGTCCATCCGATCTGCTATTGAGTCGGCTATTTCTTCAATTGGAACGTTTTCTTCGACATAGTTTAGACCGTTGTCGATTGGCCAAACAGCCCTTAATTTACGATTAATTATCATGTTATTACTATGTCGATCCGAACCAATGGTTAGAGCATCTAAGGCTGCAATATCTTCGAAGTCAGCTTGGTAGTCTGATGCTATATCTCCAGAACCATCAATCCAGTCATTGGAACTGGCTAGTGTTTCTCCATTAATCATGCGTTGGATTGTTCCTGGTCCGATTGGTCCATTAACGTAGGGTGTAGGTAGAGAGCGACGTAAGCCACAGAGTTGTCCAACTAAACTGACCAGTACTTCTGAGCCGACTGTATCTCCCTTACGTTGGCTAATTCTGAAGTGGTGCCCGCCAGTACCATCACCACGAGCATTGCCCGGTTCATGCAAATTGGGTTTATAAACGCCATGAACCTTATCTTTAGTTTGAGCGACCAAAGGAGCGGTTACACCATGTCCAACCGGTACAGTTTTGGTGATTTTTTGGGACAGTTTTTCTTCTTGTTTCAAACTGGTCTCATTAGCTAGTGCTAATTCCGGCATCTCAACTTGAATGGCCTTACTCAAATCTTTTCGTAGTTTTGTATAGTGTTTCACTTTTTCTAGAGATTCCTTTGTTTCCCAAAGTGGGTCTCCTTCCTGGGCAGACTTGATTTTTATAGCCAGCTCCATTTTGGCTAGACCTTTTAGGTTATATAGGATTCCAGCTACTTCCTCCGGTAGGAGTACATCCATCTCAACCAGTTGTTCAGCTGAGTTACCTGGACCGATTGGTTCTTTGTTCACCAGTCTGGTGGCGATTTTGATGCGTTCGGCTCGAGGTGTGAACATTTGATGTCCGTAACCGAACTTTTCGGCAAAGCCATAAGGATCCCTTTCGAATAGTTTGAGACCAACAGCTGCGAACAAGCGCTTGCCTTCGCCCTTCACTAGGAAGGGTGTACCTTGTTTAAATCTTTCGTATTCGTGTAGACGTTCTTCATGTTGCAATAGATCTTCTATTCTTTGGGAAGCAGACGGATCGGATTCAATATTCGTCACCAGCTTGGCGACTTGCCGATTAAACTTCCGACGGTAATTTTCTTTTTTCTCTTCTGTGGTCGGGTATTCCCGTTTCGAAAATTCCTTCAACGATTCGAGTGCCAGGTCGAACTGTAGCCCGAAGTTGAGCCGTTCGACCTTCTTGGAATCCACTTCAATGTTGATTTCTTCGTACTCCGGAGAGCTAACCCTTGTTTCAGCTAAACCAGCTGGCTGATCTTGAGTGAAGGTTTTTGAGATCTGCTCCGGTGGTCGATTCTGGATGAAGGTTTGAGGGATTCTTTGTGGTCGTTTTTTTGGTAAATCGTATCCGGTTTCTATTTCTGATCGTTCTTGTTTTAAATTGGATTGCAATGACGGTGGCTGAGATGGCGCTTCATTGGAAGCTTGGGCGATTTTTAATAGCTCTTCCTGACTCATGACTTGGGTCATCTCGGGCGCTGGACTGGCTTCGGTCCGGTCATTGTCTTCTAATGGTTCCAAATCTTCTTCGGACAAAGTCATGGTCGTTTCGGATCGATCGATGTAGATTGGAATTTCCGGTTCAGAATGACGGAGCATGGTGTTATCATGTGCCAGAAAATCCGGTGGTGTCGGTAATGTTGTTTTTTTAGTTGGGTTTGGAGTTTTCTCCGGTGGTTCAAGATCAGCCTCAGTTAAAGTGATAGTTTCCTCCAGTGGCTCAAAATCAGCTTCGGTTAGTTTAATAGTTTCTTCTAACGGAAGATCAATTTCAGTTTGATCTGGATTAGGTCTATCTGGTTGGGGAATAGGTGGCGGAGTATCTCGTCCCTCGAGTGACATAGAAGAAAGGTTAGTTTTGATCTGAAGACTGATCTTTCATTTCTTTTTAGCAAATTTAGCAGAAAGAACTAGGTTGGTCGAATCGAATAGCGATTAAGGACCATACTATATGTCTTGATCTGGTTTATAGATGTTTGATAGCTTAAGGGGGTCGCGTCTTTTAGGAACGAGGACTTGACAGATAAGCCGTCTTTTGTTATTTTGCCTAGTCCACTCAAGTGGGTGGCTAAATTGGTTTTTGAGGCGTCACTCGGGAGAGTGACAAGAGAAGGAGGAGAAGATGGGAACGTTTTTCGTGGTAGCCATGATATTGGGGACAGTCGGCCTAATGCTGACTGTGGCTGCTTGTTTGTGGCCCGCCGCTCAGCCGGCCGAACCCGCCGCCGCTCAGCCGGCCGAACCCTCCGCCGCTCAGCCGGTGAGGCCGGACCAAGTACCGAACGTTGGATAGTTAGAGGCCTCGAAACTGGGGGGGTCGGTGGGCCACTAGAAAACTTTTTAAGAGAGGAGGACTTTAAGGACGGCTTGACAGATAGGCCGTCCTTTGTTATTTTGCCTAGTCCATTAGGTTGATGGGCAGCTTGAAAAATTGTTAGGTCGTCACCAGATTTGGTGACTGGCAAGGAGGAGAAGATGGGAACGTTTTTCGTGGCGGCTGGTGTGCTAGTTGCAATTGCACTGGCGTTACTCGTGGCCGCTTGGTTGTGGCCCGATCCTGAGGAGGAGGAAGGCTGGGGTGAATTCGAGGTCCCTCAATTGCCTTCTCAGATTGAGAAGGTAGAAGAAAGTAAAGACGAGTCCGTGTCAGCTCCGATCGATGTAGGTCGGCGTGTCTTTAAGAGAGAACCTCCACCATTGGAGGTCAAAAAGTTGTTGGCACAGCGTCAACAAGCTACTTACAAGCAAGGGTTAGCCGGTGAAGGTGGTTATAAGAGGTCGCCAGCTCGCTATGAGGGTGACACCATGGCTCTCGGTACGATCCCGATCGACGACAGTGCTAAACAGGCAACTCGTCAGTTGGAGAATTCTCCCTGGGAGATCAAAGAAACTAGAGTTGTCGATGTGGTTACCTTGGGGGAGGAGAGAGGGGATGATACGAGGTCATCGGATGACTCATCTGACTCATCTCGGCAGCCGGAGAGGAAGCCAGTTGTGGCTGATTGGTCCATGTCATTCGATGAGGTGACTAGTGAAGACCCGATTCCTTCCGGCAGTTTCGATGATTCGGTGGAGTCAACAAAGAAGCGGCCTCCTTTGGAGGCTATCAGCCTGTTGGAGGCACTGCCGGCAGTCTCTGAAAAGACTGGTGAATTGGAAGAGTTTTCTAGCAATCTGACCCCTGCTGGTAGGCTCAAGAGGAAACGCGCCATGCGCGTACTAGAAAGGGCTGGAGAACGAAAGCTTAACACTCCACTGCCAGACAGTCCTCCTCCTGAAGCGGAAGAGACTTCGCAGGCGACTGTTCTCGCTGTTGTCCTCAAACTAAATGGTGACAGCGACGATGCTTCACCCGATTCGCCGATCGCTAGCTCGATTCCATCGCGGCCAGCCACTCCACCTCCGGCGACTCCGCCACCGTCGACCCCACCGCCGGTCAGGAGTAATAAGCCGACTCTACCTGGCCAGGGACAAGGTTCTACCAGACAGGGGGAGAATTATGCTGTCTCAGGTAGCACAACAAATCGACCCCCTAAAAAATAGTCCCTAAGAAGGGGACTGATCTACAAATACTCTCTTAATGCACTTCCTTCTGGGGTGCATTTTTTTGTTTTCGTTTTAGAAGCATGACTGGACAGAAGGACGACTATGTGTTAATTTTTCTGGTCCTCTAAGTCAGAGGAAATTGTTTAGGTCGAACAACTACCAGACTATGATAGTTCAAGTTTGACCGAGGAGGGATGATGGGTAATGTGTTGGCTACGATTGCGGTTATTACCGTGATTGCTCTGGTCTTTTTACTGGTCGCAGGTATTACTTGGTGGTGGTGTCAGAATGCACCACTGAGACGATATCGTTTGAGTCATTCAAAGGAAGAGGAAGATGACAATGAAGAGGCTGAGGAGGCGTGGTACTCGGATGTGACTGTTGATGCCCCAAACGAGTCGCCAGCGTCGTCATCTCTGGAAGATGGAATGTCACTACCGACAACAGGTGACGGCATCGAGATTGTTGTTTCGCTTCCTAGTCGGCCACTCGTGGGACCTGGGCAGTCATCGTCGGTTATTGGCGGTGGTAGTCCTGTTGTTCGTTCAGTGAAGGGTGGGGTTCGTTCAGTCGGTCCTCAAATGAAAACCAAAATGGATGGTTGGCCGGCACTTTCGGAAGATCGGGCTAGGTGGATCGTTGCTGGGACCGAAGAACTTCACGAAGCTGATCAGTCTGACATTGACTCGGTTCCGACCGAGGTTGATAAAAAACAGTCGTTACCTGGGGTGGAAACATCCGAGATCGTTTCCGTGCCTGAATTAGTGTCACCACCAGTCGCAGCCTCTCCGGTTTCCGCAGTGCCATCAGATGGTCAACCAAGTCGTCGTCATCAGATCGTGCAGTCAGGCGGGACCAAAATGTTCGTGAGTGGTCAGCCTTCGCCAGTGGTACCAGGTTCGGTTCGCCGAAGGACTGGCAGCACTTCGACTTTGTTGGGTGGTTTCGGCACTGAGCCGGTGAAGGTGGTGGTCAAGCCGATGAGTGGTCCAAAGATTGGTGGTCTTAATGAGGTCGGTCCTGCTAGACCACCGACTGAAAGTAGACCACCACGTCGACATCGCCAGGCAAGAACCGTGCTTGATGCTGGTCCACCTGCATCGATGTCGGATCAGTCCGAGGTGGTTTCTAATGGAAAACATGGTGATTCGTCTGGTGGATCATCCGAGTCTGACTAGCTTTGGCTGCCACAGCCAACAGTCGGTCAATCACATGTTTATCTTACTTATCAATACCCCTCTCGGGGTATTTTTTCCTGTGGGATGAAAAAGTAGGGATGACAAATACGTAAAAAGAATTGAGATAGCAAAAAATACTGTCGTCCCGGAACTGCGAACTGAGCATTATTCCTTTTGTCGTCCCGGAACTGTGAACTGGACATTATTCCTTTTGTCGTCCCGGAACTGCGAGTGTAGCGAGCAGTATCCGGGACCCAGAGGCAAAAAAATTGGGATTAGCTTCTGGATCCCGGATAGACCTCGCCTTGCTCGGTCTTCCGGGATGACAAAATAAAAAGTGAGGATGACAAATTAAAAAGGCTTGAGGTTTCAAGATGACAAAATAAAAAGACTTGAGGTTTCAAGATGACATACTTAAAAAGTAGGGATGATAAATACGTAAAAAGAATTGAGATAGCAAAAAATATTGTCGTCCCGAACTCTGAGCCAGACAATCTTCCTCTTGTCGTCCCGAACTCTGAGCCAGACAATCTTCCTCTTGTCGTCCCGGACTCTGAGCCAGACAATCTTCCTCTTGTCGTCCCGGACTCTGAGCCAGACAATCTTCCTCTTGTCGTCCCGGAACTGTGAGCGAGCGTAGCGAGTCGAGCAGTATCCGGGACCCAGAGGCAAAAAAATTGGGATTAGCTTCTGGATCCCGGATAGACCTCGCCTTGCTCGGCCTTCCGGGATGACAAAATAAAAAGACTCGAGGTTTCAAGATGACAAAATAAAAAGACTTGAGGTTTCAAGATGACATACTTAAAAAGTAGGGATGACAAATACATAAGAAGGATTGAGATAACAAAAAAACACTGTCGTCCCGGAACTGCGAACTGAACATTATTCCTCCTGTCGTCCCGAACTCTGAGCCAGACACCCCTCCTCCTGTCGTCCCGGAACTGCGAACTGAACATTATTCTTTTTGTCGTCCCGGAACTGCGAGTGTAGCGAGCAGTATCCGGGACCCAGGAGTAAAGAGATTGGGATTGGTTTCTGGATCCCGGATAGACCTCGCTCCGCTCGGCCTTCCGGGATGACAAATTAAAAAGGCTCGAGGTTTCAAAATGACAAAATAAAAAGTAAGGATGACAAATTAAGAAGGAATGCGGTTCCGGGATGATATAAGAGAAAAAGGTGGAAATGATAAAAAGAGTATTATCGTCACGGAAGTCGCGACAGCGGCTATCCGGGACTCAGAAGCAAGGTATAAACGCTGAAAGTCAAGATGTGATCCTTACGATTTTCTTGCTTCTTTGGCTTATTTTCCATACTATAATCTTATATCCGTCCGACAATTTTCAATCTTTTAAATCTAAAACAATATGAGTTGGTTAACTTGGATAGTGGTGGTTCTAGTGATCATTATTTTGTCTTCTATTAGGCAGATCAATCAGTATCAGCGTGGAGTGAAGTTTCGATTAGGAAAGTATATCGGCATGAGACAACCGGGCTGGCGTTTAGTATTGCCGATTTTTGAATCAATGCAGCGGATAGATATTCGAGTCAAAGTTGTTGATGTACCTCATCAGGAGGCCATCACCAAGGACAACATCTCGACTCAGATCAACGCCGTCATTTATTATCAGGTGTCGGATGCAGCTAAGGCAGTAATTGAAGTTGAGGACTTCCGTTATGCTGTGTCGCAGCTGGCTCAGACCACCATGCGCAACGTGGTCGGCGAGATGGAGCTCGATGAATTATTATCGCAGCGTGAGACAGCTAGTTTGCGCATTAAAGAGATCGTCGATCACTTAACCGATCCGTGGGGTATTCGAGTAAACAATGTCGAATTGAAGGATGTCACCCTGCCGGAGGATATGAAGCGTGTGATCGGCAAGCAAGCCGAGGCTGAGCGTGAGCGGCGGTCAGTGGTAATTAAGGCCCAAGGTGAGGTCGAGGCGGCCAACAATTTGGCCGAGGCCGCTACCAGACTGGCGGGCAGTCCGGGCGCGTTGCATCTTAGGACACTCAGTACCTTGAATGACCTGTCATCCGATCAGTCCAACACCGTCATTTTCGCCATACCGCTCGAGGTGCTGCGGGCCTTTGAGTCGGTGACCGACATGATCAAGAAGAACGTCTAGGTTTTTCGCCACACAAACTAGTCGTTTAACGCCGTCCAGGTCGCCTCTAGCGTGGTCCGGGCGGTTTTCTTTTTTAATGGCCTGCGGTGATCGACAACATCTTCCCGTTCAGTCGTCTTCCGGCTACACTCTTAGTGACCTCAATCGTCTCCATCATTAAGATATGCGCAACAAAAAGATTCTCACTGTCGATGACGATCCTTTTTACGGGGACCTCTATCGTGACATTCTAGTGGCACATGGCTACGAAGTCAGACACGCCTGCAATGCTTCGGATGGTCTACATCTGGTTAGCGAATTCAAACCCAATTTGGTTATGCTGGACGTCATGATGCCAGAGAGGGAGGGTCTGCTCGATGGCTACGGCCTACTCGAGGAACTGCGAAACGAGCGGAAGTTTCGGAATTTGCCGGTAATTATGGTTACTGCTCTAAATGAGGCGGGTGATCGGAAGCGGGCTTACGAACTTGGGGCGACCGATTACCTGCCTAAACAGGACCTGAACCCCGATATTCTACTTCGTTTGGTTGGAGCTTATCTTAAATAATCGGCGGACCGGTCCGATTGGTAGACTGGGAAAGATTCGGCCAGTTGTGTTACGCTTAAAATTAGAGTCAATCCAGCCTTCAATTCGACAATTAAATAGGTTTTGCCTATGAAATTAAGAATAGAGAACGATCGTCTTAATATCGAGCTGTCTATGGTGGAGAAATTATGCTCCTGCCGAAGGACCTTGGCTGTGCCGCTCCGAAGCGTCTGCCGTATCGAAAACGGTGTGCCAGAACCTCGTCTTTTAGAGATGCGTGCTCCTGGCACCTTCATTCCCGGTGTTATCAAGGCTGGAACTTACTGGACCAGGCGAGGTAAGGAGTTTTGGTTCGTTACTCGAGGGAAGAGTGATTATGTGACGCTTGAATTGGACGATTCGGCGCCGTTTCGTCGGATTGTACTCGGTTTGAGTTGTGAAGACCGGGCGGTGTTGTCTGGGATCAGGCTGATGGAACCAGCCTAAGCTAAACTTAATTTGAAATTATGACTGTAACGGAAATCAGTAGTGAGGAACTGAAGAAGCTCATGGATAGTCAGGCCGAGTTTTTATTGGTCGACCTACTTGGTGAAAAATCTTATGCTAGTTTGCATTTGCCGCAGGCGGTGGAGGTGAGCTCGGGCGATGATTTTCTATCAAAGGTGGATGTGTTGGTTGGTGGTGATCATGAACGAAAGATTGTGGTGTACGGTGCCAGTTTCAAGGATGACGTTTCGACTCGTCAAACCGAGGAGTTGTTGCAGGCCGGTTACACTAACGTGTTAGATTTTCGTGGTGGACTCAAAGACTGGGCTGCTGAATTATTTCCTTTAGAGGGCCAACGTGCTCCGAAATCTTAATTTTTTGTATAAAATTTTATGTTTAAATGGAAAATAGTTATTCCGATTTTGATCGTGGTCGTGGTTGGTCTAGCTGCTTGGTTGCAGTTGGCCGGTCGTTCGGTGGACCGTCCACCGGTCAATGACGGAGGTCTGGTTGAACAGGTGGCTGATGAATCGTCGGACGAAGTGTCGGATAGTGAAGCCATGGACGAGGAATTGACCGAAGAAGAGGAGATTGAGTCTATTAATGCCTCTGGTCAGGACGAGATTGGTGCTCAGGCCGATGCCTTAGTTACTGCATTGCTCGACGAATACGACGAGACCGAAATGGCAGCAGGTGACGGTAGTGATGTGGTTGATGCCGAGCTAGGTGACGGATCGGACGATAGTGACATTTTTAACGTCGACTACTATGAAGAATAGAGCAGCAAGTTTTTTGGTCATTGGGGCAGTGGTAATCCAGTTGATGGCTCCAGTTGTGGTTTCAGCTGCACCTGCGAGTGGTAGTGGGTCTACAGCACCTGCAGGGAGTGGTAGTAGTGGATCTACTTTGCCGGAGGTTGATCGAGGTGTTGGTTCATTAAGAGTTGATGCCTGCGGCAGTATTGGAATGATTGGTGATCGGATGCTAGTACGCATCGATCAACAGGTTTCGAATTTGGCGGAACGGCGTACTGGGAGGAATGGACGATTGGACGAGCGGATAGCTTCGCAGGAGACTGGCTTGGCCCAGGCTCGGACCAGACAGGATCGGCGACGTGAGCGACGATTTGAATTGATGGTTAACCGGGCAGGTAATGAAGATGTACTGACGGCGGTTAGTACCTTTGAGGATGAAGTTGAGCAGGCTTTAATCGTTAGACGAGCAGCAATCGATGAGGCTATGGATGAGTATTTAGCTGACCTGGATCAAGTTGTCATGGATCGACGGACGGCGCTAGACGCTGAAGTCACTACTTTTAGAGGTGATGTAGTCGATGCCTTTGCGTCGATTCAGACAGATTGCACCTCCGGTGATACTCTAGTGTCGGTCAGACAGAATATGAACACTGTCGTACGTTCGGCGTACCAGAAGTTTATGACCAACTGGCGCGGAGTGCGGTCGTTGAACGGTGCTGTCAAAGAGTTGGTGGATCGTCGCAATGCGGCCTTCCGCGCAGCTTGGGTCGAGTTTAAGACCTCGGTTGAAACAGCCCGAGATGAGTTGAAAGCTAGGCTTCAAGAATTGACGCCCACTAATGGTTCAGTGGATGAAGTAGCTGGCTAGTTCTAGTCCCATTTTGGAAATATAGTTTTTAAGGTAAAGGAAAACGGACCCCCATAGAGAGAGGTCCGTTTTTTAAGAATGGTAGATTGTCGATGCGGGCTTTTATCAGGATGCTGGCATCGACTTTTCTTCGTCGCCCCGAACGAAGCGAGTGCATCTTGCCTAGCACTCAGAAGGTTACCCTTCAACCACGAAAGTCCAAACCTACCCTAAGGGGGCAGTAAATTGGACCCGATCCGCTATCTATTATCCTCTTTGAAGAGTTCTAGATGTTGGATTCTTGCTGGTTGGGAGTAACCCTCATGGCTTTCGCCGCCTGAGCCCGCCTTAAAGTCCGATTTTTATCAGACATTAGAGGTGAAATCACGAGCTTATTGTCAGAGTTTAAATGACGGATTGGGTTGGTCAATTACTCGCGAAGCTTTCTGGGTACAAGGAATAGTGAAACATATTTTTAAAAGTTTGTCAGTGTACGTGGATGAATTTCCGATTTTATCGGAAAAATTTAGATTTTTATTCCTAAAATTGAAGGAATAGTCTTTTTAATAAGTTTGGTAGGTTTGTCTTTTGATGTTCTTGGCTTGAATGGACCTCAAGCCTTGACCGCGGCAGCAAAACCTGCTAGCTTAATTAAGTATGAATTCAAACATGTGGACCAATTTTATCTACAAGACCGACGTCGGCTGCCAGCTGCCGGCGAGTATCTTTGCTTCCCCGGTCCACATGTCACCTGAATCATCTTTTAAATAGCCTGGAATAGGCTATAAGGAAAATCGATTCGGATGAGGTGTCGGCTCGGGAAGTTCCCGAGCTTTTTATTTGGTGGTGTCCTCCAGATTGGCGAACTGAACTTGACTTCACAATCTGTTCGTTCGACGTACGTCTTTAGTACGCCTCACTGCACGGATCGTTCCAGTCAAGCATATTTCATCCAACCAGGAGGACACTCATTCAATTCGGAATTCGTCAGCGGTAGTTTGACTAGTTTTCCGTAACGCAAAGTGATTTGCGAAGGAGGAGAGTGGGATGAGACCGGATCGGGTTTTCGTTCTTTTCAACCTGTTGTCTGGCTTGGGGATGGGCTTTATTGCGCCGAACTATGCGCCGTTCGTTTTGGGTGTCGGTCTGACTATGCCGCAGATAGCACTCATCAATGTCGTGTTCTTTTTGACTATAGTGGTCATGGAATTGCCGACTGGTATGTTGGCCGACGGTCGTAGTAGGGCATGGTCGATCTGGATCGGATCAGCGTTCTCTGCTGTCTTTCACTTGGCTTATTCGTTGGTTAGTGGATTTTGGGGCGCGCTTATTTGTGAGGTAATGGCCGGAGTGTCAATGTCGTTCATTTCTGGTGCACTCGAAGCTTGGGTGACCGACGCCTTGGGTGAGACAGGGGACGGTCAGCGGCTACGAAAGGTGTTGGCCAGTGGTGCTGTCACCAGCTCAATCGGTCATCTAGTAGGCGGCGTGTCCGGCGCGTTCTGTGGTGCTTACGATCTGCGTCTGGGTTTCTGGATAGGTGGTGGGTTTCAGTTATTGGCCTTCGTGATCGCTCGGCTGTTCATGGACAGGCGCGGCGAATCATCACAGCGTACTAGCGAGTTGGTCGCGCTCAAGGACAGTCTGATTGCACTTCGGAGTAGTCGAAGCCTAGTCTGGGCGGCCGTAGCTGCGGCCTCGTTCGGACTGGTCTGTTCGTTCAATCACTATTGGTCGCCATTTTTTATCGGACGGGCCGGACGGATCGATCGGCTATCCCTGGTCTGGGTGGTGATCTACAGTGGCTGCACTCTCGGTTCCTGGGTCATCCATCGTTGGGCTAGATGTCATGGACGCGAGTCGCTGGCTGTAGTCGCTTCGTTGGGACTGACTGGATTGGGGTTGGCTTTGACTGCCCATCTGCCCGGACTGTTCTGGCCACTCATGTTCGCCTTCGGACATGAGTTCGGTCGTGGTGCCTTTCGACCACTTGTCAGCACTTTCGTTCAGCGTCGAGTTGGTAGTTCTTTCCGTGCGACCTACGGATCGCTGCAGTCGTTTATTGAACGGTTCGGTTTTGCCACGGTTTTGTTAATGGTTTGGCTGTTAACTCGGCATCTGCCCGATGGCGAGTCGCTAATTACTCTGACCTGGACTGTGCAGGGTTCACTTTTGATGTTAATTGTCGGTTTGCTGTGGTTGTTCCGTCCACGTCGTCAGCCGGACTAGTCATCTCTGTCTTTTCGACTTTTTCGCCGGTCCCTCCTAGGCCGGTTTTTTCTTCGAATTTTTTGGAACAAAGTTAGATATGATTAAAACCATTCCGTTGGTTGTCTAGGAGTTTATTGTTAATATGAGTTGTGTGAAGGTATGTGGTCTAGTCCGCCTTTTTATTAAAAATCATTTAAGTTAGGAACTTAAAGTTCGGTCAATCAATCATTGCTCTGTCCATTTTGGTCAGGGCGATTTGATACTAATTAAGACGATTGTAGTCGGATTGTTTCATTAAAAGACAAGGCTATGTCTCTCTATGGGTACCCAATTATTATCCAATAATTTCTTTAATCGACCGACGCTCGATGTGGCGCGGGAGCTTTTAGGTGCGCGACTAGCGGTTCGTGATACGACCGGTCGGATTGGTCGTCATACTATTACCGAAGTTGAGGCCTATGACGGTCCAGAAGATCTAGCTTCACATGCTTCTCGAGGTCGGACTGAGAGAAACACGCCCATGTTCGGTCCACCTGGGTATTGGTATGTCTATCTTTGTTACGGTATGCATTGGATGTTAAATATTGTGACCGGCCCAATAGATTACCCGGCAGCTGTATTAATTCGTGGGCTTGAGGACATTTCTGGACCGGCTCGCCTGACTAAGCGTTTGGATATTGATCGCCGGTTCGATTCATTGGTAGCGAATAGACGTACTGGATTATGGATTGAGACTGGGCGAACAATGTCTAATGCAGAAGTAAAGCGTCTGCCACGTATCGGTGTTGACTACGCCGGCGACTGGGCTGATCGTCCATATCGTTTTATTGTATCGTTAGAATTAGTCAAAAAAATGGGCAAAAAGACGCAAAAAGTTTAAAATAAGGATTGCTGATGGTGTTCAAACAATTTTTGAGCCGCAGCTATCATTGATTGAATAATTAAATACAGATCGTTTATTTAAAAAATAACTTTTATCTTATGGAAAACAGTTTAGATACGATTAACTCCGATACTGCCGCATTTTTCGTCGTTCCATTCGTCTTTGTAATGATCGCTCTGATCGCTGGGTTGGTGGTTTTAAACGGCGTTGCCCTTTGGAAAGCAGCCCGGAAGGGGTCCAAGGTTTGGTTCATCGTCCTACTCCTGACCAACACCATTATTTTGGAGATTCTTTATATCTTTGTTTTTAGTAAGTCGGATGAGAGTCATTCCATTGATAGCTCGAATCGACCCACTTTGTCGTAGTTACTAACCAGTCTTTTCTGAAACAGTTGTTATTCTAAACGTTCTTATGGAACTTTTTCTTTATATATTGTTGGTAGCCATCGGATTCGTTCTATTGGTTAAAGGTGCTGATCTGCTGGTCGATGGAGCGTCATCGCTGGCTGGAAAGTTGGGTATCTCGACCTTGGTCGTCGGTCTAACTGTGGTCGCTTTGGGTACCTCCATGCCGGAATTAGTGGTTAATGTTTATGCAGCTCTGACCGGAGTAGCAGACATCGCCATCGGAAACATTGTTGGTAGTAACATAGTTAACATCGCCTTAATTCTCGGATTATCGGCAGCACTCTACCCACTTCATGTTCAACGTTCGACGGTTTGGAAGGAGATTCCATTTGCACTAATAGCAGTTGTTCTGGTGGCTATTATGGCCAGTGATGTTGTTTTAGATGGGATGGTTTCGAACGTTATTAGTCGCAGTGATGGGTTGGTTTTACTAGCCTTTACCGCCATCTTTTTTTATTACATTTTGGGTATGGTGCGGAGTGGCGACTCGCCAGTCATTGATGATTCATCGTCTTCCTCATTGAAATTGATTTTTTACATAGTCATTGGTATTGGTCTGTTAGTTGCCGGCGGAAAATTAGCCGTTGATGGTGCAGTAGGTGTTGCTGCTGCAGCTGGACTCTCTGAACGGGTCATTGGTTTGACCATTGTAGCTATCGGAACATCGTTACCAGAATTGGTTACATCTTTAGTTGCCGCTTATAAAAAGCAGCCCGACCTATCTGTTGGAAATATCGTCGGATCAAACATTCTTAATATCTTTTTAATCCTTGGTTTAAGTTCGATTATCCGACCTTTACCATTTCAAGGGGAGTCATTCGTTGATGTTGGAGTGGCGGTCGCGTTGACTATAATGTTATTTGCTTTCATGTTCCTTGGTCGACGTCATGTCTTAGAGCGCTGGCAGGGAATTGGATTTGTGATCATTTATACTGCTTATACAGCTCACCTGTTTTTTTGAATTAGTAGAACATGTCTAATTTCTCTATCAAAGATCCACACATTCGGTCAGCTGACGAGGTTGTTAGTCAACTTCAGGCTGATTCTGTTCATGGATTGACTTCTAAAGAAGCGGAATCTCGATTGGTGGATTGTGGGCCTAATGAATTACCAAAACCTAAAAAACGCAGTTTAATACTGCTTTTTTTGAGTCAGTTTAACAATCGATTGATTTACGTATTGTTGGTGGCAACAGTCATTTCTTTTTTGTCCGGACAGCGCAACGATGCCCACGGAATTTTACTGGCTGTGCTGATCAACGCAGTGTTTGGATTTTGGCAGGAACACAAAGCTGAGGCAGCTATCGAACAGCTTCAAGCCATGATAGTTCTTGAGTCGACCGTGTTGCGTGACGGTACTGTTCATCGTTTGAGATCGGCTGAGATAGTGCCTGGAGATATACTTCTTCTCCAAGAAGGAGATCGCATTCCGGCTGACTGTCGAGTGGTTTCATTGAAGGATCTTCGTACTGATGAGTCAGCTTTAACTGGTGAGTCTGGTTCAGTTCGCAAGGTGACAGAAGTAGTTGAAGTTGGTGTTGGTCGGTCAGATATGATCAATATGATTTGGATGGGTACTTCCGTTGTGGCCGGAACAGCTAGAGCGGTGGTGACAGCGACTGGTTCGCGGACCGCTTTTGGTGGTATCGCTGTTTCTCTGTCCGCCATCATGGACGAACCATCTCCACTTCAAAAGAGAATTGATCAATTGGGTCAGAAGCTGGGATTAGCTTCGGTTATTCTAGCCAGCATCGTCTTTTTGTTTGGTTGCTTGTCCGGTTTTTCGTTTCAGGAAATGTTCTTTTTCTCTGTTGCTTTAGTAGTGTCGATTATTCCGGAGGGGTTGCCGGCAGTACTGGCTGTAGTATTGGCAATCGGTATACAACGAATGGCTAAGCGTAACGCTATTATTCGTCACGTACCTTCGGTTGAGACTTTGGGAGTAGCGGACGTAATTTGTACAGATAAGACTGGGACACTGACCGAGAACAAGATGACTGTTCGTCAGTTGTACGTTGATGGCCGGGACTGGTCGGTGACAGGTGAAGGTTGGAAGCCAGAAGGTGCTTTCATGATTGATGGTAGGAAGGTTCATCCAGCCGAGTTATTGACTTTGAATCGATTGCTAAAGGTGGCGGTGACTTGTAATCACGCCTCACTGACTATTAAGAATGAACGTCCGGACGTGATTGGTGATCCAACCGAGGCGGCGTTAGTGGTTATGGGTGCCAAGGCCGGTTTTGACCGGCAGGACCTGTTGGCTGAATTTGATTTAGTTGACGAGATTCCGTTCAGCTCGACCCGCCGTTATCAAGCTCGATTAGTTGAGAGTCACAGCCTGGATGGGATTAAAGAACGTCAATTGTTTGTTGTTGGAGCTTTCGAGGTGCTTAAAACTAGAAGTATTAGTGTTGGTGGTGATGAAGGTTCACGATTATTGGCTGAAGTAGAGGATGAATTAGATGCAGCTGTTGAGCGGTTAGGGGAACGAGCTATGCGTGTTTTGGCTGTTGCTTGTCGAACTGTTTCATTGGATCAATCTTCGGTACTCGGTGACGATGATGTATCAGGATTGGAATTATTAGGATTGATTGGCATGATCGATCCACCACGAGTCGGCGTGACCGAAGCGATCGCCAAATGTAGCCGGGCTGGGGTGCGGGTTATGATGGCTACGGGTGATCACAAAGCCACAGCTTTAGCTATTGCTCGTCAGGTAGGAATTCTTAATAAGGATAGTGCTGCCGGAGGTAGATGCGGAGTATTTACTGACCAGGAGATTTCGTCTATGTCAGACGAGGAGTTCGATCGGATTCTAGATAATGCAGCGGTGTTTGCTCGTGTTTCGCCGGAGACCAAATTAAGAATTGTCGAACGTCTTGAATTGGCCGGACATGTAGTGGCCATGACCGGTGATGGCGTCAACGACGCACCGGCCCTCAAGCGTGCTTCAATTGGTGTCTCTATGGGTATTAGCGGCACCGATGTGTCCAAAGAAGTGTCGGACATGGTTTTGGCGGATGATAATTTTATCTCCATTGTTAATGCCGTGGAGGAGGGTCGAATTATTTTTCGCAACATCAAACAAACGGTCGGTTACCTATTTATGACCAACGTCGGAGAGGTGGTAACTGTATTGATCAGTTTGGTTGCACGTTTTCCGCTACCAATCTTGCCGGCACAAATACTCTGGATGAATTTAGTCACTGATGGGTTACCTAGTATTGCCTTGGCTACCGAACGGCGGACTAAGGATGTACTCGATCAGCCGCCACATAGTCGTGAGGCGCCGATTTTAACTCGTCGAGTTTTGTTTTTGACGGTGATTGTTGCTGGTTTGATGTGTTTAGGGACGTTGGGACTATTTAGTTGGGCTTTGCGGTCGGGTGATCTGGTCTATGCTCGAACGGTCGCCTTTACTACTATGGCCGTGTTTCAACTTTGGAATGTCTTTAGTATGCGATCGATTAGGACATCTCTTTTTAAGCTAGGATTCTTGTCGAATGGTTATGTTTTTTTGGCAGTGGTTGCGTCGTTGCTGATGCAGATTGTAGTGCTGTATTTGCCACCACTGCAGCGTATCTTCCGGACTGTGCCCCTGGGTTGGATCGATTGGATAGTTATTGTAGTTGTCTCTAGTTCGGTCTTCTTTGCTGTTGAGATCTATAAGTGGTTCCTGCGCAGGAAGGCCCTGTCGGGTAGTCGAATTTGATGGCTACGTATTCCATGTTGGTTAGGTTTTTTGCATGGGTAGTTGATCCGGCATTGACTGCTGGACCGGCTACGCGCTAATTAATGTCTTGCTATAAGTTAGCGGTAACGGAGGAGAAATATGAACGAAGAAAGTACACAAGAAGATCCGTTCGTACTTAGGATGCGGGAACTGATGTCAGCTTGTGCCCATGGGAAGGGAATTGAGGCTGTCTTCGTTCGCCGTCTGATGGAGGGCCGGCCCACAAGGGACGAAAATCCGGAATCCCATTTTTGCGTCTACTTCGCCGCTTACGACCCCAAGTCTGGGCGGGTGTTCTTTGGTTTGCACAAGAAGTCAGGCCTTTGGCTGTTCAATGGAGGTCATGTGGATAGGGGGGAGCTGCCTGAGGAGGCCTTGAGGAGGGAGATCGTGGAGGAATGGGGTCCGGACACGGCCATCTCGACCGTCGAGATGCCGCAACTCCTGACTGTCACGGAGATAGATAACCTGCCGATGCAGACGTGCCGTGCACATTATAATATCTGGTTCTTCGTCAGTGTAGACGAAAGGAATTTCCGACCCGATTCGTCCAGGATGGACACCGAGTTCTCCGAGTTCGGATGGCATTCTCTGGAAGAGGCGAGAGGTAAGGTGACCGACGGCAGTACGCTGGAGGCGATCAGTCTGATTGAGAGGGATCTTCTCAGGAATACGTAGGGATTTGCAGTTCACGACTGAAGATCGTGAAAATTAAAGTTCTGGTTTTTAAGTACATTCAGACCGCATATAAAAAAGACCTCGGGTGTCCATGGGCATTCGGGGTGTATTTGTTGTTGTGTGTTTTTTGTAGCTTGCCGTCTAATGGCTATCCTTTGGGAAAAATTTCCGGCGGGCAGTTCGTTTCCCTTAGGATTTCCTTCAGTAGTGTCAGGTCTGAAACCACTTCATCAAAGACTAGGTCATATAGATCTCGTTCTTTGACGAAATGGTCGTAATGAACCAGCTCGTGTTGACCCTTTTTGTGCGGATAATCGTCGTTTCTTTCATGAACATGCCGAATATATTCCTTGGATTGCGGTAGTAGCAGGATTTTAATGGTCGATGGAGGAAAGTCATGCCTTCTTAGGTCAGCTACACCGACAAGAAAATATGAATAATGATTGTCTTTTAATAGTTTAAAGAATTTTTTTTTGCGTTCTGCATAGGTTGTACCTAGACATTCGACATCGCAGGTTGGTATACCAAGCTTTTGCGCTTCTACTATTAAGGTTGATTTTCCGGCGGCCGGAGGACCGAATAGTGCTACTATTGTCATACATTTTTATCAAGTTGATTACGTTAACATTGCGAAATCTATCGTTGTTTTTAGCGAACAATCAATCTCAATTTATTATAGCAAGTTTTTGTAATCAATTAGATTTTAACTTCTAGGTTTTTTAGTTTTTTTCATATAAATAGAGATATTTAATGAATTTCAGATTTGTGGATATAGATACAACTTGTGTAGTTCGATTTTGTAGTAATATGTTAGACTTAGCTCGCTTAACCACTATTTTTATGGAAAAGAACCATATTTCTCACATTACTTGTGAGCATCTGCTCACGATCAAGAAACAACCACAACCCACAGAGCATGTGGTTTTGGATTTGCGTGACCCGTTAGAGTACGACGCTGGACACATCGAAGGATCGAAGAACGTGCCACGGCGTGAGTTGGTTACGAATATTGGCAGTGTGGTTCCCGATAAGGCACATCACATCATTGTGGTAGTCGGACCGACTCTGGAGTCCGAAATAGAGACCATTCACGATGATCTGGCCGAACTGGGCTACGAGAAGGTCGAGTTTCTGGCTGGTGGATTCGATCGATGGTGTGAGATTTCAATGCCAGCCGTCGATGACGTGTTGGGTGGCGAGGTGACGCCGGAAGAGGCTGGAGCGGTCAGTAAAGATGAGGAACCCGATCTTTATGAAGGTGAAGATTTAGAAGAGACTAACGAACCATTGATGTAATTTTGATGTCTGCTATGTCTCTGACGGACGACATAAAAGATGATTCGATCTTGATCGATTCGGCTTCGGTTGCGGACGATCAGCTGTCCGAATTGCCTCAAGCCAGGCCACATATACACGAAACTAGGAAGTTCCCCGACGGGTTTCTTTGGGGAGCAGCCACCGCTGCTCATCAGGTGGAAGGCAATAATGTGAATTGTGATTGGTATCGTTGGGAGCAGGCGGGACATGTGCTCAGAGGTCAGGTGTCGGGTCAGGCCTGCGATCAGTTCAATCGATACGAGGAAGATTTCGACCTGGCGGCGGAATTGGGCAACAATACTCATCGACTATCGATCGAATGGGCTCGTATCGAACCAGAAGATGGACGGTTTGATCAGGAGGTGATTTTGCATTATCGTCACGTGTTGGAAGCGCTTCGAAAGAGGGGACTCTCTCCCATGGTAACGCTATGGCATTTCACATTGCCGCAATGGTTCGCTGATCGCGGCGGCTGGGAGTCATCCGGGGCTGTAGCTAGGTTTGCTCGTTATTCCGAAATGATGGCTAAAGAATTGGGTGACTTGGTTGATTTGTGGGTGACCATTAATGAGCCAATGATTTATCTCGCTCAATCTTACGGTACTGGTGTTTGGCCACCTGGCAAAAAAGGTGCTTGGCGAGTACTACGCGTTTTTGGTCGATTAGTGCGAGCTCATCGCGCATCCTACGATCGACTGCATCGTCAACTAGACCGGGAAGGCTATCAAGCTCGGGTTGGGATCGCCAAAAATGTAGTTACTTACGAGCCATATCGTCGTTACTCCGAATTGGATGGTATTTTTATTCGCTTGGCCGATCGGTTATTCAATCATCAGTTTTTTATTTGGACTAGAGGTAAGCATGATTTCATCGGCGTCAATTATTATTTTCATTATCGCATTAGATATCGGCCGACCAAGATCTCATCTTTCTTTCACGAGGTGCATACCGAGAACCGTGAGGTCAGCGATCTGGGCTGGGAGATCAACCCCGATGGCATGTTCGATGCTCTGATGTCGATGAGTCGTTACAAGCTACCGGTTTATGTAACTGAGAACGGCATCGCTAGCGCTGATGATGGTAAGCGACCACGGGCCTTAGTGGCTATGGTCAAGGAGGTTTATCATGCCATCAAGGCCGGGGTGGATGTGCGTGGTTATTATCATTGGTCACTCTTGGACAACTTCGAGTGGGAGAAGGGTTACGATGGGAAGTTCGGATTAGTGGCTGTTGATTTTAAGACTCAACAGCGTCAGCCACGACGAAGTTATTACGTTTATCAAGACATCTGTCGCGAGAATGGGATTAGACATGATCTTTTACGTTTTTTGGGCCACGGTGTCAGATGGTAAGTTGTCAGACCCTGGGCTGTGCGCAGGACATGTGGCTTCGTGGCTCGCTCGTTCAACGTACCTTTTCAGTACGTCTCACATCGCAATCCACTCCAGCCACACATCCTGCATCCCATCCAGGGTCTGACTATATACATCTCGTCTAGAATCTGTCTGAATATTTGGAGATGTGGTTGCTATACCAATCAAAATTCGATAGTTAGAAAGTTTATCCTGTTATTAAAATGAAACTTACTTTTTACGGTGCTGCCGGCGAGGTGACCGGCTCCAAGACACTAATCGAGGCCGGTAGCCGACGCATTCTGCTCGACTGCGGACTGATTCAAGGTGAGGGGTCTGATCTACGTAATCGGGCGCCTTGGGCTTTCGATCCTAAATCGCTTGATGCTGTTATTGTGACCCACGCCCATTTGGACCATATCGGTCTTTTGCCTAGATTAGTAAAAGATGGCTACACTGGTCCGGTTTTTACTACTGAACCAACTCGAGAGATTTCTCGTTTTATGTGGGAGGATGAGGCCAAAGTCCGTGATGAAGATACCGAGGCTGGTATTGAGCCGTTGTTCGATCAAGAAGATATCGACACGACTTATAGTTTATTGAGGAGTTCAAAATATGGTGAAAGTGTCCGAGTGGTGCCAGGTTTTGACATTACCTTCCGTGATGCTGGACATGTTTTAGGTTCGGCTTTCGTCGAGATGCGGGTCGGCGGACTGACTCTGGTCGGTTCGGGCGACATTGGCAACGATCACGTTCCGATACTGCGCGATACCGAACCAATGACTAAGGCTGATGCTGTTATTTTAGAGTCGACCTACGGCAACCGGACTCACGACGGCAGCGAGGCCGGCCGCGAGGACCTGCTACGTCAGGCTCTGATCCAGACAGCGGAACGAAAGGCAGTGTTGATGATTCCAGCCTTCTCACTTGAGAGGACACAAGAGATTCTTTATGAACTCAATGGATTAGTGGAAGGTGGGGCGGTTCCTAAGATGTCAGTCTTTCTTGATAGTCCATTGGCCACATCTTTGTTGCCGATTTTTAAGTCGCACCCTGAATGCTATGACGAGCAAGCCAAGATTTTGCGGGCCATGGGTGACGACTTTTTTAGTTTTCCCGGTTTGAAGATTACACATAATTACCGCAACTCGTTAGCCATCGACAAAGTTAAATCTCCAAAGGTAATAATTGCCGGTAGTGGCATGATGAGCGGTGGACGGATTATGCGTCACCTCGGACGTTACCTTCAGGATGCAAATAATTTATTGTTGGTCATTGGATTTCAAGGGCAAGGGACGATCGGGCGACAGATTGTTGATGGAGCAGAATCGGTGATGATAGACGAGCATATGGTTCCAGTCCGGGCTGAAGTGCGACAGATTGAATCTTTTTCAGCCCACGGTGATCGAGATAAGTTGTTACGTTGGTTGAAGTCTTCGGGACAGGCTCCGGGTCAAGTTTGGTTGAACCATGGTGAGCCGGAAGCAGCAGAAGCGTTAGCTCAGGGAATTAGAGAAGGTGGTGAAATTGAGCAGGTTACGGTTGCGGCCGAGGGGGTGACCTATGAAGCAGCAGGTGAGTAGGTGGCTGTTGGGCGGCTTGCGTCATGGACGGGCGTAGCGCTCGTTTGCAGATATGCCTTACGAGTCTTTGGAGAGTATTTCCGCAGTTTCAGAATTCGCTCGGCTTTGTTCAAAATATTTCCCTTAACCATGGGAATAACAAAGGTTTGCATAACATACGAGATATGGTCACAATATGATCGTATAGTTCGGATAAAAATGAGTTAGCCAACATCGCTTCGCTCGTTGCCTAACGTGCCGCGGCTTCGCCGCCGTTATCCTCCGTCGCTTCGCGACGTCGTCTAACAGCGGCTATGCGACATGCCGGTCGTGCGACTACGTCGCTCTCCCGCCACGTCGCATAAGCCGCGGCACGTTAGCTGAAATAAATTAAGAAAATTTTTATGTTGTACCGAATATATAAAATTTTGCCTGTAAAAATAAGATGGCTGATATCATATTTTTATGCACCAAAATTCTTAATAGGAGTAATTGCATTTATACATAAAGATGGTCAACTTCTTCTTCTTAAAAATAAATATCAGTATGATTGGTCTCTTCCTGGTGGATTCATTAAAAAAGGTGAGGATATCCATAGTGCTATTAAACGAGAAATTAAAGAAGAAGTTGGGCTTATCGTTGTAGTTAAAAGAGTGCTCGACATTAAAAATAGTGCAAAAAAATCTATACTGGATATAATCCTTGATTGTGAAATAGTTGGTGGATCATTAAAAATAGACGAAAAAGAAGTTGAACAGGCAAAATTTTATAATCCTGATAGCATTCCAGACTTGATATCTTATGAACAAGAGGACTACGTTAAGCAATACAAAAAATTTTCTTAATTTACATCAGCTAACACTGGCTATGCGGTTCCGCTTCGCTTCACCCATATTGCTCCCTTCGGTCGCAACATCGCATAGCCAGGAACGTTAGTCAACATCGCTTCGCTCGTTGCCTAACGTGCCGCGGCTTCGCCGCCGTTATCCTCCGTCGCTTCGCGACGTCGTCTAACAGCGGCTATGCGACATGCCGGTCGTGCGACTACGTCGCTCTCCCGCCACGTCGCATAAGCCGCGGCACGTTATACGCAATTCCAAAAATATTTTCTTTTTAGTAGGAGTTTTGATAGGCAATAAGGGAAATTTAAATTAGATTTTTTTAAAAATTAAAAGGGGAAAGAGGAGTTCGCTAGCGCTCAATTAAAAAAAGAAAAAATGTCGATTAATTCTAAAATTGAAGAAATAGAAAAATCCACCAAACTAATTGTCAGCTCACATAAAATAATAACCAGAGGTGCTGATAGCTTAGTTATTGAAATTAATGATAAATGGATTTTTCGGTTCCCCAAGACTCTTGAATCAGTAAAAAAGATGGAGAAACGTTTGCGTTTCTTAAAATCATTTTCGGAAATATCACCACTAAAAATTCCTGTCCCCAGGCATATCGGACCAAATTTTATCGGTTACAAAAAAATTCCTGGCATACCATTCCTTCCCGCAAACTTTAAAAAACTAACAAACAATGAAAAAACAAAAATAGCATTTCAGCTGGGACGATTTTTAAAAGCCTTGCATAGCTTTAAGAGCAAGCAATGCGATTATAGCGCCAATTATTTAGTAATGAAAAAAGGTGATTATCTTACTTGCTCTGAAACCATTACGAAACACTTCAACAAAAAAGAAATAGAGAATTTTCAAATTAAACATAATGCTATCGAAGGCAATCCCCTAAACTTTAAAAAACCAACTACCATTATTCATGGTGATTTATTCTTTAACAATATCCTATGGAACCCAAAAAATAAAACCCTGACTGGTGTTATTGATTGGGCAGAATCAGGTCGCAGTATTCCAGCAATGGATTTTTTTATGCTCGCAGATTTTAATACGACGTCGAATGATAAATTCTTAAAGGATATTTTAAGAAGTTACGATGCAAACGATGATAAATTATTTAAACAAATCAAGGAGCTTGCGATAATAGATCCAATGAATTGGTTTTGGGCCTACTACAAAGAAAACAATTCTAAAGGTCAGGAAAGAATGATAAAAAGGATGAAAAAGATTTTAAAGTAAAAAGGAGTTTTGGGGGAAGGTCATTCACCCCTTTAATTCCCCTCTGCCCTTCCCCCAAAACAAAAAATCTAATTTAAATAATAAGGAAGCCTATCAAAGATTAATTTATAAATATTTTTAGAACAACGTATAACAACTCATATCTGGTTCCAGAAATTTGCATCGACGACTAATAAATAGGAGTGCAAATTTCTTCCATCCAAATTTTTACCTTCCTTTTCTTTATATATTACAATAAGGAAGGAAGACAAAAACTTCAGATATGAGTAACGTTAGTCAACATCGCTTCGCTCGTTGCCTAACGTGCCGCGGCTTCGCCGCCGTTATCCTCCGTCGCTTCGCGATGTCGTCTAACAGCGGCTATGCGACATGCCGGTCGTGCGACTACGTCGCTCTCCCGCCACGTCGCATAAGCCGCGGCACGTTATACGCATTTCAAAAAATATTTTTCTTTTAATAAGGAATTTTGACAGGCTTTAATAATACGGAATAAATTTGTTTTTATTTTTTATAGAGGGGAAATATGGTGTTTCCTCCGCAAAGCTCCGGAAACGATTTTTGAATAAAAAGAAACCGCCGTGGTGGCGGAATCTGCAATTTTTACTTTTCGTCCTGCTGTTTACAATCGAATGGACTCATCAGTGCCGTACTCAACGGCAGAAGTGGTGGGAGGATGGACAAGACATCCTCCCGGGTTGAAGTGCGTTCTCCCGCTTGTCGTGCTCGTGCAGAGCCGGAAGAGATGCTGGTCTACGCGGTGGCCGCGGCCTCCTCGGGGTTCTCGAGGTCGAGGGCGCTGTGGAAGCACCTCCAGTAGCTGCCCTTGTAGGGCTCGCCGTCCTCCTCCTCGATCGGGACCTCGAGCGTCACCTTCCAGGTGCCGTCCTCCTGCTTCTCGGCCGTCAGGCTGCTGCCCGAGGTGGCCGACTCGCAGTAGAGGTACGTGCAGTCCTCTACGGTGAGCACGTTCCAACCGCCGTTGAAGCAGCCATCCTCGTAGAAGGGCGGCTTGCGCCCCTCCACGACGTCCCAGTCCCGACCGCCCACCGAGTGGGTGGCCATGAAGACGTGGGGGGTCTCGAGGAGACCGTGCTCGCGGAGGAACTCCTCCACCTCGCCGCCCTCGCGGAGCTCGTGGGAGGAGATGTTGTGCATCCCCTCGCTCAGCGCGCTCGCGACCTGGGCGAAGTTGAGACCGCTGGCAACCTTCTTCATCGTGATCGTGACGTTCATAATGTCCTCCTTTGTGTGGAACTTTTCCGCCGACGACATGCCGACGGAAGTCGAGTTTCGACGCGCAATCCGGAAACTATCTTCCGAACTCTGCGCCGAAACCCGATTATAGAGGAATTTGTGTAGATCAGCTTGTAAAAGAGCACTGTCATTTGGAGATTTATCACTGCAAAATCAAGATTCAATCAACTCAAATAACAATCCAGTATAGCATATAAAAACGACTTTGTCAATACCAAAAATCCCAGGAAAACCATGACGCCTGAATTACAAAAGTTGTGGGAAAGAACCGAAGCAAACGACCCAAACGTTGAACAAGTTTCAATGAATCAAGGAAGTTCAGTTGAAGTATTACCCGATGATGAGCAAGAAAAAGTAATTTGGACTTACGGGCTTGGTGGATGTTTTGGAACATTGGTTTTTAGTGAAGATGAAAGTGGTCGCAAAACCGCAGTCCTTACCCACTTTGATCCGTTAAGCATATCTGCTAACAAGAATGAATTAAGAAGGCTGATTAAGTCTAATCCCGCAATAAAAACGTCAAACAAACAATCAATTTTAGTGTTAGGTGCGCAGGGTTATGAGCAAAATCCTGAAACTAGGCAATGGGAGCAAAAAATTAGAGACCAACAAAAAGCGGATATGCTTGTCACTGCAATTCAGGCTGAATTAGGCCAAGATGTTGAAGTAAAATTAGAACCCTATTCAGAAAAGCAAAATGCAATGACAAAAGATCAAGGTTCACTCATTGTAAGAATCCCCCCAAAAGGCCAAGCAACTTATAGAACTTGGTTTAGTCAGGGACAGTTAGGAAAAACTGACAAAAATAGAATTGGTGAATTAAAAGAGGATTAAAAAAAATAAATTTGCCCCGATTAAAATTCGCCTATCGGTGAATTAAGAATTTTTCATTACATCGTACAACAGCGTGTATGAGACTACGGCTTTTTTACAAAAGCCTCCATCCAAATTGCTTCGCAACTTCTCATACACGCGGCACGTTAGCTGAAATAAATAAATTCTTTTCTGTCAAATTTTATGATTTTTAATCCAAACAATTTTGAAACGATGTTAGGTGGGCGTCTGGCTATCGGACGTCTTGGCTTGGCCTGACCTTGTTGGGGTCGAGCCAAAAAAAGGACTTCGAATAAAGACCTCCAGCCATGCTCGGCTGGAGGTCTTTTCGCATCCCCTCGCATCCCCCCATCATCTTGCACAGCGGCGACTACTAGCCTTGACTCCGGCAGTTCGGCGGTCTACTCTCCTTAGAGTCCGTTCGGGACCCGCCTCATGTCTACGTGCAAGGTCGGTCCATGGGGAACGGGAACAAGTCAGGTTCGTCACGTCACCCCCAGAAGGGTCAACTTCCGGGGGCTTTGGCTGTCATCACCTGCCGCCGGACTAATTTCTATAGCCTATTCGGATGATGGATTTCAAACTCATATCGAAACATCAACCTAAGGGTGATCAGCCGCAGGCCATCGAGGCTCTGACGGATGGTTTGCGTTCCGGCCTGCGCCATCAGACTCTCCTGGGCATCACCGGTTCGGGCAAGACCTTCACCATGGCCAACGTCATTCGTAACCTAGGACGTCCGGCGTTGGTTATTGCCCACAACAAAACTCTGGCTGCGCAGCTGTGCAACGAGTTTCGGGGACTGTTTCCGGAGAATGCGGTCGAGTATTTCGTTTCCTACTACGATTACTATCAACCCGAAGCCTATCTGCCGACTTCGGATACCTACATCGAAAAGGAGGCGACCATCAATCAGGAGATCGATCGGCTGCGGCATCGGGCCACGCAGTCGCTTCTAACCAGACGTGACGTCATCATCGTGTCTTCGGTTTCGTGCATCTACGGTTTGGGTGCGCCCAAGACTTACGAGCAGATGCATCTTCGACTTTTGCGGGGTGGTGAGTTTTCGCGGACTGCGGTTATGCGTCAGCTGGTGCAAATGCAGTATCAACGAACTACTTCTGACCTGGAACGTGGGGAGTTTCGAGTGCAGGGGAATGTGGTAGAGATTAGGCCGGCGGCTGAAGAGTTTGTTATACGCTTAGATGTTCGTGGTGATTATGTTGCTGATTTAACTCTTATTGATCCGGTTAGTCGTAAACGTCTGAGTCGCGAGGATGAGGCTTGGGTTTTTCCAGCTAAACATTTCATTACACCCGGTCCGGAGCGCGAGCGAGCGGCGATCGCGATCAGGGCTGAGCTAGAGGAACAGTTAGAAGTATTTCGGCGGACTGGAAAACTACTCGAGGCTGAGCGGCTGGAGCGTCGGACTAATTTCGATTTGGCCATGCTGGAGGAGATTGGTTATTGCAACGGTATCGAGAACTATTCACGACATTTGTCCGGACGAGCGCCGGGTGAGCCACCTGATACATTGTTATCATATTTTCCCGACGATTTTGTTTGTTTTATTGACGAATCGCACGTCACTGTGTCGCAGCTCGAAGGAATGCACAACGGCGACGCAGCCCGCAAGCGCAACCTGATCGACTACGGCTTCCGACTGCCGTCGGCTGCGGACAACCGGCCGCTGAAGTCGGACGAGTTTCGGGCCCGCGTACCACAGTTAGTCTACGTCTCGGCCACACCGGCTGATTATGAGCGTCAGGTTTCGGAACAGATTGTCGAACAAGTTATTCGACCGACTGGACTAATTGATCCTAAGGTGACGGTTTTGCCGGCAAGCGAAGCCGATGGTCAACCTGGACAGGTGGACGACCTTATGGTTCGGCTGCGGACCTGCATTGAAGCCGGTGGTCGAGCACTGGTAACCACACTCACCAAGAAGATGGCCGAGGATTTGGATGAGTATTTGCGTGAGGGTGGCTTCCGAGCCGCCTATCTACATAGCGATGTTAAGACTGTAGATCGCATCAGAATTTTGACTGAGTTTCGTCGAGGAACTCATGACATCATCGTTGGTGTAAACCTCTTACGTGAGGGACTTGATCTGCCGGAGGTAACACTAGTTGCAATCATGGATGCAGATCGCGAGGGGTTTCTCAGGAGTGAGACCTCACTCATTCAGACTATTGGTCGGGCGGCTCGGAATGTTCTTGGTGAGGTCATTTTATACGCAGATCAGATTACTGGTTCGATGCGGCGAGCCATGCAAGAGACAGATCGACGACGAGAGAAACAGATTAAATACAATACTGAGCACGGTATTACACCACAAACTATCTCCAAAGAGATTGGTGACTTAGCGGCTGGACTAGGTTTTAGTGATGAACGGGTAGCTGCGGTGTTAGGTTTGGAGCTCAAAGCTGATGATCGTCCAATTGAGGAGATTATCAGCGACAAAGAACGTCAGATGCGTGAAGCAGCCAAGAATTTAGAATTTGAATTGGCAACTGTACTCAGGGATGAAATTATTGTTCTTAAGCAGGGATTGAAGTCCAGCAATGCGAAAAGTCGGGGTCGAAGGCCACTCATTACTAAAAAGAAATAGACATGTTGGACAAGATTATCGTGCGTGGTGCACGTGAAAATAACCTCAAGAACGTTTCTTTGGAGATTCCACGTAATAAGTTAGTGGTCTTCACTGGGCTGTCCGGTTCGGGCAAGTCGTCTTTGGCGTTCGATACTATTTTTGCTGAGGGACAGCGTCGTTATGTTGAATCGTTATCCGCTTATGCACGGCAATTTTTGGGACAAATGCAGAAGCCGGATGTGGATGAGATTGAAGGTTTATCGCCGGCCATTTCGATCGATCAGAAAGCTCACTCGGCCAATCCACGCTCGACTGTAGCGACCATCACCGAGATTTACGACTATTTGCGGGTGTTGTACGCAAGAATAGGGGAGCCGTCTTGTCCGCAGTGCGGTCAGGCGATTAGTAGGATGACCGCCGCCGAGATGGTGGATGTAATTTTGGAGGCAGGTCGGGTTTTTCCGACACGTGGTCGTGGTAAGGATGTTTTAGTGCTAGCTCCTTTGGTGCGTGGACGGAAGGGGGAGTACCATCAGTTACTTTACGATTTATATAACAGTGGTTTTGGTCAGGTGCGGGTTGATGGTAAATTACGTTCACTCAGAAATCGATTGGTTATTGATCGTAACCGGCGGCACGATATCGATTTAGTGATCGATACTTTTGCGCCAGCCGTTTTTGTATCTCCAGACGTAGAGTTACGGCAGCGATTAGCTGAGGCCGTTGAATTAGCACTTACTCGAGGGGATGGATTGTTACGAATGATATTGGCTGATGGAAGCGAACGATTGCTATCGAGTTCGTTATCTTGTCCTGATTGTGGTACGTCATTTCCAGAAATTGAGCCACGCTTGTTCTCCTTCAATAGTCCGTATGGGGCTTGTCCGGATTGCACTGGTTTGGGAGTAGTGCAGGTTTTTTCTGATGACATCTGTCCAGCCTGTGAAGGACGCCGATTGCGGCCTGAGGCATTGGCCGTTCGTATTGGTGGTCGGAACATTGTTGAATTAACGGCTATGTCGGTCGACCGAGCCCATGCTTTTCTGAAGGAGCTTAAGTTGGGTGAGCGAGAGCTTGAGATTTCGGTTAACGTAATGAAGGAGATTGTTGGACGCTTGGAGTTTATGCTGAATGTTGGACTGCATTACCTCACCTTGGATCGACGAGCCGGCACACTTTCGGGCGGTGAAGCGCAGCGCATTCGACTAGCTTCACAGATCGGTTCTGGATTAGTTGGTGCATTGTACGTCTTGGATGAACCATCGATTGGTTTGCATCAGAAAGATAATGATCAGTTGATTGCGACACTCAAGCGGCTCCGGGATATCGGCAATAGTATCATCGTCGTCGAGCATGACGAGGACACCATGATTGAGGCTGATTGGTTGGTGGATTTTGGTCCGGGTGCTGGCGAACACGGTGGCAACATTGTCGCCTCTGGTCCGGTGCCGGAGATCTTCGAGCATCCTGATTCGCTGACCGCCAAATATGTTCGGGGCGAGCGTAGCATTCCGATTCCCGCCAAGCGACGGACCAAGATGAATGAGATGCTCAGGATTGTGGCGCCGAAGGAGCACAATCTCAAAGGCATGGACGTCGAGATTCCACTGCGCAAGTTCGTTTGTGTGACCGGGGTGTCCGGTTCCGGCAAGTCGACGCTGGTTAATCGTATTCTCTATCGCGGCCTCTCTAATCTGTTTAACATGTCTAGACATCCGGTTGGTGCGCACAAGAAGCTGTTGGGCGTAGAGTATCTAGATAGGGTGGTACTGGTGGACCAGTCGGCGATCGGCCGTACACCACGGTCGAACCCGGCGACTTACACCGGTGCTTGGACACCGATTCGTGAGTTGTTTGCTGCGACAGAGGAAGCGCGATTTCGCGGTTACCGTCCAGGTCGATTCAGTTTTAATGTGCCAGGTGGACGATGTGAGAATTGTCAGGGTAACGGTAAGCTAGCCATTGAGATGCATTTCCTGCCCACGGTTTATGTTACTTGTGATGTTTGTAATGGGCGGCGGTTTGATCGTGAGACACTGGAGGTGAAGTGGCATGGTAAAAGTATTCATGATGTGTTAGGGCTGACCGTCGAGGAAGCAGAGAAGTTCTTTCATGATATTCCCCAGGTCTATGACAAAGTTTCGGTGCTAAATAAAGTTGGACTTGGCTATTTGAAGTTGGGTCAGTCGGCAACCACGCTTTCGGGTGGTGAGGCGCAGCGAGTGAAGTTGGCCAACGAACTTTCCAAACGGCAGACCGGACGGACACTCTACATTCTCGATGAACCTACTACTGGATTGCACTTTGAAGATATTAAGCGATTGCTTGAAGTGCTACAGAAATTAGTGGATCAAGGTAACTCAGTTGTGGTTATTGAACACAATTTGGATGTGATTAAGGTAGCTGACTATGTGATCGACCTAGGACCAGAGGGTGGGGAGGAAGGCGGTCGAGTAGTGGCGACCGGTACACCGGAGGAAGTGGCCAAGTACGCTGATAGTTGGACTGCCAAATATCTAAAGCGGACGCTTAAGTTGTAGTTGCCTATACTTACTCTAAGTAGAGAATGGTATAAGAAAACGGACCGATAAGCGGTCCGTTTTAAGAGTCGTAAGGAAGAAATATTGCTACCATCCAAGATCGAGCTAATTCAGATTGAATCGGTCGTCTGTGGCCTCGGCCACAATCGACATTGTTGTGTCTCCGGGTTTTTTTGGGGGCGATGCTGGTCGTTTGTCGACCATTTTGATGGTAACCGTCGGGGGACAGGGCGAACGAACTATTCGCCAAAATTCATCACGATCCTGGCAGGAAGGGCAGACCTCTTTCAATTCTAATTCGTGTAGTCGCAGTAGGTCCAAGACCTCTCTGATCAGCCACCAGGCTTCGTGCTCGCTGGCGCAGTTTAGTGCTCTACTAACTGTCTTTTCCGTCAGTTTTCGAGCTCTTTCGCGCAGTTGGCGCCGGTCGATCATTATTAGAATAATAGCCACCATGATTATGGTCATGGATCCTAGTACAAAGGTGGTCAGATTTAGAACCTCTATCATTTTATTTCTCCTCTCTTGTGTCTTACACACAAGACAAGATATTAACCTTAAAATTCAACCTTGTCAAGGTTGGCTAGAACTCGTTAGTGGAAATGAGACCGTGGTTTGAGATGGGGAAAAAGAAAGACGGGCGTAGATGGCCCGTCTATAGATTTGTGAGTCGTTTTTGATGTCCGGACCCCCTCTAGTTCAGGTGTTCAAAGGTCAATACCACTCCGCGCTTCGTCATGGGTGACGGGCAGCGCCAGTCATGCAGAGTTTCTCCCGCAGCTAAGACGATTAGTTGCCTTATCTGCTCCCTCGACATGTTTATGTCTTCCAGACACAGGTGGTGATTGTCGATTTGAAACAGGACGTCTTTGGCGGCGCTTCGCGCTTGTTGCGAGTCACACAGCTCTAAAACTGTTTTGGCTCGGACGGACAGTGCGTACTTCATCCGTTCGTGCTTGATGGCTTCGTTTCCCAAGTAGGCCATCAGAATCGCAGCCGCCGAGAGCGACATAATGAATACGAACGTAAACATCGTTCCCGTCTCTCAACCTTTCCGCCTCGAGCTAGTCGAGGCTGGTCATTCAACCATTTTTTGAACGATTTGTCAATTTTAAATCTTAACAGGCGGCTGGTATTGATCCAGTCGCCGATTTTGTCTTTGTCTCTTTTTTGTCGGCCCAAGACTAGGCAGCAGCCGCCATCTGTTGGTTTTGTCGCTTGATGATCACGCCCAGAATCGGCGGAGTCAAGAGTGTCGACAGGATGACCATGATAACCACAATCGAGAAAGTCTCATCAGAAACTACGCCTAGTTGTTTACCAACGTTGGCAAAAATTAACCCCACCTCACCTCGAGGAATCATACCGAAGCCAATCATGGCATGATTCAGTCCGCGTCCGACCACCCAACCGGTGGCTATTTTACCAATGAAAGCCACGGCTGTGATAATCAGACCGATACCCAACACCTTAGGGTTCAGGAAAGTTTCTAGATTAACTTGCATGCCGGTATAGACGAAGAAGATTGGCATAAAGAACCAACCGATCTGTTCGATTAAGTTTTCGACATGCATACGTTCTTCATGTCGAGCTTCCTCAATCATTTCTTTTTTGACTTCAGCGATCTCTGGATCAGCGCCCTTTAATCGGTCGGTCCAGTTGCGTAGTTTACCGACCAAAGCTGGGGCAACAAAGTCATTGAAGTGCAATGGGTCTAGTACTAGTCCAGCAGCAAAGGCACCGACGATTGGGGCCAGCCCAGCTAGGACTGCTGCTCCATAAGAATAGATACCGCAGAATAACAGAGCTAGTGCCATCTTCATGCCAATACCACTATGAATTCGTGAAAAAAGGCGGCCGATGCGTTTGGCCAGTAATTGTCCCAAGGCGATGGAAACAATTAAAAAGATAAAGGCTTTAGCTGAGATCCAAACAATTTCACCAACCGAAACGTGTCCGCCGGAAACGATACCAGAAACAACTGCCAGGATTAGTAGTCCTAGAATGTCATCGAATACTGCCGCACCGAGTACTATTTGAGCTTCCTTAGTTGCTAGGACTTTCAGGTCTTTGAAGACCCGGGCTGTAATGCCGACCGAAGTAGCGGTCAGAGTAGCACCGATAAATAGATAGGTATTACTTTCAAGCCCAGGGATCAGTAGTTTAGAAACAAAATAGCCACCAACGAACGGTAGAACTACACCAACTACGGCTACTAGCACGGCTTTTACACCAATGCTTTTCATTTCACGTAGATTGGATTCTAGACCGGTTCGGAATAGTAAGATAATGACACCTAGTTCAGCTACAAGGGTGATGAATTCTTGACCCTTGAGTCCGTCGATGAAACCTAGGCCAGGAATGAAAGCCAGTGCACCCAAGAGTACACCCATCAGCAGCTCGCCCAGCACGGCTGGCTGGCCGATGCGTTCCATTAGCGTGCCAATGCGGGCAAACATCAGCATGACAAACAGGAAGAAGATCAAGGTAATGGCTTGGTTGCCGTGACCTGATTCTGGTGCAGCCTCGGTTGCATGCTCGGCAGCTAGAGTGATAGTCGGCAGCAGTAGACCGAGACCGGCAGCTGCAGCGGTGAGTGTTCGTTTGAGGTTCATATCGAATTGATGAATAGGTGAGATCTTTGAAATTACGCGAAAATGATAGCCGAACGAAGGAGGAGCGGCAAGGGTGTTTTCGTGCGATGGCGGAGTCTCTGTTGTTGTTGACTGCTCAAAAAGAAACGGCTCCCGAGCAGGAGCCGTTAGGTGGCGGTTGGCTGTGTGGTTCGGTTCGCCCGCGGTCGTCGTCTGCGGTCAGGGGATCATGGATCCGACCATCAGGACGAAGGCGACGACTTCAACACTGACGATCTTGCCGTACTGCGATAGGTCCAATTCCCCGTCTTTGAGCGGCAGCCACTTCATGCATATGAAGTGCAAGACCGTCGCACTTATGAACAGAAATGGTTTCAACGGCAGATTGCCGTCGAAAGTAGTCAGACCTTGACTGACTATCGCGAAGACTATTGTTATCGCCATAGATGCGGCCACGACGGTTCCCGCAGTCCAGATCGCTGTAGCGAAGGCGAGAAACTGCAACTGATCCGTCCGTTCTCGTTGGGTCAAGAAACTGGTCATGAGGAAGAACGTGATGGCTGCCATCTGACAAATGAAAATAATCCAGATTTTTTCCATTTCCCTTCTCCTTCTGTCTTCGGGAGACATTTTTTACCAAATTTTCATATGGTTGTCAATCCTAAGCCGGTACAGTAATCTTAACAGTTAATTATCATCCACAATCAAGTGATACCTCCACAAATCAAACTTAAGGAATCCGAACTACCACCGCGACCCGGTGTCTACTTTATGAAGGACACAGCCGGGCGGATTATGTACGTCGGCAAAGCGACTTCACTGCGGACGCGTGTTTCTAGTTACTTCGTGCGACCAGCGGACGAACGCATCGCCGACATGGTGGGAAAGATCGCCTCGATCGACTGGGAGGAGACACCATCTGCAGTCGAGGCGTTGATTCTCGAGGCTAAGCTGATCAAGAAGTTACAGCCGCCATATAACGTTCGCGACAAGGACGATAAAAGTCGAGTACATCTGGCGTTTACCAAGGAAGATTATCCGCGACCGGTACTGCTTCGAGAATATGAACTGGCGCGTACACCCAAAGGACGGTTTTTGAAAACCTTCGGTCCGTTTAAGTCAGCCGGCGCAGTTCAGGCCGCACTCGATGCACTACGCCCGGCTTTTCCTTGGTCAGTTTGCCGTCCGGGTCGTGGTCGGCCCTGCTTTCATGTTCACTTGCACCAGTGCCCCGGGGTTTGCACCGGAACGATTACACCACGCGAGTATAGTGCGGTCATTCGAGGATTGATGCGCTATTTTGATGGACAGCGTGGGGAGGCAGTTCGGGCGATCAAACGTAGTATGCAAGCCGCAGCTAAAGTGGAGAATTTCGAGGTTGCTGCTCGTTATCGGGATCGACTTTGGGCACTGGAACACATTCGTGATATGGCGGTACTGAAGCGTGACGATGCCAGACTTCAGCAGTTTATCGATGTTTTCGGACGAATCGAAGGTTATGATATTTCGAACACATCGGGTCAGTCGGCAGTCGGTAGTCTGGTGGTATTCGAGGATGGTCGGCCAAAAAAATCGCAGTATCGTAAGTTTAAAATTAAGACAGTCGAGGGTCCGAATGACACGGCTATGCTAGCCGAAATTTTTCGACGTCGGTTTGGTGAATCGTCGAAGAATAGACAATGGAGCAAACCAGATCTGATTTTGGTTGATGGGGGACAAGGACAACTTAGTGCCGTTCGAAAGGTTCTTGTAGAGTTCGATTTAGCTGACATTCCCTTGGTTGGTCTAGCTAAGGGTTTTGATCGTAAACAAGATGAGCTAGTGTATGATAAATTTGATCATGAATTAGCACGTTTAGTTATAGCTTTCAAACCGTTGTTACAACAAGTTCGTGATGAAGCTCATCGATTTGCTGTATCCTATCATCGACAGTTACGGCGCAATTCAGTACGTGGACAACGACACGTTAACTCAAAAAGATAATTATGTTCATTACAGCGCATGCAGCAGTTACTGTGACGGTGGCCACGACGTTGGGTGTTGATCAACCGGCAGCCACTTTTGTTCTTGGTTGGTTGTTGCATTACTTCGGTGATGCATTACCTCATGGAGATGAGAGTCTAGGAGAGTGGGCCAAACGTGGTCGTGTGCCAGCAATTCGAATTGGTTTAATGTGTTTAATTGATTTAGCCGCTTTATCTGTGGCTTTATTATGGTGTCAAAGTCAGGGTGTATTGACGCCGGCAGTTTGGGCAGCGATTGTCGGATCGGCTGTGCCAGATTTATTGGTTGGATTGGAGCTAGTGCTCGGAAAACCAATTACTGGTCCGTTAGCCTGGTTACATGAAGCAGTACATCGTTCGATTAATTTTGTTTATTCTCCTTGGATTGGTGTGCCATTACAGGTTATATTGGCTGGGGTATTATGGTGGTTGATTGGAAGATAAAGAAGGTTCCGAACTAACAATACGTGTGATGTGGCCCACCCTAAAAAGGTGGGTTTTTTTTATCCCACAGGAAACCCCGCACGAGGGAGGCGGCGTAAGCCGACCGAGTGCGGGGATGAATGTGTCCGTTCTTGCCATG
>MGFG01000020.1:81580-90762 GCA_001791745.1 Candidatus Uhrbacteria bacterium RIFOXYC2_FULL_47_19 | reverse complement strand
AGGACCTGCCTCAACAGCCCAGCTTCGTGCTCGAATGAGTAAGGTTGGAAACCCCGGACTTTAGTCCGGGGAGGATGTCATTTTTTAAACCAAAGGACAGACCATGGGGGTCTGTCCTGTTTATCGACCTAATTGATCGACTAGCGCTTGCTCCACTGTGGAGAACGACGAGCTTTCTTCAGGCCATACTTCTTCCGCTCCTTTTCCCGTGGATCTCGAGTCAAAAACCCTTCGACCTTCAGACTGGTACGAAAGTCAGCATTAAACACCAAGAGTGCCCTAGAAATACCCAACCTAACCGCCTCGGCCTGACCGCGCATACCGCCGCCCTCAACCTGAGCTTCAACCTTAGAGACGCTATCTAATCCGACAGTACGTAGCGGAGCCAAAACAGCCTCCTGCAAATCAAACACTGGAAAGTATTCCTTAAAGTCACGTCCATTAACCGTGATCTCAAGTTTTTTACCATCGGTCCAAAGTTTGGTTTTAGAGATAGCCCTCTTACGTCGTCCGACCGCAAAACAGTAGCCGTCAGGCCGCTTTTCTTTGGCTTCACGACGAATCACCGACCTAGTAGTCCCAGACTTCTTAGCAACTATCTTCTTAGGTGCCTCACTAGCCTTAACAGTGGTCGCTCGCTTGATCACAGTCTTCTTGACGGCGACCGGCTTCTTTCCCTTGTTATCCTTCAGATCCGTCATAGTTAATCATTGTAAACCTTGAGTCTCTTCAGTCGGCCGTTCTGCAGCCGATTCTTCGGAAGCATATTCTTGACTGCACGCTTGATTGCTTCAGACGGATCCTTAGTCATGACTTCCTTGAGTGTGCGTTCCTTCATGCCGCCTGGATAACCAGAATAATGGTAATACGTTTTCTGTTCCAGTTTATTACCTAAAACCTGAACCTGAGCTGCATTCCGAATTTCGACAATGTCGCCCATGTCCTTCTGTGGCTCGTATTGCGGCTTATGCTTACCTATGAGTAACTTGGCCGCCTCACTAGCAAGACGTCCGATACTCTGACCAGTAGCATCTATCTTTATCGTTTCTCTGTTAATAGAGGTTGCCATAAAACTATACCAGTTCAATCTGAACCATCTCGGCACCGTCACCTTGGCGAAAACCAATGCCGGTTACCCTGGTGTAGCCGCCTTTTCGATCCTTGTACCTCGGACCAAGTTCCTCCACGACCTTCTTAACTGCATTATCACCGTAAACCACCTGGTTAACACGGCATCGAGCAGTCAAGTCACCCTTACAACCATCAGTGATTAGTCTCTCCACCAAGGACTGGACCGCCTTAGCCTTAGCCTTGGTGGTCTGCACCTTTTCATAAATAATAACGCTGGTAGCCAAGCTGCGCAGTAGCGCCTCACGTGGCCCCTTCTTCCTGTCTAAAGTTTTACCTTCCTTGCGATGGCGCATACGATTCAGTACCTACTCCCCTATTCGGAGGATTTTTTCTTTCCTTTTTTGGGTTTCTCCTCCTCGATCTCCTCATCGACCTCATCAATCTCATTGGCCTCGATAACCGTCTCTTCCTCATCGACTTCAGCCTCATCTTCTTCAGTAGTTTCCATTTCAGATGCGTCAGAACGATCAGACAATAAGGAGAAGTAGTCAAGTAGAATACGGACCGACTGATCGACAGCCTCCTTTGGGGTAATAGTCCCATCGGTCTCGATGTTCATGGTTAGACGATCGTAGTTAGTGACATCACCAACACGAGCATTCTCCACCCGATAACCAACCTCACGGACTGGGGAAAAGACCGCATCCACAGCGATCGTGCCTAACTCTTGTTTTTCGTCGGTTCTCTCCTCGACTGTGACATAACCACGACCACATTCGACAATAATTTCCATCTCGATCTCGGACTTCTTGTCGGTCAAGGTGGCGATGTGCAATTCCGGATTGGCGATCTCTACGTCTGAATTTGCCTCAATGTCAGCCGCGGTTACTTCCTTCTCACCTTTAGCCGAAAGCCTCAAGCGAACTGGAGCATCGGCAAAAACACGTAGACGAAGCTCTTTGAGATTTAAGACGATTTCTAAAATATCTTCCTTAACACCATTCAGTCCGGCAAACTCGTGCTGAGCTCCGGAAATCTTGACTGCTGTAACTGCCGCACCCGGCAATGAAGACAGTAGTACCCGCCGCAGCGTATTACCAAGTGTTGTGCCGTACCCGTGATAACAAGGCTCCACTACTAAAGTTGCCGTGTGTTCATCCTCACCCGGGATTAGCTCGATCTTGGATGGTAGCAATATTTCTTCCATATTGATGCTCCTCCTTATTTTAAGTCTCCCGCTTACCTCGAGTAATACTCGACGATCAGCTGGGGGTTGAAATTCTGCTTAAGATCCTCGTCTTTTGGCGCATGCAATACCTTGCCGGTCAATTCCTGAATGTCGAGGTATAGCCAAGACGGGGTTAGATGTTGCTCTAGCTTCGCCAGTTCAATCTGAAGTGAAGGACGAGCTTTGGCTTTAGTCGACAGAGAAATAATATCGCCCTCCTTCACTTGATACGAAGGAATAGTGACACTCTTGCCGTTTACCAAAACATGACCATGATTGACAGACTGCCGAGCTAAAGCACGAGAACGAGCCAAACCTAACCGGAAAACAACATTATCAAGTCTCATTTCTAAGAGCTGTACTAGAATATCGGTTGTATTACCAGTCTTCTTTTTGGCCTGATCAAAATAGTGACGGAATTGTTTCTCCATCATTCCGTAAGAATTCTTAGCCTTCTGTTTTTCACGAAGCTGGACACCATACGGAGTCGGTCGAACTCGACTGGTTGGGCCATGCACACCCGGCCGATAAGCACGTCGAACCATCGGACATTTAGCTGTCTGACACTTCTCCCCCTTCAGTTGCAGTTTCTCGCCTTCGCGGCGACACTGCTTACATTTTGGTTCAAGATTCCTGCCCATAAATCATCAAATGCGCCGTGGCTTTGGTGCCCGGCAACCGTTATGAGGGATCGGAGTTACGTCCTTAATAGAGCTGACAATCAGTCCATTAGCATGCAAGGCTCGGACGGCGCCCTCACGACCGGATCCGATTCCACGCACGAAAACCATCACTTCCTTGAGTCCGGTGTCACTAACCTTTTCACAGACGTCCTTAACAATGACACTGGCTGCATAGGGAGTCGACTTTTTTGGACCATGAAAACCACAAACACCGGCTGAGGACCAGCCTAGTACGTTTCCATTCTGATCAGTCAAAGTCACAATGGTATTGTTGTAAGTAGCCTGAATATAGGCTCGTCCAGACGAAACGTTCTTTGCAGTACGCTTCTTGCCTCGACCACGCGTAGCGCGGACAGCCTTCTTTCCACCTTTCTCTTTATCGGCGGATTTGTCAGCCGCAACCTCCGGATTGATCTCCTGGTCGAAGGTAGGGGCGGCGATGTTATTGGCCATTTCTTCTGCCATACAGCGTTCAATTCATCGACAATTACTTCTTGTCGACCTTGGTGCGGCCGGACGCCATTGTCCGACGAACATTGCCTCGCACCGTTCGGCAATTAGTCTTAGTCCTCTGACCACGAGCTGGTAAGGACCTAATATGACGCAGGCCACGATAGCAGCCAATCTCTTTAAGCCGCTTAATATTGGCCGATACATCACGACGAAGCTCACCCTCGACACGGTATTGCTTCTCGATTACTTCACGAAGCTGATTGACGACAGTGTCAACCAAATCGTTCATCCTGGTATCCGGATCGATCTTAAGTTTGGCCAAAATTTCATTGGACCGACTTCGACCAATACCCTTGATGTACGTCAAGGCAATCTCGACTCGTTTGTTAGGTAGTGTTATGCCGGCTATACGGGCCATAGACTTTCGATATAACTATGATTCGCGAAACAAAATCGCAACGCGCCTTAACCCTGGCGTTGCTTATGCCGAACAGTTTTGCAGATCACACACAAACGATTCTTCCTTCTGATGACCTTGCAATTACGGCAAATTTTCTTAACTGACGCTCTAACTTTCATGTTCAAACGAGTCAACTCGTCTCCGGATTCCGGGGGCCGGTTTCTTTTTTATAAATAAATAAACCTCCTGTTTCCAGAGGCTTTAAACGGAGAAAGCACTTTTTGCTTCTCCACACAGCTTCGGAAACGGGGATTTCACAACTACGACCTGGGTAAATCCAACTACATTCCTAGAATCCTTTCCGGGGTTACCGGAGAAGAAACTAATAACGGTACGTAATTCTACCCTTGGTCAAGTCGTACGGAGTCATCTCCACCTTCACTTCGTCACCCGGAAGTAAACGAATACGGAACATTCGCATTTTACCCGATAGATGAGCGAGAATGGTTTGGCTATTCTCTAGCCTAACCTTGAAGGTGCCCGCCGGAAGGCTTTCCTTGACGACACCGTTAAACTCGATAAACCCCTTAGAGACGTTTTGATCGTCACCGCTGGTGCTCTCTCCTGTTCGCTTCTTTCTTTTTGCTTTTCTGAATCTTGCAGCCATAGTGGCTGAAGAGTAACGAATTTAGGAGAAAAATACAACCGGCCTGGACGACCCAGTCTTATTGGGTTCTATCGAAGCAACACCATCTTACCAGTATCCCAAAGCCTGTCAAGGGGATAAGGCTGAAAAAGAAAAATCTGCCTCATCTGTCTAATTTCAAATCTCCTGGTCAACTTCAGATTCGTATTCGTACATAACCCGAACCAAATTATGCCCAATCAATTCCTCAGAGATCATATCCCCAGTTCTCTTATCGAAGCTTTGACGCAACAATCTATTTTCACGCCACCATATATCGTCAACCCCACAAAAAAAACGGTGATCTCTTTCTACCACCCGAAAACTATGAGATGAATCGACATCAGACCAAATGCACCCCTCGAGGAAGTGCTCCCCCACTCGCACATTAAGTCGAAAACTATTCTGGGTATGATTTACTGCCTGCAAGTCAATATAGTTATAAAACACAGTCGCTCCCGAACCGAATGGTAGAATTCGACCAGAGTCGGGAAACACGTCGTAACTATGACGATAACGCTCGGTCACGGTTAGTGGAGTGTGTAACAATAACCAATAAATAAGATTACTCATTTGACATAGTCCACCACCTACACCCTCAATGACTTGCCCCTGAGATAACAGCATACCTGACAAAAAACCCCGTCGTTTCGTTGGTCGCCCAACCAACTGCCAAAAAGAAAAACTTTCACCGGGTCTAATAACTGTATTGTTAATCCGTTCTGCAGCTAAACGTAAATTCGTCACTTTATTCCATTGTAACCGGGGATCAGAAACTCCCAGAGTCCTAATCAGAACCGACCGATGTCGACTTATGCGATACGGTGTTACCGGTGACCATCTTGGTCTGGCAAACCGACGTCCTTCAAACAAGGAAAAAACAGTCCGAATGAACCGGTGCCGCTCTACATTCAGGACGTAGAGCCAAGGATGTTTGATACGATTGATAGGCATTTAGTACTACCAAAATCAACCTACTACTGCCTTTATTCGTCGAACTCCGGCTGATGATGATTCCTCTTTCAAGAGGCGAAAATGCACCAGCTCCCCGATCCGCTCAACATGCGGCCCACCACAAATTTCAGTTGAAAAGTAGCCAGTCTCAGAATCACCAATGAAATACACCTTAACCTTGTCTCCGAGAGTTGCGTATTTATCTTCAAATAAGCCGATGGCACCAGCGGCCTTGGCCTCAGCTACAGTCATCATCTCGAAGTGTACTGGCAGATCGGCATCGATTTGTTCATTCACTATTCGTTCAACTTCGACCTTCTGTTCGTCAGTCATCTTTTCGCCATGTGTAAAATCAAAACGTAACCGATCTTTGGTAATATTTGATCCTTTTTGTTCGACGTGGTTGCCCAGTACCTGACGCAATGCACGATGCAACAAGTGTGTAGCGGTATGCAGTCGTACTACTTCTTCGGAATTATCAGCCAGTCCGCCAGCGAACTTCTGCTCGGCACCACTACGAGAAAGTTTTTGATGGGCACGAAAACGCTCCTCAAAAGCTGGCACGTCCACCGGTTTGCCAATTACCTCCTCGGTTAATTCCCGCGGGAAACCAAACGTCTCATATAGATAGAAGGCTTCGACTCCAGGAATGACCTCGCTCGCTGCATACTTATCACCCAACTTCTGCGCTTGTATTAATCCCTTCTCCAAAGCCTCGCCGAACTTTCTCTCCTCAGTCTCTAATTCGGCGACGATATGCATTCGTTGCCTCCCCAATTCCGGATGCATGTCGGAATAAAATTCAACAACTGCCACCCCCAACTGACCTAAGAAAGGTGCAGTCATACCCAACTGTCGACCACAACGAAAGGCTCGTCGTATCAACCGTCGTAACACATAACCCTGATCCAGATTAGATGGTGAGATGCCATGTTCATCACCTAGCATAAAGACAGCCGAACGCAAATGATCGGCCACAATACGCATTAGACGATCCTTTTCCGAATCGTCTTCATAATGACAGCCAGATTGACGCTCAACCTCGTTAATGATTGGTCGGAATAGATCGGTCTCGAATACACTCCCCGCCTCCTGCATCAGCATGGCCAGTCGTTCAAAGCCGCCGCCGAAATCCACACACCTCTGAGTAAGCGGCTCAAATTGTCCGTCCGCAGTCTTTTGATATTGAAGAAAAACGTTATTACCAATCTCCAAATAACGACCACAACCACAAGCTGGACCACACTGCCCTTCATAAGGGCCACTACTCCAATGCTTAGTCAAATTCTCATCTCCCAATCGATCATAAAAGATTTCCGAATCAGGGCCACATGGACCAGTCTGACCGGCTGGCCCCCACCAATTTTCCTTTCGGTCGTAGGCATAAATACGCTCTCCAATCCTAGCTTCGATACCATGCTTGGCAAAAATTTTCTGCCAGAGACTAATCGCTTCCTCGTCCCGCGGGGCTGTTGTGTCACCCTCAAAAACCGTGACATATAATCGATTGGCCGGCAGCCCCACCCCCTCTTCTGTAGAAGTGAGAAACTCAAAAGTCCAAGCGAGTGCCTCGGTCTTGAAGTAATCCCCAAGCGACCAATTCCCGAGCATCTCAAAGAAGGTCAAGTGACTAGCGTCGCCCACCTCATCAATGTCGCCAGTGCGGATACACTTCTGAACATCAACCAAACGCTGACCAGCTGGATGCGGCTCGCCTAGCAAATACGGCACTAGCGGATGCATACCGGCGGTCGTAAACAACACAGTCGGATCGTTCTCCGGAATGAGTGACGCTGAAGGTATAATCCTATGACCACGTCGGGCAAAAAAGTCCAAATAACGTTGTCGTATCTCGGATGACTTCATCATGCTATTACGTCTGAGTACTAACTTACTTTTCTATTTGCACTCCCCGGACATGTCACCAAGACAGCGCCAGTTAGCCTCTGTTCCGTTCAGGAAAATCTTGTAATCCAGGCTATATTGTCTGATAGTGGCTTCGATTTGCTCCTTAATACGCGGATCGGCACAGGTACCAGGCGAGTTTGCTTCTCCACTAATCCAAACCTCGGTTGTAGCTCCACCATCACCACTCTGTTGAACCTTATCAAGTTTGAAAGTCGACTCCCATAACGAGTTGATCAAGTTACCATAAGCTGGCTCCCTAGACGCCAATAAAGTACTGATCGCATCGGCCACCACATCATCGGAAGCTGTCTCGCGTGTCACGCGAACGTAACCAATACGATCTAAACAACCGAAGGTCTCATTCGAAAGCCGTTCGACTCCCTCGACCGGCGCCTCCTGGCCTTCAGTCAGTACTACTGCGATCGGTAATAAGTTAGAAACTAGGTCGTCCTGACGACGAACTCGGATAACTTCTTCGGCTGATAGCTCCTGAGCCGACTGCAGAGCATCGACGTCATTGGCAATTTGATCGAGCGGGGTCGGTTGAATCTTAGAGTTGCAGCCCCAGCCAGCCAGAAGTAAGGCAGCCAGACCGACAACGGCGAATCTTTTAGTATTCATAAACTTGGTCTTAAAGAGTTCCTTTAAACGCTTAACTCTCAAACCTTAGCCTAAACTGCTTCCATCGGCAATGTCTAAGTCGGTCGAATTATCATAATAAAAAGACCTCCGGAGAGGTCAGATAGGAACGTACTATAACCTATTTAGGTTGGTGATCAATCTGTTTCTTTCGAAGTAGGTAAAAAATTGCCAAAAAAATCAATAAAGCACCTAGATACGCACTTACCCTCCTTCATCCTAGTTTTTTAATGACCAATCAAGACGAGTCAGTGGCAATCTGACCAAAAAAAATGCAATCCTGTCAATATCGATTCCTTTTAAGGGAGGAGTTCTAAAAAATCAAGAAACCGCTCGAACGATCCGTCCACCACCCAAACATTCTTCGCCATTATAAAAAACTACGAACTGACCCGGTGCCACGGCCCGTTGAGGTTGGACGAATGAAACTATTGTCTGTCCGCTTTCTTCCCCCTTGGTCACGAGGCAATTCTGAAGCGGCTGACGATAACGGATCCTAGCTCGGCAATTGAGCGGCAGGTCCGGTCGGCTTCCGGCTACCCAACACAGATCATCAGCCACAAGTCCGGTTGAATACAACTCCGCCGGATCTTCACCCTCCGCGACCACCAACGTGTTTCTGACCGGATCCTTCTCGATTACAAAATATGGTCGACCATCACCCAATCCCAATCCGTGCCGCTGACCGATCGTAAACGGTTCAATACCATCATGTCTACCCAAGACTCGACCGTCCGAGGTTACAATCGGACCAGTTCTTCCCGGCAAACGACTAGTGAGAAATTTAGTCATGTTTACCTCGCCAACAAAGCATAGTCCGACACTGTCCTTCTTGTTCGCTACTGGCAAACCGAACTCGTGCGCTAATGCCCGCACCTGCGGCTTATCTAGACCACCAATCGGAAACTCGACTCGCAATAATTGTTCTTGTGATAGTCGATGTAAAAAGTAGGACTGATCTTTATTGTCATCCGTAGCAGCTAGCAAGTGTAGCCCGCCCTCTGTTCGATCCAGCCGAGCGTAATGACCGGTTGCTACGGCCTCAGCGCCGGAGTCGAGTGCTCGACGCAAAAACGGACCAAATTTGACCCGATCGTTACATAACACATCAGGATTCGGCGTTCGACCAACGGCATACTCGGCCAGCATGTACTCGTAAAC
>MGFG01000020.1:10523-81572 GCA_001791745.1 Candidatus Uhrbacteria bacterium RIFOXYC2_FULL_47_19 | reverse complement strand
CGGTATACCCAATAGTTCGGCCACAGCCGCCGCATCCTCACGTTCCTTACGCCAACCACAGGTCTCCCCAGAACCGTCGGTCTCCCCGGTCCAGTTGCGCATAAACACTCCATGCACATCATAACCATCTCGAACTAAAAGCGCAGCGGACACACTCGAGTCGACGCCACCGGACATACCAACCACGATTTTCTTTTTCTTTGCTCCAAACATAACGTCCCAGACTAACACGAAATAACACAATGAACAAGGAAACCCAATCCTAAACTGGTCGTCCTCCTACAGATCAGAAAAAGCGACTCTGTTTACCACCGACTGTATCAACCTTAATCGGCCAACCTAACTCGTCCATGACCCGCTGAGCTATTAACGCGTGCTCACGTAAAACATAAATCCCTGATAAATCAATAACTTCGTTGTATTTATTGAGCAACTCAGAATATCTCTCCATTGGCTCGAAAGCAATACGTCCAAACATTTTACGTCGAACCAGCAGTCCGCTACCACCCAACGAACTGCTATAGGATGACAAATACTGACGCGAATCGATCCGGAAGAAAGGCACCCCTCGACGCTCAAGCACTCCCACTAAACGAGACATAATAGCTCGATCCTCTTCATTACTATTAGAAGCTCGGAAGAGACTCCTAGCTGGGATACGAGTGACCAACCGACGCGACCAACCATCAATTCTTTCGGCCGCCGAATACAACGCTTCAATCACCGTACTATCTCTTAATCGGGCGAAGCTGATTGCATCAGTCGGAATAGTCAAATCAATTTCCCCATCAGACACAGCTCGCTCCAAAAAACGGTCAAACCCTAGAGTGGTCTTATGTAGGTAGACCTGAAGGAACATATGATACCTAGCCAATAAAAAATCCTCAAAAGCCCGAACTGCAGTTGAATCCACCGTCGGTAATAACGTGCCACCACTCTCGGTCACTCCAAGATTTCCAATTAAGTGATCAATATCATAAGTACCGTAAGTGACACCTGTAAAATGAGCATCTCTCAATAAATAGTCCATACGATCACAATCTAGTTCACCAGAAATTAGCGAACTCAGTAATCGATGTATACCAACCCGTCCACTATCTACCCCACCATAACGTTTCTCCCAAGATGAAGACGGAGACACGCCATGATGTACCAATGAGGCAATATCCTGTGCTTCCTCGGGCGGCAATGGTGAACCATCACCCTTGGACATGGCACTAATGAGCAGGACACTATAGTCCTCATGTTTAGCTTGACGTTCAAAATCGAGATTTCTAAACCAACCATTCGGTAAATCAAGTTCTCCAATCTTAGGCATGAAACTCTCAGCCATGTGAGAAAAAGGCGGATGACCAATGTCATGCAACAAACCGGCCAGTCTCAACAAACGATGAAAATACTCTAGATCAAAATCCTCGAAATGACGGTGTAGTACATCGCCACTAGTTTCCATGATGCGTTCCCAAATCCGACTTGCTACACACATCGCCCCCAAACAATGCGAAAACCGATCATGGGTAGCGCCTGGGTAAACCAAAGAAGCTAATCCTAACTGGCGCACATGTCGAAGCCGTTGAACAAATGGATGATCAACCGCTGCCCGCTCTCGCGCAGTAAAACCAACTGTTCCATGAATTGGGTCTCTTATCTCATACATATTGATTGTCTGAGGCAGCTATCGAACCGACAGCTGTTTCTATTAGAAACCCTAGCAGGTCATCGATCGGCTTTCCAGATAACCAAAAACTCCGGCTGCTAACCGAAGCTTTGTGAAATAACTCTCTTGACTTAAAATCTGAAAAACTACGCCTAAAACTTGACCGTCTGACCTGGATCAAGCGATTGTGGTCCATTAGTCGACTCCTTTTGATCTGATTGATCCTTACTTGATTCTAATTTCGGTTGAGTCTTTGATTGATCGACTGTAGGTATCGTCTTATTGGTCACCGACCCACCATTATCATTACTACGTGGTTTCAACGCTGACAACGACAATCCAGTTGATTCGTCTTTGACTGATTCTTTTGGCTCTTGAGGTGTAATTTTCGTCACCACGATCGGCTTGCTAATTTGAAATTCCCTAATCTTGGTTAAACTTCCTCCCCTACCCCTATTCTGTCTAATTACTTTTGGCTTAACCGCCACTGATCTGGGCTGGTTATTTATTTTCTGTTCAACAGTTTTCTCTGTTGTTAAGTCATTGGATGTCGGAATAATTGTAGAAGGGGTTGCTGCAATTGGAACAGTTGATGCAGAATCTACGGACAAACCAACCTGGTCCTCTGTCGGTTTTTGGGAAGTTGGGGTCAGTACCTTGGCTGGAGATGAAGGAAGTGTCTTACCACGCATATCCAAATGATTCTTGCAGTACCAAGGTTTGTTCCAATCTGGCTCAAAAGTCAAAGACTGCATCTCACCACAGACAATACAAGGAATTTGAAAATTGGCTTCTTTCTTCTTTTTTGATTCTGATTTCGGAACCTCCTTGATCGCTGGAGATGTCTCCTGCAACTGTTTAAGATCATCGGGGCTAACACCAATCTCTCTGGCTGCAGATAAAATATCATTCTTGGCATCGTTCTCCTTATCCTCGCCTGGTGCCAGTCCGCTCCAACGTACCACCTTATCCTCAATCGTTGATCGACGTCGCGAATACCTCTCCCGCGAAACCTTAATCACCTTTTCCATATTACCAGTACGATTTACGATTGGTGGTAAAGTCGAAGCAGAGAACGGTTCAGAAGATGCACCATCGATCATCAACTTCAAATAAATATCGTGCTTCCTGAGATTAACTAAATCTTCCGGTGTAAAAGTCGGCATAAACTCCTGCTCCATGAAGGTAGCGTCGGCCGCACCGACTCGGAAGGCAATAATCGAGCCAACGTTACCAAACACAGCTGCCCTAATTTCCTCTTCCATCTGCTCAATATACTGATGCGCAACCATCAAATTTAAACGATACTTACGAGCCTCAGATAATATACTAGCGAATGATTCGTTAGCGAAATTCTGAAACTCATCAACATATAAGTAAAAATCCTGTCGATCTTTCTCTGGTGTATCAACTCGTTCCATGACCGTCATTTGCAGCTTAGTAATGATCATTCCACCCAGTAAACGCATGTTCTCCTCGCCAATCAACCCCTTAGATAGGTTCACTAAAAAGATCTTACGCGTGTCCATAATGTCACGCATATCGATGGTTGATTTCACTTGAGCAACGACATTACGGATAATCCTCGATGATAAGAACTGACCGACTTTGTTCTGTACTGGGGCAATTGCTTCGGTTCTATACTTATCCTGCCAAGACATAAACTCCTTAACCCAGAAAGTTTTAACTACCGGATCCTGAATCAACGAAATGACACGTCGGCGATATTCATCGTCTACCAGAATACGAGTAATACCCAATAAAGACGAACCAGGTGCATCAAGTAGTGCCAAGATAGTATTCATCAAAATGTACTCCATGCGTGGCGACCAAACATCCGGCCAAATCTTCTTGAACACACCCATCAAACCAGAGGCGATCAAATGCTTCATCCGATCATCCTTAACCTCAAAAATATTGAAACCGATCGGATTCTCGACATCGCTTGGGTTAAAATAGACCACGTCATTAATACGATTCGCTGGTATAAAGTCGAGCATGGTCTGCGCTGTATCACCGTGCGGATCGATGTAACACAACCCATGTCCGGCATAAATGTCGGATAGCACAAAATTCTCAATCAGCGTGGTCTTACCCATGCCGGTTTTTCCGATTACATAGATATGCTTCCGTCGATCGTCGGTCTTAATACCAAACTTCCGTTCTTGACTACGAAAGTTAGTTTTGGCAAAGACTGTTATCTCATTCTCGTGATCGTGATCGTAAGGTTGTGACGGGACTCCTGACATAGACAGATTTTGGGTCAAGTCACTAATTAAACCAATGGTAAGTTTCCAGGTAACGTACCGGCCTGGTCGTTATCCTCCTCTTTGGCTACCTTCTTGATTGGCTTAAAGAAATCGGATTGAGTCTCACCAACGGTCGGCAAGCTAGACGGTGGTTCGGCGCGCTTAGCATCGGTCTTCTTAAGAAGTGGAGTTTTTTGGTCACGCATCGGGAAGTGATACATGGTAGCTAGCTCTTCAATATTCAAAACGTAATGTGTTGCACCTGCACCCATACTACGACTACGATATCTACTAAGCAATTTAATTTTCTTGTCTGGTTCTGACCAACGCTGATAAAAATAGTCACCTCTTGGAGTCACTTGACCGTCGGGCTTCAATTCATTCAGATTCAATGATGAATACTGCATGAAAGTACCCTTAACCGAAACGAAATGCTTTTTGGAAAAAATATCACGTCGACCAGCGTAGACAACTCTAATCTTAGAATCAAAACCAATCTTAGTCATTTTCATCTGTGCTGCTTCAACTACCCCCCGCTCTCCAGGACTCATTGCCAACATTTTGAGTGGATCTTCCTTACTGTCTCCGTTTGCTGAACTAGACGAACCAATAACACTACTAATCTCCTTCACCACCTCTTTAGGCAACCATAGAGCGTCATCAAGAATCGACTTTTTGGCTGGAGCCTTTCGACCTAACATCTTCTCTATTTCCCTAATCCCCTTATCTCGCCACTTATTATCGTTCGGTCTAATCAAAAACTGAACCCATAATTGTTCGCCATTGCGCAGCGATCCCATAACCTCGAGCAAAGCTGAAATTGGATCCTTAAATGGATACTCAGCTGATGTATGCTCAAACTGTGGATAGGTACGTAGTGGTAGGTGCGATGGTTTCTTTAATACAAATTCACTACCGAAGAGATCCCATTCTTGATCCGGATAACTGGTTGGAATCGATCCAGTATAGTCGGCGATCTCGACTATCTCGGCATCTGGATATTGTGCATAGACAGCTGATTCAACCAAATCACGAAATTTAGTCCAAGTATGGACTAAAAATTGCACATAACCATTTACTGACACAATCTCGAAACTAAAAATCGGCTGACATTTACCCAACCAATACTTTTCAAAACGATCTAATCCTGAATAAGAACCGGCAAGCGTACTGAAAATCTGTTCTGCTGCTTTAGCAGTCTGTTCGTTCTGACGTGGAACATCGATAGCTAGTACACAAGTAGTAATAGTGCCGTCGAATTTATTCTGCCTCCATTGGACCCAGAGCTTCCAACAGCCTTTGATTAAAACTAAAAGCACTGGAATCCAACCCCCATCCAAAAAAAGCCGCAACATCATCTGCGGAAAAGACAGGCTTCCGATTTCGAAAAAATAACCGAAGTCGATATTAAGGGTCGGCATTGCTTGATTGAGCAAAAAATTAAGAGGTACCGACCAAATGGTACGGAAACATAATAGCATGCCATGTTAAGCTTGAAAAGAAATCTATGATAAAATTACAATGGTCAAACTGCATTGGAATCTATGGGATTAGCTAGAAAGGACTAGTGACGAATGGATCGAAATCAGGGCATTTGTACTTATCACCGTAAACCGAAGACCCGCTTCTCTCAGCGGGTCCTTTTTATCTCTCTGTTTTTTAAAAAATCAATTTCTACCTCGCTTCTGAAACACTACCAAAAGCGGCGAAGCTAAGAAGATCGAAGAGTAGGTACCAGCAACCAGACCAATGATTAATGCTAAGGCGAACCAACGTAAGCTCTCCCCTCCCCACACATAGATAGCAATGAGCGGCAGCAAAGTAGTAAGAGTGGTGTTAATCGAACGAGCCAAAGTTTCGTTAACACTTCGTTCCACAATCTGCTCGAACGACCCATGATCCTTGAGTAGATTCTCGCGTACACGATCAAAAACTACAATCGTATCGTGCACCGAAAAGCCGAGTACTGTTAACATAGCCGCTACAAAGGCCGAATTAATCTCAACCAGTAGGACATTACCCAGAATAGCAAACACACCGAGCGGAATCAGTACATCATGGAACAGCGCAGCAATTAACGTGGTAATACCATACTTCCAAGAAGCAACCGGTCGCGAGACCTTACGGAAGGCATAAGCCACATAGGAGGCAATACCCAATAAAACCAACGACAACGACCAGATAGCTTTATTGCTCATCTCCGAACCAATAGATGGCCCAATAGATTCGAAACGCAATTCTTCTGTTTCGTTATATTTATTTTGTATCGATGAAAGTAACGACTGATGCGCCTCCTCATCCATACCAGGTAACCGTACTAACATTCCATCTTCGCCAAGTGGCTGAACTGAAATATCATTGTACCCTTGCTCCTTAAGTTGCTCATTCATTTCCTGAACGATTGGCCGTTCCCCACCGAACTTTAGCTCCATCAGGGCACCACCGGTAAAATCGATACCCAACCTTAATGGAAAAATTACTAAAGCGGCGATACTAGCTACCACTAATAGCCCAGAAATAGTGAACCAAACGTTACGGTATTTAATGATTGGATAGGTCATACATTTCGTCCGTTATTTCTTTTCCGTTCGATTAGACCCGTCCTCGCGTGGCTTACTACGATTAAGCCCCGGTAAATAAAGCAATTCGGATCTAAGAGGCTCCCAGCCAGAGACCAGGCGCAGTAAAGTACGGCTGACAGTGATCGCCGAGAACATTGAGATTAGTACGCCAATACCTAGAGTAAAGGCGAAACCTTTGATAAGCGACGAGCTGGTATAAAACAAGATGCAACAAGAAATTAGTGTAGTCAGATTAGAATCACGAATTGATAACCAGGCCCGACGAAAACCTTCTTCCAAAGCCGACTGTAAAGTTCGACCCCGCTGTAATTCTTCCTTTAGTCGTTCAAAAATAAGAATGTTGGCGTCGACAGCCATGCCCAGAGAAAGAATCAACCCAGCGATACCCGATAAGGTTAAAGTAACTGGAATCAACTTATAGATAGCTAAGTTGACAGCTGTGTAAATGCACAAAGCCACAACCGCAATTAGTCCAGGCAAACGGTAGTACAGTAACATGAACAGCACTACTACTAAAAAGCCAATCAATCCAGCCCGAAGTGACGAATAAAGTGAATCATTACCTAGAGTGGCACCAACCGACTGCTGTGTTTCAAGATGAATTGGTACTGGTAACGCACCAGCATTTAATCGTTGAGCCAGCAACTTGGCTTCTTGAATAGAGAAATTACCACTAATAACCGCTTCACCACCAGAAATGACCTCATTGACGGTCGGGATACTAATAGCCTCTCCATCAAGGAAGATGGCTACTGGCTGACCAACATTTCGTCCGGTAATATCCGCAAACAAATCCTTGCCTTCGGAATCAAATTCCAGAGCAACCTGTGGTTCATTAGTCTGCGGATGAAACTGCACTACTGAACGTTTGAGCTGTTTACCAGAAAGCTGAGTGTTCTTCCACTGATCAGCCGGCGGTACATAATCTGCTGCAGTCTTCTTGTTGATCTGAATGTGACTCAGACGATATTCACTAATCGGTCGAGCATCAGTCTTATAGATAACATGAAAACCAAAGTCAGTTTCAACTGGTTCAGTTGTAATACTCCCAACCTCCAGAGCCTGTGTCGCGTCTTCGAAAGGCTTAACCATGATTCCTGGCTGGAACCAACCTAGATCACCACCATTCTCAGCAGTGCCAACATCGGAAGAATTGTCCTGAGCCAATTGAGCAAAGTTTTCTGGTGTGGCCTGTCCAGCCAACTCCCGAGCTAAACTCAAAGCCTCATCCTTACTACGTTCGGATTCACATTGTGCAGCCCCGGCATAGCAAATCAAAACATGTGAAGCTTTCATCTCCTGGCCAGACTCTCGCTGTTCCTCGTAACGAACAATATGGTAACCACGATAATCTTCTAGTAACCGAGGAACCACCTGCCCCTCAGACATGTCACCACTCAATAATTGATCGATTAACTCAGAGTACGGACCCGACTTAGATTGAAAGTCAAGATTGCCGCCAACACCCCTAGTAGATAAATCGTCTGAATTCTCAGTAGCCAAGGTAGCAAAATCTCCTCCGGCTAACGCCCGTGCTAACAGATCATCGGCCTTAGATTTTGCAGCCGTGTTACTTGCTTCCAAATCAGCTTGTTCTTCAGCAGTCAACGCTCGCGGTGGCTCATTGTTCTGTTCTTTAAACTCAAGAATTGGAGTTTCTCCAATCAGTTTAATAGCCTCAGAAATGTCCGATACACCGGCCAAATCAACAATCAACCGCCACTCATTACCGGATTTATTAGTCTGGACTAACGGTTCCGAAACACCAAAAGAATTGACCCGTCGCTCAATGACATCTCGTACACCAGCGATCGACGTATCCTGCTCTGAATCAGGAATGTTAGCCATGTCGGCAACGTAGACCAAATGTGTTCCACCTTGCAGATCCAAACCAAGAACAAATGGCAATTCCCAAAACTGAGGAAGGTGTAGATCCAATCCAAGAGTGCTCTCGGACCAACCATTGATTCGGTCAACCGACGAATTCCACCACTTTGGATAGCTCAACGCACTGGAGAAGACTAGTAATAAAACAATGAAAAACACCGCTCGTCTAATCCGACCACGAGGTGTAGTTGGAAGCAAGAGCGATAGTAGGGCATTCCAGAACCCATGAGATGTACGGCGTAAGCCATTAAGAAAAGGTTTCATGCTCATACTCGAGTAAAGACTCGGAAAAAACGAGCGTAACAGATTGATCTGTCCGCATCAGATTATTCACAACTGCCCATCATCCTAATTAAATATGCTTATTTTGGCAACTAGAACAGCCAATGTGGTTAATACCGCTCACTTAAATACAAATCGATAAAAAACAGAAAGGTGAATCCGTAAATCCACCTTGGTCTTTATATATTGATTATTTTATTCAAACCGGCTGGACGAATGGAGCGAAAGTACGTTCCTGGTGCGACTCGGCTCGTGCTGCTGCAGCTGCTTCGGCCATGGCTGCGGAAACCGGTGTGTCGTCTTTTTTGAACCGAACAGTAAACTGCGGTACATAACGCGTTTCATCCTCGACAATTTCAACAGTCTTGCCTTCAACGTACATATTGAGTGCTAAATCGGAAAGTAATTCGGTATCGGCAGCAATTTCGTCTTTCAGTACGTCCATGCGGTCGACCTCAGATGAGCAGGACATCTTAATCGTCCCCTCAATCGATTTCTTACGCTCTTTGAGCGTTTTCAATTCTTCAATAACTTGCTGATACTCGGCGTTCTGGGACAACTCATCCTTGACGACACGATTTAAATCACGACGTTCTTTTTTCTTTTCTTTAAGACGACGATGTATCTCATTGATGTCCCACATGATGGTCGGGTTTAGTTGAAGATGTCTTGTATGCTATCAGCTCCGAAGATCGATGTCATCCCCAACGATAAATTAATTGCAATAAATTTTTTATACGATTAGACGATCCAGGTCGCCATTTAGAATAATCGGTTGAAAAGCCTCAATTTCAGTACGATAAAACGGTATGTCGGGAATTGGATTAAGTAAAAATATCTTCTGATCTAAAACGTGAGCAAACCCCATCTCCAAAAAAGTATTTCCTCCTATATAGTTAACAATACCATGACGATCGGGATTAACGACTAAAATTGCATCTCCTCCTTGCATCAATCTCCAAAAATCACGAATCGCGTCTTGATGTGTCTTTTGTTCAATCTTAATCTTTTCTTTTTCCTTGTCTGACTTACCAATAAACGGTGCGGCCAACCCGGTCAAATAAGCATCATGACCGAGATCGATCAGTCTATCCCGCATCTCCAACATCGTCTCTGTAAAATGCATGCTGCCAACCACCCCAATTCGCATACCAAATGAGATTAGTTAGTAAATTGATGACTGTATTCATAAGATAGACGCAGATACTCATCCGCCGAATAGGAGACTGACGATCCGTCCGGAGTTTGCAGTACGTACTTGGCGATACCTACATCACGCATCATCTTGGTGCAGATCGTACAGTAGAGACGGATCTCACCACCCTGCGAGCGTGGACTACCATCAGGCAGCAAACCAACAAAATACATAGTTGAACCAGCCAGTCGATCTGGATGTCGAGCCAGTGCGTCCATTACCGCCCGTTACTCGGCGTGTACGCAGCAAGTCTTGTCTGTGATCTTTAGATCGTAGGATGACTTATGCCGGTGACAACGTCGTTCCTGCTCGTCGTTGCCGGGTGGCAAGTTGAATCCCTGACCGATCACTTCCTCACCGCTCACAATAATCGCCCCGCACAAAACCCGCCGGCAGGTAGCCTGCCGAGCGACCGCAGCTGCCTCCTCTATCCAATGAACTACCATAGAGGCCTCTTTTGAAGTACAACCTCCTTCGGACGAAACTACTTCTGTCTTTGTATCAATCTTCATGATCTATCTCCTAAGATGATTTTTCGATGGGCAGCTATAGCCATTTTGCGATCGATGCCAAAGAGGCTTAACTGCTTGATCACCTTCTCAACTTTGTTGCAATTACCACAAAAATTAGAAATGGTTTCTGGTAGACCCACCTCTCGATACAAACGACGCCAAATAGGACGACGGGTCATAAATTTTTCAACGGAATGCTTGGTTAATCGCCAAGTCTCACCATCAATCCCAAACCGCCAAAACAACCATAATTGGACAAAAAATAATACATCTTCGAATTCCTCATTTACGCCATCAGGATTAAATCTAATCACCTCAATTAGTAATTCACGTACTTCATCAAATACGTAATGCAATTTAACCCGCTCACCAGACGAATATTCATCTAAATATTGACTAATTTTCATGTCACGACTTTTTTAACTTTTTTGATGGTTTTTTGCTTGAAACAGATCATCAGGAATCAAGTAGGTATCGTCGACAATATAATATCCATTAAAACTAGTGTCTACGCTCGATGCCAAGGTTACTTTCTCCAAAGATGATCTGAGACTAGCAAGATAATCATAAGTAACCTGTCGATTACTGGCCGCGAGGCCACGTTCTCCGTCTATAACCATCGCTAATTTACATCCACGCAACTTAGCTATCGGCCTAACCCAATTGACAAATTGACTGAAAAAAGACTCCTGATCAACTGAATTTGTAAAATTTTCAATAGGATTAAATCCTCTAATAACTATAATAGGGGCATTATCTCTAGTCTTGGTTTCAATGAGTATGCAGGCTCCAACCACACGTTCATTAACCTCACTTTCTGGATTACCAACAAAAGTCACTGAAATAAAATTAGGATGAGACTGAAGAATAGATTTTTCTTTATTAGCCCAACAAGCATCGGCCATATGCCCTGAAATTTCCGTCTTAAGGTCGCGAGATGGGATAAAAGCTACAGATGTAGTCTTACCTGTTGGAGACTTGGCCTCCTGCAACCGATTGATTTCCTGTTTTAAACTAGAAACTGAGAGTAGTGAATCAAGAATCTTGCATTTTTCTTTATCGTCCAAAAATACACCGAAGGTTTCACGATTGGTTACCTGATCGATAAAATTTATGACTTTAGATATTTCATCCTCTGATACGTCCTGCCTATCTATACCTTCCGCCAAATTGGAATAATCATTTTCTAATAAACGTGGGTTCATTAAAAATGACAGAAATATTAAACCTTGACGTAAACTCTTTATAGATGTGTCAAAACCAACAAAACGAGAAATTAATTCATCAAAATTAGGCCGATCATTGTTGAGCAGGGATGTAAGTCGATTCAAATCTCCTATTTTTTTTTCAATATTCTTAAGAACAAAACTGGCCTTTTCGTTTACCATTCGATCGTCCGAATCTAATTTTATCTTCCAAGCTTCTTTTTCACCCTCTAATTTAGAGGACTCTTGACATATGGATTTTCGCAAATCATTTGCTATACGACCGATAAAGTCACCTTTTAAATCCATTTCCGGTGTACGCAATATCTCATGTAAGGCCTCAGAGATATCTCTAAGGAAGATGATCTTACTACCGACATCAACCAATACTGGCCGTTCCAAATCGCCTTGGGCAACTAAACCATCCTCTACCTTCTCTAAGTCAACAAGCTTATTTTCGATAATCTCAGTTAACCCCCTAAGAAAATCAACAGTGAGTCCACCAAAGAATTTTTCTTTCATCTTTGCCTGTGCTTCTTGTATTTCATGGACCAGCTGGCCGTAACGTTTAAGAAAATTTTTATCATGCACAAACTTTTTCTCTTTGTTGGACTCTTGTGATCGACCTATCTTTTTAATCTCTAATTTCCCGCTAGGGACATACTCTACAGGAAGGGGTTTCAATTGTCCGGCGTGAAGCCTCCTATTAAAATCGTCCACCATACTATCCCAAATCACGTCATCATGTCTGCCGTATTCAGAATCGTTAAATCTAGTTAACGACTGTAAAAAAATTCTAAAAATTGGATTTTTGATCAAAACCTTAAGTCTTTCATCAGATGAAATATCTTTTTTTAAAAAATTATGTTTTTCTCTACGAAAAGAATCTTCTAATTCAAGAACGCCGGATTCTCCAACTCTACTTACACCCAACTCAGCAACGTCGGACGAAATTACACCGTCATAAATATCCTGCAAAATATTCCAATGGATTTGAAGTCCTAAATTGCCAAAAATTCGTAAAAACCTCTTACTTCGACTAGCGAGGGGTTTAAAACTGCTAATAAAACTGGAGGCTTTAGAAACATCATCAGCTCTCAAGATGTAGAAAAAAACCTCTAATACTAAATCCTCACCCCCTTTTGTAGAAACTACCTCCTGACCTAATTCAAAAAAATTCACTATATCAAGACACTTTTTGTAAGAAAAACTACGAAGACACAAAAAAGCTTTATTCAATGCGTTCTGTCTAGCTTCCGGTGAGCTGAGGAGACGCTCACGAAGAGAAAACTCGTCAGCGATGGTTAATATTGACTTTAAATCATTAGCCAAATGTTTTAAGTTTTGCATCATCCCATCCCAAGCTGCGTTCTGTACATCTTCAGATGAAGCAAAGGTCTTCCATTCTACACCGATAAGATCTGCGAACTTATGAATGAATTCTATGCCGTTTGATACAGATCCTTGCCAATAAAAATGATTTTCCATACCAACTAACACGCTCTGTCTAGCTTCTGGTGAGCTGAGGAGACGCTCACCAAGAGAAAACTCGTCGGCGATGGTTAATATTGAATCCTGATAATGTTGTCTCAAACAACACATCATTCCATCCCAAGCTGCGTTCTGTACATCTTCAGATGAAGCAAAGGTCTTCCATTCTACACCGATAAGATCTGCGAACTTATGAATGAATTCTATGCCGACTGACTCACCCCGATTTAAAAAAGCATTTACCATACCCATTAGTGCGCTCTGTCTAGCTTCCGGTGAGCTGAGGAGACGCTCACGAAGAGAAAACTCGTCGGCCATCATTAGTGAGTCAGAGAATCTAGTGAAACTCAAATTAGAAAGCACACCTGACCAGCCTAATTCTTGAAGCTCTTTGCTCTTAGTTAGGTCATCCCATTTGAGACCAAAATCATTGTAGGCTTGCCTTGCTATATCGAGATCACCAGATTCGACCAGTTTAGATAAGAAATTCTTCTTTTCCTGTTCATCTATTCCCAGATAGTCAATCGTAGCCAAAGCTTTTCTTTTGGTTGCATTATTATCTTCATCATTTTTCGTAAAAATCAGTAAGGCTTTTGCTAAAGCCTCTTGTCGTACCTCTTTGGATGACTTAATAACTTCAGAATCTACCCCTAAAAAATCAACCGAGATTAAAAAAGACTCAACATCGCGCAAAAAATCATCCTGAAACAATTCCAAAGATATAATTCTTACTGCTATCTCATTTCTTATATTGAAAGTATTTGCTATCTTCAAGATTTTTTCCTCCGATAATCCAAAATTTTCATGCAAATACTCTACCCCCCACATTGCCCATCTTTTTGCATCCTCCGAGGCTGATAAAGCCTCTCTGATCCCTAACTTATCAACGACCTGTAGTACAGAATCAATATCCCCTACACACAATTCAATTTCTATTCCTTTCCATAAGGAAAGCTCAAATTCACGCGTCTTGATGATGTCATCTGATGAATCAAGACCTTCTATTACATTCAAGGCTTCATTCAACCTACCTTCTTCTAGAGAAGACAAAATAAATTCATGAGCCTGATCGACTAAACTTTCAAAAAAAATATCTGAACCAAAGTCCTGAGAAGTCAGAGAAAATTCTTTAGACAAAAGAAATGATGCCCTATACTCATGCCAATCAATGAGATTCTCAACTATCTCTTTAATACACCTATTGACGAAAGCTTCTGGAATATTGTTAACGTCAAACCTGTGTTTAGCCTCATCAATCGCACTAGTTAATTTCTCAATATCAAAAACACGAAACACCTCGTCTCCATTGATGGCTTCATTATCAATTCTTTCCGCTTCACCCCAATTACCAAGAACAAACTTTACTTCCTCCAAAACCATCAACTGCAAAGGAGTAAGATTCTTTTCTTCCGCTTGCAAAGAAAAATCAATATGCTCTCTTTCTTGCTCACCACGTCCACCACTCTCAAAAGGTTTTCTGTTCATAAACCGCAAGGCCAATATTCAGGATTGATAAATTATGAATTTTTATTAAAAACTCGACACTTAATCGATAGGAATTGGCGCATAATACTCACCTCTGGCAATAACGCTCTCGGATATTTCAGTGCAAACAGATATCAACCTGTCCCCAGTAATACCAATCTTATCAAATGGCTCTGAGCCGTCTAATCCATCCTTGTACCCACGAACAAAATCATCAGCCAACTTCTGTCTTAACTCAGAAACATTCATACCTGGCAATTTAGTCAAAATATTTTTACACATCAAATGTATAGAAAAGCATGAATCACGTAAGTCCTTTAATAAAGCCTTGGGTAAACCAAAACGTTCATCTGGTTGCTGATGCAGGCCCACTTCGGGACTAATAAAAACACAACCGTCATCGGTAGACCTAAAGAATGACCGTTCGCTGAACGGTGTCCCGTCACCATTACGATCACCACGCTTGATCCATTTCTCCTTGTTCTCTGGTCGACCCCTAAACTTCTTGTGTGTCAGCAACTGTCCGACGGAATCCATATCGACCACCTCCCCTGCCAAAGTCAGGTTACCCATGTGTAGAAACTGATGGACTACCCCCTCGCGATGCATAATACCGGCGTTTTTCCCGTACCAAAAACAGACAAATTTTACCCACTTCTCACGCCCTTCCGGAGTCGAGGCATCAAATCGGTCCGAGTGGCCAAGAGCCTTAGCTTCAATGTTTAAATTCTTACAGGCCTCAGAAATCATCTGAACTACCCCTTCCTGACCAATATCACCCATAACTTCCTTCATATCCCTAATGCGCAACACCGAACGCATCAGACGAATAACTATTACCGGATCAAAATTTTCCTTCAGATCTTCTATCTTACCTTCCAATTCAGACTTCTCATGATCACTGTTGGCAGCACTGATGGCTTGTTGTAACTGATCGACGACTTTCTCTTTGAGGTCATCTATAGAAACATCTTGTCCGTTAATCACTACCCGATCAGTCCTATAAACACCGGCCAGAGCCTCCGTCCTCATGCCCGTCTCAGCCAACATCTCGATCACCTCGGTAACTCTCATAGCCAACCTCTCATCCATCAACCCTAGAAAATCATAACTCCAAGGCGTTTCTTTAGAGTCCGGCATAAAATAAACTTCCTCGGCATCATCTAGTTGACCCATTACTATGCCGTCCTTCTTAGATTCAAAACTTTTAGGAAACAAAAAACCACCACCCTTAACATCAACTTGGCAGTAAACTCTATTTTCTCTCTTTCCTCTTTCAACTATGGGTAAAGAAATACCCAAATCCGCACTACGATGATGATACGGCAGTACACGTAGTTGTAAATTACCGTGAGTGGTATCAACAAAAAATGCCAAATCTTTTGGGATAAATGGTAGTTCTACACGTTTATTTTCATAAACTTCCTGCAAGGATTCTTTTGGCAGTGACCGAAAATGCTCTTGCGAAAAAAAACTCTCCATAGAATACAATTTATTGTTTCCCGACAATGAAATATTGATTATAGACCGATAGAATTCGATCTACTGGTCAAACGACGCTAGCTGAATTGAAGCAATCTTCAATCTGATCCATGCGCACAAACGACGCTAAACGTTCTTCATCCAATTTTTTCAATACCAAGGACCGTCTATCAAACTCGGTCATCATACAACTCTCCAAATCGGAGACTCGTGCATTGGATGACAGAACGTAAATCTTATCTTCAATCTCCATTACTTTCTGAAAAAGTAAATCCTCTCGCCCATTCAACTCCCTGACATCGGCCGCTAACCCTTCGATCTGTCCTCTCAAAAGGAGGCCAAGCCGTCTATTTTGTCAATTATTACCTGCTCATTATTCATAATCCGTCGATTATTTCTATAACAACATCCCTTTTAAAATACCAACAAAACACTGTCAAATCAAACCAAAAAACCGAACCTTGGGGGCACGGTTTTTACTATTGAATCACTGTAGATTAATGGTCTGATCGCTCTTTTTAATTAATCTGGCTAAAACCAACCAATACTACTCTTAAACCTCCCGGCCATGACACTTCTTATACTTGACCGGAGTACCATCCTCCTTGCTTGCCCCACAAGGACAAGGGTCATTGCGACCAATCTTGTCGCTAGCCGCTCCAGCACCGGACTCAACCACCCCACCATCGGCCGATTTTTGAGCACCTGACATTTTTAATCCTTTCTGATCCAAAAGCGACTTGGCCGGCTGGACAGTCTGTGGCCGCTGGGCCACCACGCTCATTTTGAACAACGAGTAAACGACCTGCTTTTCGATCATAGCCATGAACTCATTGAACATACGAAAAGACTCCCTCTTGTACTCAACCAATGGATCACGCTGACCATAGCCCTGCAACCCAACACCGGTTCGCATATGATCAATAGCGTCCAAATGCTCAACCCATAACATATCCATAGCACGTAAGATCATGCCACGAACAATGTCAGGAAAATGGCTATTACCACCACCTATTGTAGCGAGAGCTGCACCAACTCTAGACTCCAATTTATCGTATTCTATACCGGCCACCGACATCAAAAATTCAATGATCTTGGTTCGAGCTTCGGCATCCTCTTTCTTAGAACCAGCTTCACGACTAATTTCTGTTAATTTTTCACGTTCCTCAGTCGACATTGGAAAAATAGTGTCGACAACCTCGTAGATTTCCTTCAAATCCCAGGCCTTCTCGTCCTCGGCTGAAGTATGGAATAAAACTACCCGCTCAATCTCCGACTCCACCATTTCAAGCGTATGCTGACGCATACCAATTGAATCATCTGGCGACAAAGCCAACATCTCATCACGTTTGCGATAAAAAACCTCGCGATGCCGATTTAGTACATCGTCGTACTCCAAGAGATGCTTACGAACATCGAAGTGGTGTCCTTCAACTTTCTTCTGAGCACTCTCAATGGAGCGATTAACGATTCGATTCTCGATTGGTAAGTCATCCGGCAAACCAAGACGGTCTATCATAGCGCGCATGCTGTCCGAAGCAAAAATCCGCATCAAATCATCCTCGAGCGAAATAAAGAACCTAGTACTGCCCGGATCACCTTGTCGTCCGGCACGGCCGCGCAACTGATTATCAATACGTCGTGACTCATGTCGTTCGGTACCAATAACAAACAATCCACCTAATTCACGTACCTTTTCAATCGCTGCTGAATCTGGCGGATTACCACCTAAAATAATATCCACACCACGCCCGGCCATATTAGTAGCGATCGTTACCGCCCCAACCCGACCAGCTTGAGCGATTATCTTGGCCTCACGCTCGTGATTCTTAGCATTCAACAACTCATGCGGTATACCTTCACGCTCGAGCAATTTCCCTAGTATCTCATTTTTCTCAATTGAAGCTGTACCAACCAATACCGGTTGTCCTTTTTCGTGCCTAGCTCGAATTTCCTCCACCACCGCGGCGAACTTACCTTTTTCGTTTTTAAAAATTCGATCTGGTAAATCCTCACGGCAAGTTGGTCGATTAGTTGGAATTACTGTGACCTCTAGACTGTAAATCTTAGAAAACTCTTCAGCCTCAGTCGCGGCCGTACCGGTCATACCGGCCAACTTCTCGTACATGCGAAAATAATTCTGGAAAGTGACAGTAGCAAGTGTTCGACTCTCTCGTTGGATAGCCACTCCTTCCTTAGCTTCGATAGCTTGATGTAGGCCCTCACTGTAGCGTCGACCATTCATTAACCGACCAGTAAACTCATCAACAATAATCACCTCGCCATCCTTAACTACGTAATCACGGTCAATCTCATACATTTTGCCGGCACGCAACGCGGCTTCAAGATGAAAAATAGTCCGTGTATCATTGTCGGCCCAAGGGTCAAAGCCCAATTCGCGCGAAACTCGATTCTGTCCCTCTTCGGTGAAACTTGCAGCCTTCATTTTCTCGTCACGATTGAAGTCTACGTCCTCTTGTAGAGGCTTAACCAAAGTTGCAAATTTGTAGTAGGTATCTGCCGCCTCTTCGGCTGGTGCAGAAATAATGAGTGGCGTCCTAGCCTCATCAATCAGGATCGAGTCAACCTCATCAACAATGGCATAATGCAGCGGACGTTGAACCTTCTGTTCCGGACGAACGGCCATGTTGTCACGCAAATAATCAAAACCGTACTCGTTATTGGTACCGTAAGTGATATCCGCCAAATAGGCGTCTTTTCGTCCGACCGGACGAAGGTAATCCATTTCGACTTGGAATGAACCGGTTGCATCGCGCTTCTGATCCACAGCTCCCCCTTCTTCCTTTTCCGAAGCCTCCGCTAAATCTTCCATGGTTAATTCAGTCGTCTGTTCCGGTACTTTCCAGTCTGGATCGTAAACATAAGCCGTCTGATGATTAACACAGGACACACTCAAACCGAGTGCATGGTAGACCTGACCCATCCAAGCTGCATCACGACGCGACAGATAATCATTAACTGTCACCACGTGCACGCCTTTGCCAGATAATGCGTTCAAATAAACAGCTAAAGTTGCTGTTAGAGTCTTACCCTCACCAGTCCGCATCTCAGCGATCTGCCCATTGTGTAACACAATACCGCCCATTAATTGGACGTCGTAATGACGTTGACCGAGCGTGCGCTTGGCTGCCTCACGACAGAGTGCAAAGGCCTCAGGTAGAATCTCATCCAAAGACACTCCAATTGCCACCCGTCGTTTAAGATCGACTGACCGATCCCGAATTGCCTCCGGTCCTAGTTGACTAATTTCCTCTTCCAATGCGTTGATGTCCTCTATTCGGGGATTCATCTCCGCCAATACTTTCTCATTGGGATCGCCAAAAATTCGATGTAAGAATGACATGTAGGTTCTAATAAATCCGTGACTGACGGCCTCAATATATACCCATAAAAGCCAAACCGTCCATGCTTCAAGCTTAAAATAGTTGTTTTGGAGTCTCAAATCCTGATAAATGACGAACGCGCCCGACTGAGCGCGTCCGTATTCGGACCTTCTTATTATATATAGAAGTTAAAACTCTTCCGAGTGGGTTTCCTGATCATGCAAAAGTTCAAGCGAGCTCTGATTATTAGTCACTCTAGTCTGATCATCGAATTTACTCTTATAATCGAGAATCTGACGCCTAGCCCGATCTTTGGCCTCACGTATCGCCACATAGAGATCCTCATCCTCAGCTTCGGCATAAACAAACTTACCCGGTAGTCCAACTCGTAGCTCGGCCCTAAAGAACGGTCCTTTGTTATGATGTTCGGTTGTTTTGCCGACTACGGCTTCAAGTGATACAGCTGTCCCGAATCGCTCAAGCTCAGACTCCAGTTTAGCTAGTCGTTGTTCAACTGCTGACCGAATCGCCTCGGTTAACTCGATACCTTTGGTCTTAATATCGACATGCATATCGTTAGTCCATTAGGTTCAATTAACAAAATTGACTCGAGTTAGTGTAAGTTACAGCGACGGAATAACCCCTGTAGGGTACCTGATGAAATGTAAGCGTCGCCATCATCTTGCTGCTCGTTTTTACGAGGAAACATTATCGATTGAGGATCACTATCGTGACCTAACCCCAATGCATGCCCAAACTCATGCATTAATAACATAACTAAATCCTCACGATTATCAAACTGATAAACATTAATGGTTCCAGAACTATAAATTCCCTGTTCATCATCTTCTCCCAAGGTAAACGTTTCGTTAAAACGACTAACTCCAGCATTGAAACCCACAACCTTTTCCTGCTCCTGTCCGGCTAACTGATTAAGCTGCTCAGCCTGACGATTTTGCTCATCAATAAGTGCATTCAAATCGCTAACATAATTATCTAGACGACTCTGTTCGCGTAACAACTCATCGTAGACATCCCGAGATGCACCACCACGGGTATTCCAAGCTCGGACAGTCAATTCAAATAATTGAAGTTGCTCTTCGTAATATGTTTTTAATTCAGCGATCGATGCCTCACGAGCATCGTAGACGGACCTAAGTTTTTGATACTCATCGGCTATTGAACCAATTTCCGATTCTAAACCATCACGTTCGAACTTCAATCGTTCCAACTCCTGTGTCGCCACCTGCCGATCATCAAAAACCAAATTTACCGCCACAGCCTCAGTACTATTTGCATTATAGCGCAGTAAGTCCTGACCGGTCGCACTTTCCCATTTTAGTTCAGCCTCAGATAATACCATCAAAAACTCCTCTTTAGAGATATCAAATCGTTCGTCGTAATGCCCAATGCGATATTCAATCGGTAGACTACAAACATTACCTCCGAACCACCACCAGACCAGACCAACAACTACTACGACAATTACTAGCCAAATCCAACGAATCACTATCCGTCGTTTTTTTGATTGTAAAGTAGGATTGGTAATTTCTTTTTTAATTCCAGAGTTAGACAAATCAACATCATTCTCCTCGATTTGAACTGGCAGTACCTCAAAATCCGACATACTCGATTTCTTCCAGAAGATTAACTCGTCCTTGAGTCTGACTACGTAATCGCGACTTAACTACAGCAATTAATTCAATCACTTCTCCAGCAGTTGCCTGTCCATCATTGACCAAAAAATTAGCATGTCGATCGGAAATACCAACATGACCGACCTTAGTCCCCTTCAATTGGGCTCGATCTAAAATCCAACCGGCTGGAACAGTTCCATCAGTTGTTACTGGAACCTTCTCGTCTGAATCAAGATCTAACCAACGACGTAAATCGTCCAAATCCTCAGGTGATTCGGGGTGCCAGTTTTTAAACACGCAGCCAGCGGTCGACTGTCCCGTTGGTTGAGTCGATCTTTTATCATTCAAAATCTCTTTCAATCTAACCTGACCATTAGTTGCATTATCTGCAGTACGTAATAATAGAACTGCAGACAAAATTACATAACCTGGTTCAGACTTGAATACACTCTGACGATAGCCGAACTCACACTCTGCTTGAAGCATTTCAATCAATTGCCCATTACGCAAACAACTGACACTCTCAATCGACTCGCCGGTTGAACCACCATAGCAACCAGCATTACCACGAATGGCACCACCGATTGTTCCAGGCAAACCAATAGCCCACTCAAATCCAGTCATGCCAGCCTCGGTTGATTGAAGTGCTACTAAAGAAGTCGGCGTACCAGCCTCAACCCTAACTTTGTTTCCATCAATCTCGATACCACGATTAATCATTTTTATTACCAGCCCTCGAAAACCATCATCTGAAACTAAAACGTTTGAACCTCCACCTAAGATGTAATACGGCAAATTTAGTTCTTGGGCGACTTGAACTGCCGCTGTCACCAGGGCAACGGACGGAGCAGCAAAAAAGAAATCAGCCGGACCACCAATCCGATATGTAGTGTGCAAAGCTAACGGCTCATCAATGGTGATATCAGGCGACACAAGACGGTGCAATTCTTCAATCTGGTTTGACATAAATCAGTCAGTTTCTTTTCCGGACAGTCGCCGTGCTAATCGATCAACATCACCAGCCCCCAAGACCAATGTAACTGCACCTGGTGCTAACACGGAATGAATAGCTGCAAAACCCTCCTCAAGAGAGGCTGCATATCTAATCTGTCGTTCAATACCACGCGAATGATCATGTTCAATCACTGCCTCCATTAAATTACGCGAACTAATGTCTGCATCTTCGTCTCCCTCTCGTCCAATTACATCATAAATCTCAAGCAATACGACTGAATCTGCACCATCAAATGATTTCACAAAGCGGTCAAAAAGATTACGAGTTCGATTGCGATGATGAGGCTGAAAGACTAATACGATTTTACGATCTGGATAAAACTCACGTGCTGCTGCAATGGTTCCTTCAACCGCAACTGGATGATGACCATAGTCAGAGATCACTGGTCCACCGTATGGCTCCCCCACTACCTCAAATCGACGCCAAATACCGCTGTACTCAGACAATGCCTTCCGAACAATTTCGAACGATGCACCATGCTCCAAAGCCATAATTGCCGCAGCAGCAGCGTTTTCGATATTAAATCGACCGGGCACATGCAACTCAATCTCACCCAAATCCTGTTCACTTTTATATAGATGAAAACTTTGAACCCCATCCCCGACCATAATCTCTCCAAGTCGATAGTCAGCTTCTTCACCAGAACCAAAACGTAAACTTCGACCACTACACTGTAGTGCCCCAGCACCATCTGAATCATTAGCGTTCAACACAACAAAACCTTCTGGCCGAATCTGACTCAAAAACTGCTCAAAGGTATCCATGATGTGCTGACGGTCGGTGTAATAGTCAAGATGATCCTCTTCAACGTTGGTAACAACCGCTGCTGCTGGTCGAAAAACCAACAAATGTGCCTGATGCTCGCAGGCCTCTACCACCAAAAGATTACTACCACCCAATCGCAAATTCCCACCATCAAACGAAGGAACTTTAGTGCCGACAATCACAGTTGGATCGAAACCTGCCTCAATCAAAATCAATCCCAACATGGCTGTAGTTGTACTCTTACCATTAGTACCAGCCACAGCCACAGTTCGTTTACCGTCCGCATACTGACCAAGAAACTCAAAATAAGTCAGGTTACGTATATTACGTCGACGAGCTTCGACCAACTCTGGATTATCATCCGGCACAGCACTCGTACGTACCACCAAGTCAACATCAGCTGGCAAATTAGCTGCGTCATGACCAATTGTTACTTTTGCTCCGACACGACGTAACACTTCAACTACACCACTCTCAGCAAAGTCAGAACCACTAACTTCAACCCCTGAAGACAAAAGTAGACGGGCCACTGCTGACACGCCAATTCCACCAATACCGATGATGTGAGCTCTTTTGACTTCTTTAAGCCAATCCATATAGACAAATTATGCCACGAATCCAACAAAATGAAACCGTAACTTGTCTAACATACAAAAATACGAACAAAAAAAGACGAGGTGCTGCAGATAGCACCTCGATTGAAAGAAATGTTTTGCCTTTTTGTCGACCCTTAGTCAACTAGTGAAAAAAGATTCTCCGAATTACTTCACGGCGACCACTCTCAACTGACGCCAGAATGGCCCTTAAAATAAGTGGTCGTTTTTCATCCGGCACTTCGATAGACCAGACGATGATATCTTCCTCGGTCATTCTTGCCAGATCTGACCTTGTCAATTCTGGAAACATGTCCGAAGAAATATTCTCCTCATGGTCGCAGAATGATCGTTGAAAAAATCGACCCTGACTCCTGATCTGCACGTAGGTGATGCAGGTCATATTTTCAACAATTGTCTGCAACACCTTACCGAATCGACAGACAGCCTCTTCTGGAGCGATAGAAAAGAACGCTGCCAGCTGTCTAACATGTTGCTCGGTCAAGTAGCAAATATGCCGGTCATGGTCACCCGGATCGGTGAAAATTTTCTCTGGAAAACTTGTCGACCTGGCGGCCAGCTGCCAGAATCGGACCATACCATCACTGCCCGGCTTAGTACCGAATAGTAGTCCGCGTAACATACGAATCGGTTGCGGTGGCAGAATCCAACAACGGACCTGGTCATTCTCTATGAGAATTCCTCGGCCCATATCCTCGAACCAACAAACACAGGCTACCGCTCGACTCTCAGCCACTAGCTCAAGCACCCGCCCGAACCAGGAAACAGTCTTACCTTTCAGGAGCCCTGAAATTTCTGGGTTGGCATCATGTTCCCACCGTGCCAATGCTGTCAGAACCAGACTTTGCACCTGTCGTGGCACAGAATCGATAAGTAGCTGCTCAATGATCAAACCGGCCATGAACGACCGTCCGCCATTATAACGCACTTTGGCAGCCATCTGACTGAAGGAGTGCAAGTAGGCCACACATTTTCCGTAGGCGCCGACCGAATTCTCTCCACACTCCCTCCAGTGCGACAGGACGCTCCCGAGTCCATTACGAAAAGCAACTATAAGTCGTCTCTCTTCGTTGTACTCCATCCCTCTCCTCCTGTGTCTGCCAACAAACGTACAGACAACCTATTAATTTAAGCAGAACTTAAGGCTAGCGTCAAGCCTCCTATTTCTACCAGTCCAATTGCTTGACGAGAACCCTGATGCTAATCTTCCGTCTTAAGACGGACATTATGAATGACCTCCCAAAAGATGCGCCCAACACTACCACGTTGACCCGCACTGCTATTCGCACCGCCCTTAAATCCCACGTTCAGACACGTGATGATCTTTTTGCTGTAGTACGCCAGACCTTTTCCCAACACCACCTCAGCCAGCCACCAATTCGCAAACTACTTTCCGTCTATCGTGAATTGATCACCACTCACCCTGATCTAGCCGATCCGTTATTTGAGCGTCTACTAATCAAAGCTCGTATTAGATCACTCTCTGGCGTAGCGATAATAACCGTACTAACCAAGCCCTATCCTTGCCCTGGTCGCTGCGTCTATTGTCCTTCTGAAGCTCGAATGCCGAAGAGCTATCTATCAAACGAGCCGGCCGCCATGCGAGCACTTACCTACAAGTTCGATCCTTATCACCAAGTAATCGGTCGATTACAAGCTCTAACAAATAACGGTCATCCGACTGACAAAATCGAACTGATCGTCAAAGGTGGCACCTGGTCGGCCTATCGTTGGGACTATCGATGCGAATTCATTCGTCGTTGTTTTGATGCCTGCAATGACTTCACAGCGCATCGTCATAAAGCATCATTCAATTTATCTACATCACAACTTCGTAACGAGTCGGCTACTCAACGTATTGTCGGCTTAACCCTCGAAACTCGACCCGACTTCATTAATTCACTAGAAATTGCCCGACTGCGAGAGTTGGGCTGTACACGCATCGAATTAGGTGTACAAACTATCAATGATAAAATTTTGACTAACTGTCACCGTGATCATGACTCATCGGCCGTGATTCAAGCTACTGCGCTACTAAAAAATGCCGGCTTCAAAGTCGACTATCATCTAATGCCTCAACTACCCGGAGCTACACCAAAATCAGACACCAAAATGTTACAAGAAATTTTCGATAACTCGGACTACCGACCGGACATGATTAAAATTTACCCCTGCGCTGTGCTCGAAACCGCCGAACTATACAACTGGTGGAAATCCGGACGCTATCGACCTTACTCAGATGCCGGGCTACTCGAGACACTCATTGCAATCAAAAAAGAACTACCACTATACTGTCGTGTCTCACGTGTTATTCGTGACATTCCATCGTCATCAATCATGGCTGGTAATTCTATTACCAGTCTGCGACAAAACATCGAAAAAGAGATGAAGGCACGTGGATTATCCTGTCGTTGCCTGCGCTGTCGTGAGGTTGGACGGGTCGCTCAAACTAATCCCGATATCCTATCAATCAAACCAAAGCTCTTTGATGAAATCTATGAAGCATCGGGTGGAACTGAACATTTTTTATCATTCGAAGACCCCAAACGCCGAGCAGTTTTTGCCTTCTGTCGTTTGCGTCTCCCTAGAGGAATCACTGACCCACAAAATTTACCAACTGAAATTCGTGATGCTGCCCTACTACGTGAACTTCATACCTACGGTCACCTAGTGCCGATTGATAATCACAGTTCGGGATCCGCCCAACATCGCGGTCATGGACGTCAGTTAATGAACCAAGCCGAAAAACTAGCTCGTGAAGCTGGCTTCAAAAAAATGGCGGTCATTTCTGGTATTGGTGTACGAGCCTACTATCGTAAACTTGGTTACCGACGTCATGGTACTTACATGATTAAAAAACTTGATCTCAACTAACTGCTCATAAAGTTCAAAAGACCTTCAATTTGTCCTTCTTAATTAAGGCAAACATAAAAAGCTACTTATCTTCTTCAAATGTCATCAAACGCGTGCTAGAGTTTTACCGACCTATGCTTGAACATCTACGACAACAAGATCCAGAAGTAGCCGCTGCAGTATCCGCCGAGTTGAATCGGCAGCGTAATGGACTTGAGATGATCGCCTCCGAAAACGCGGTCTCTGAGTCAGTACTCGAAACCTTGGGTACAGTACTGACCAACAAGTACGCTGAGGGCTACCCAGCCAAACGTTACTACGGCGGTAACGAGCATGTTGATGTTGCCGAAACACTAGCCATCGAACGTGCTAAGCATCTTTTTGGTGCTGAACATGCCAACGTCCAACCACACTGCGGTTCACAAGCCAACATGGCGGCCTACTTTGCATTAGCTGAACCCGGTGACAAAATCATGGCCCTGGACCTAGCACATGGTGGACACCTGACCCACGGTAGCCGAGTTAATTTCTCTGGTAAGCTCTACTCTTTCATTCCCTACGGTGTCAGTCGAGAAACCGAAACTTTGGATCTAGATCAAATCCGAGAGCTGGCACTACAGGAACGTCCTAAAATTATCCTAGCCGGCTTTACCGCCTACCCACGTTCAATCGACTTTGCTGAATTTAAAAAAATAGCTGATGAGGTCGGAGCCTACTTAATGGTCGACATGGCGCATATTGCCGGACTGATCGCAGCTAAGTTGCATCCAGACCCAATCGCTGTAGCTGATGTTGTAACCTCGACCACTCACAAAACTCTACGCGGTCCACGTGGTGGACTAATTCTTTGCCGAACAGAAGACCGGTTGCGTCCTAACAACAAAAAGAATCTGGCTCAACGAATCGATTCGGCGGTCTTCCCTGGCATACAAGGCGGCCCATTAATGCACGTTATTGCGGCTAAAGCTGTAGCCTTCGGCGAAGCGTTGCATTCCGACTTCATTAAATACCAACACCAAGTAATTGCGAACGCTAAAGAACTCTCCTCTGCATTAATCGAGGAAGGATTACGAGTGGTCTCGGGCGGAACGGATAATCATCTAGTACTCGTCGACCTAACACCAGTCGGTATTTTTGGACAAGAAGCGTCAACCAAACTAGATAATGTCGGCATTCATTCCAACAAAAACTTAATCCCTTTCGATGAGCGTAAACCGACTGATCCATCAGGATTACGGCTAGGAACACCTGTTCTGACTACTCGCGGATTATGTGAGCCAGAAATGCGGCGAGTTGCCTCACTTATTGCTCAAACATTAAAGGCAAATAACGAAAGTGAACTTAATCGTATTCGCTCCGAGGTTCGTCAATTAACTGAGGCTTTTCCGCTTTACGCAAACCTCGACTATAATCATGACCGCTAAAATTATTGATGGTCGAGCCGTAGCTGAAAAAATACTGGCCGAAACACGCTCGGAAATAAAAACACTTGAATCGACCCCTGGATTAGGGGTCATTCTGGTTGGAGACGATCCAGCCTCCAAAATTTATGTCCGCAAAAAAAAGGAGACTGCCGAAAAAATCGGCGTACATTTCGAATCATTCCTCTTTCCTAAAGATGCTAGCGAAGATCAAGTCGTACGGACTGTGATCGAACTGAACGAACGCGAGGATATCCACGGCATTGTAGTTCAACTACCACTACCCAAGGGATTAGAGACTGAACTAATCGTTCGAACGATCGATCCGAACAAAGATGTTGATGGATTTCACCCTGAACTAATCAAACGTATATTCCAAGATCCCAACTGCCGACTACCTGGACTAATCGAGGGGCTTAAACGACTCTTCGATGAAACCGGACTAGAATTGAAAGAAAAAAGAGTCGTTATTGTCTCCAATAGCGGAGTCTTCTCACGTCCGCTTGAACTGTTTCTAGAGCGTCAGGGCGCGAAGATAAAAACCGTAGGTAGTGACTCCACCAACTTGATACCAACGATCGAACGAGCAGATCTACTTATCACAGCTGTTGGCCGACCGGGATTAATAAACGGACAAATGCTAAAGCCTGGTGTGACGATTATCGATGTTGGTACGACACGCCTTAATGGTCGAATACTCGGCGATGTCGATTTCGAGTCAGCAAGTAAAGTGGCCAATTGGATCACCCCAGTACCTGGTGGTGTCGGACCAGTTACTGTCGCCATGTTACTTCGAAACGTTGTGCGTCTAGCAAAAGACCTACCAACCAACAAAAACACAAATACCTAAAAACATCGGTGGTGACCACCAAATCACCGCATTCATATTAGAGGTAGTTCTTTAGACCAAGGAGGCAGGATGGCAAAACAAAAATCTGGGCGTCTCAAGGGGAAAAGCTCTGGTAAAAAGCCTTCCGAAGAAGAACTTCTCGAGAGGAGAAAGCATCGGCGACAATCACGTCTCCAAAAAAGGAGGTTGAGGAGACAACGCCGTGCCGAAGAGAAGTTACTCATTGGAAAGCACTACAATCCAAAGCGCCCCAAAGAAGAAAGGAGTCGGCTTCGGGAAATAGAGCCTCCCGAAAGACCGAACCAGATCATCTATTGTCGCTGGTGTGAAGAACAAACTTCTCACACTATAAGCGACTTTTGTGGATCACTCATGAAACTTTGCACCAAATGCGGAGAAATGAGACATCCGCAGATCGACGCTAAGCCGAAAAAGAAACCGAGACAACAGGCTGCATAAGTCATTCTCAAAGAACTTTCGGGGGTTACTCCCCCGTTTTTCTTTCTTAAGAAGAAAAAGAATAACATCATCGGCTTAACAAAAATCTCCATTAAGAATAAACCGATACCGATTAACTCAGACTAACGAAAAAGTTATGTCAGAAGAAGCAACAGAAGCCGTTCAGCCACAAGACGGAGAAGAAAAGATCGAGGAAACCGCTACCGAGGGTCAGGCTCCCGCAACGGAAGAGAGCCAGCCAGAAACCCCAACTGAAGAAACAGCAGCCTAGTAGAAAGTTTTCCAATTTGAAGATTTTCAAAAAACTCCCACAAGGGAGTTTTTTCTTTTTCTAAAAACTCGATATTACCACCGCAATAATGTGGTTAAGGTCTCATAGCCAGCTCCTAATAACAACACAACAATACTAATGTAGGCCCAAATCCGACTAACACCCAATCGTCTGCTTTTCAATAAACCACGTTTAGTTACAGTCACATACAACATAGCGATAATCACTGCAGTTACACCACCAAACACCGCTCCAGTAAAGCTAATAATTGAAATAAAATCATCAACTCCTAAAATCACTATCGCCAGAGGAACCATTACTGCCAAAAACCAAGCCAACGTCCGCCGTAGTCGATAATCATATTCGAAGGTCGAGCGTAGGGTCAGACCGATCATAAAATATGATGTTGCCACAGCTAAAAAGCCAAACATTGCTCCAAATCTAGCCACACCACCACCCAAAACCAAATTTAATCCATCGAGTGCATCCTTTGTCGTTCCTGGTCCAGTAACACCGTAAACCACAAGACCAAACAATAAAGTTAGAAAAATAGCCACCAGCATACCAACAACAATCGCCTTTCGAAACCCCCGTTTGCGTCCTTCCATAAAATCCTTCATCTCTGGAATCGCTGACATACCAGAGAGAGAAAACAGAATCACACCGTATGGTAGGAATAAATCACCACTCGGAACTAAAGCTACGAGATTAGCTGGTTCGATTCGTGCTCCAGCCACGCTAACTATGACTAGTAGCGCCATCACCAACGCAACAGTAAACCAAAAATCAACTTTCTCAATGAAACCCAGTCCAAAATAAACGACTACTGCACCAACCAATCCCCAAAAAATCTGATAATGGAGTAGTGCTCCACCTAACCAAGGCGATAATAGTAGATGTAAAAAAACTCCACCAACCAATATATAAGCAATTAGTCCGCCCCAAAAACCCAAAATCGATACCACTGCTGCAACACTGCGAACATGCCGACCAAAAAACTTTCCAGCCAAACCAACCAACCGTAATTCCTCTGAAGAAGCCATGACCGCTTCGGCATAAAAGAGCGATTGCAATAACTGAATTCCACCCAAAACTAAAAAGTAGACTAAAGCCAAACCAATCCCAACTTGGCTGATAGCGTAAGGTATACCAAAAATACCGACACCAATAGTCGTTCCGACTAAAGTGACGGCTGCCATTAACACCTGATGATTACCTCCTTTGTGTTTCATGTCTGAAATTATATCTGCTTTGCGCTCGCACTGAAACCCAAACCATGGGATAAACTTCAAAAGTTTCAATTTCAATCGATAACAATCCCACCAATCGAACCCTCTTGTCCCGGCTTAAGTTGGGCTCTTATTCACCAAAAGTGGAAAAAAGACCCACAGAAACTCCCCAAGATGGATTTGCTACCAGTTTCTGTCCGGCCTACTATGGATAGGCTAAACGTCGCGAAAATCACCCCACTACTCTCTGTTGCTTATGTCTCAAGCTGAAAGAATCCCACCACAAAATCTGGAGGCCGAACAATCATTTTTGGGTGCGTTACTTATTGACCGCGATTCTATTCTTAGAATTGCCGACTCAGTCCGGCCAGAAGATTTCTATAAGCAGAGTCATGTTGACATCTTCCGTGCTATTCTCGATCTACACGCAAAACGAGAACCGATTGATCTATTGTCGTTAACCAATCGTCTTGAAGAAATGACTCGACTGGAGTCGATTGGAGGACGAACCTATCTAACAGAACTAACAACTTTAGTACCATCGGCTGCACACATTAATCACTACGCCGCCATCATTCAAAAAAAAGCCACTCTACGTCGTTTGCTAACTGCGGCCAGTGAAATTACAACCTCGGCTTTTGAAGATGTCGAAGATGTAGACAAACTACTCGACTCGGCGGAACAGACTTTGTTTGGTGTCTCACAAAAGTATCTCAAAACCAACTTCACTCCATTGAAGGATGCACTGTCCGAAGCGTTTGAGCGTATTGACGAGTTGCACCGCGAACGAGGTAAACTGCGTGGTATTACCACTGGCTACCGCGACCTCGACGGACTACTAGGTGGACTGCAACGTTCGGACCTAATTGTCCTTGCTGCTCGACCATCAGTAGGTAAAACCAGTTTCGCTTTAGACATTGCGCGCCAAGCAGCGGTCCGTGCTAAGGTACCAGTCGGTATCTTCTCGCTTGAAATGTCCAAGGAACAACTAGTCGACCGTATGATCTGTGCTGAGGCTGGTGTAGATCTTTGGCGTATGCGTCGTGGGCAACTTAACGACTCTGACGACCAAGGTGACTTCTCACGTATTGGTAATGCTCTCGGTAATCTATCCGAAGCACCGATTTTCATCGATGATACAGCCAGTATTAATGTCATGGAAATACGGACCAAGGCTCGTCGACTCCAAATCGAACACGGGCTAGGTTTGTTGGTGATCGACTACCTACAGTTAATGGAATCACGTGGTCGAAATTCGGACGGCAATCGCACCCAAGAAGTTGCTGAAATAACTAGGGCACTCAAAGGAATTGCTCGTGAATTAAACATCCCAGTTGTCGCCCTCTCTCAGCTATCACGCATAACTGAGCAATCTAAACCTGCCATCCCTAAACTGTCGCACCTACGCGACTCCGGATCGATTGAACAGGATGCTGACGTGGTTATCTTCATTTATCGCAAAGCCGCTGATAAAAATTATCGAACTGAAGAGATACCACTAGACGAACGATACCTAGCCGAAATACACATAGCCAAACATCGTAATGGTCCAACTGGAGTAATCAAAATGTTTTTTGATGAAGCTCGAGTCAGCTTCCGTGATCTGGACAAAAAATTCTCTGGCAATGACTATGCTCTGCCAATACACAATCCACCAGCACAAATCACTGTCCAATCTCCGCCCCCTCCTCAAGTCGTCATGGCCACTACACCAATACCCGTAGTCATGCCATCACCAAGCCCGGGACAAATACCACCTGGTAACAGTAGACGGACTACCAATAATGAAGAAGTCGCAGAACAAAAAATGTCCCAGACTTCTAATTAATGGAAACTACTTAAATAAATACTGCTAACATTCAACTAGAAGTATTGACTGTCGAGCTCAAGTACGGAACCATGAAGGCACAAAACATCTAAGAATTAGACAATCGTATGTTCAATAAGCTCAAACAGGTCAAAGATCTCCGTGACAAAGCAAAGCAACTACAATCTAAACTGGGAGAAGTTACAGTCGAAGGTTCAGCAGCTTGGGGTAAGGTCCGTATTGAAATTGATGGCAATCAATCAGTCAAAAAAATCAATATTGATCCAGACATGATGTCTGATCGTAACAAATTAGAAGACGCACTTCGTGAAGCATTTAACGACTCAGTCAAGAAAGTTCAGCGCAAAATGATCGAAGTCATGAAACAGAGTGGCGATTTAAATATCCCTGGACTGCAATAGAATAAAAGATGAATAATTTTCCAGAACCGATCGGACGTCTGATTGATGAATTAGGTCAGTTGCCTGGCGTTGGACCAAAAACAGCCGAGCGTTATGCTTTTGCTTTGCTCAAAAGACGACCTGACGACCGCGAACGATTGGCTGAAGCTATTATGGAAGCCGGCGGATCTTTGACTGCTTGTTCTACCTGTGGCAACTACACCGAGAGTGATCCTTGCAACATTTGCTCCGACGCTCGACGCGACCGCGGTGTAATCTGTGTAGTCGCCACTGAACAAGATTTATTAGCCGTAGAACGTACTAGGGAATTCAGTGGGTTATACCATGTGCTCGGTGGTCGGCTATCACCAGCTGAAGGACTAACACCCCGTGAACTAAATGTACGGCAATTGATTGCTCGACTCCAAGGTTCAACCGTCCGAGAAATTATTCTAGCCTTTGACCATACTATTGAAGGTGAGTCGACCATGATGTACCTAACCAGAACAGTTAGTCAGTTCAATGTCCGAGTTACCAGGCTAGCCCGCGGCTTGCCGATCGGTAGCGAAGTTGGTTACGCCGACGAAATCACTCTGACTGACGCACTAAAGGGTCGCAACGAGATCCGAAGTGGAGTTCCTGTCACACCAATTCAGACACCAATTATCACGGAAAAGCTATCGACCTAGTACAAAAAGAATACCGCTCGTTGTGGATGTCCATCTCAAATCAAAAAGTCCGGCCTAGGCCGGACTTTTTGATTTAACCTTTGACTTCCTCAATACGAATCTCAGTGAAGTGTTGCCGATGACCAGCTGCTTTATGGTAACGGACCTTCGGCTTATACTTGACCACCTCAATTCGTCGGCCGCGACCCTCACCGAGGACCACCGCGCTGACCGAGGCACCAGCCACAGTCGGTGTACCGACCTTGGCTTCTTTATCGTCCTCGTCTGCGACCAAGAGTGGTTCGAAGTTCAACTTCTCACCTTCCTTGGCCTCCAACTTCTCTATTCTGATAACGTCTCCCGGCTTAACAATATACTGCTTACTACCGGTCTCAATGACTGCAATTTGGGCCATATTATATTTGCTTGGAATGCTTTTTGGGGCTAAGCAGGAATACTTTAGCGCAAACCGCCTAACCTGTCAACGTCGGCTGTGACCGGCTGACCCAGCCTAATATCATGCTTTTCAATAAAACCTGCTGAAACCTCTAGCACTGCTCCAGCAGACTCGGTTGACGTAAAAACTTGAGGTGACTCACCCTCAGACGGAGGTAACAACCCGTAGCTCAAATCGACGATTTGACCATCTCGAATCCAAATCGCCTCAATCGGAAATTTCATATCCTTCATCCAAAAAATATGTTTCTTTGGTTCGGAAAACAAAAATAATACTCCCATGTCTTCTGGAAGACTAGTCCGACCAGACAAACCCCGTCGACGAGTTGAATCGCTAGCTGCCACCTCGACCGACAATATTACAGTACCGTTCAGTGTTACTTTAGCTCGACCAAATCCGTGCTGTTGCCAACGAAGCAGTAGTGTTACTACAACCAAAATAATCAACGCAGCCATAGCTAGCGTACTACGCCAATCAACTAAACCAATCGACAAGAGAACGGGTCGATGATTATCATTCGGATGTTCTGTTGTCATTTGTCGTCAGACTACTTTTTATAATCTTATTGCGTTGTCGAATCGACATTAATAACGCCACACCAGCCAGGGCCAAACTACCAATCAATCCGAGAGCAGCGATCTTCTGTGGTCCACGCAACAACAGTGTCGAAATTCCAAACGCTGCTGCCAAAACCCAATATAATAATACGGCTTGACCATGTGGTACACCACCATCAACCAATAGGAAATGTAAATGAGAACGGTCACCACCAAATGGTGACTTGCCCCGCAGTACCCGTCGCACCACTACGACTACCGCATCAAAAAGTGGCAGGCCGAGCACTAACAAAGTCGTAGCAATCTTTCCGCCTGAGATGATAGCCAATGTACCAAGTAAAAAGCCGGCCAAAGTTGAACCACCTTCACCTAGAAACATACGTGCTGGATGAAAGTTAAAAACTAAAAATCCAGCAAACACCCCGCCGATCGCCAGGGCCAACAGAGCGGTATCGGCCTGAGCTACATCGCGTGTCAAACTAACTGCAGCGACTACCAAGCAACCAATTACGGTCACACCAGATACTAGACCATCGAGTCCATCTAGGAATTTTGTAGTGTACGTTAAAGTTAAAAGCCAAACCATGGCAAACAAATCAGCAAGTAAGGTCAAACGATAGGGAATACCATCGAACCACAAAACCGTAGTAGTAATTCGATTGAGTTCGATCAATCCACCAAATGGATTAGTGACATAGGCCACACCAACACCACTCGCAATGATCGCGACCACAGCTAATAGAGGCCAAATCAACTGACGTAATGGTTTAAGATTAAACCGATCATCCAAAGCTCCACCGAAAGCTAAAAATGATGCAGCAGCAATAATACCCACCAAATATTTAGCTTTGATATGTGAACCATTAAAAAGACCAAGTGACGACATAACCACAACCGCTCCAACTAAAGACAAGTAAATGGCAAAACCACCTAAAAGCGGTGTCGGGGTGCGATGCTGTTTTCGACCGGCCGGTCTGTCGAGTACACCGAAACGCCGAGCCATGATCCGTACCAGGCTGGTAACGACTACCGACAACACGGCCGCGCCAATTAGAGTCAAGATAAAAGTCATAAGTTGATGTACAGAAAATAGCATAAATCTTTATCCTTTGTCGTCCCGGGCTTGACCTGGGACCCAGAATATTCCCCTTTCCTAAGGAGATTTCATCCCTCTAGGGAACCCTAATTAATTCTCTTCAATTGGGGAAGTTCCACTTCCCCAGGGCCCCCGGCCCGGTTTCTCTGTCCCGCTAGAGAAACGGAGGGAAGAGAGCGGCCGCCCTACCTCCCACTATGCGGGGACTTTATGTCCTCGGGCCGGACGGGCCTCCGGCGCATACCGTCGCGGCACGGGTCGGCCCGCTCCGGCGGCGGTCCGTCCTAACTCTCGGCGTCCGGCCCTCGCCTCACGGCACGGGACCCAGCCCGGACGCCTCCGAGGTTGCCGCGGGAGGTATGCGCCGTGGAGATCGAATCGTGGATCCCGGGTCTCGGCCCGGGATGACATATTAAAGCACCGTCGTCCCGGAACTGTGAGCGAACGTAGCGAGTAGTATCCGGGACCCAGAGGCAGAAAGATCGGATTATGATTAGACTCTGGATCCCGGATAGACTTCGCTTCGCTCGGCCTTCCGGGATGACATATTAAAAAAGGCTTGAGGTTTCGAGATGACAAAATAAAAAGGCTTGTGGTTTTAAGATGACAAAATAAAAAGTAGGGATGACAGATTCATAAGAAGAATTGAGATGACAAAAAACACTGTCATCCCGGGCCGAGACCCGGGACCCAGAGGCAGAAACATAAACACTAAAAATCAAAATTTGACCCCAATCTAACAAAAAAAGTACCCTACCTCCATGAAATACGGCGAACTGCATGAAATAGAAATAACCTCCTGTGACCGCAAGGGGCGTGGCTACGGACTGATGAATGACCGGCCGGCCGGCGTACCTTTTACTGTACCCGGCGAACTGGTCGAAGCTTCGTTTGTCGGTCGATGTAAGGGTGTCAAAAAGTTTCATTTAGAAAAAATCCTCAAGGCCTCACCAAAACGAATCACTCCGACCTGTCCGCATGCCGGCATTTGCGGTGGTTGCGCCTGGCAGCACATCAACTATAAATTCCAACTTGAGCTGAAACGCCAACTAGTGAATGAGGCTTTGGAGCGGGGCGGACTCCCAAAACGTATCGAAACTGTTCTACCGTCGCCGCAGACTCTAGGCTACCGCAATCGTATGGACTTTTGTGTCGGTCCGGAGGGACAGGTGGGACTAAAGGAACCGGGTCGTTGGAATTCTTATGTCGACTTGAATGTCTGTCCATTACTCTCGCCTGTCGCGGCTGACATACTACGCGAGTTCAGAGACTGGATACAAACTAACAGCGTCACACCTTGGTGTGTCTTTCGACACACTGGATATGTTCGCTACTTGGTGGTGCGCGAGGGCAAGAACACCAATCGACGTATGATTACTGTTGTAACAGCCGACGCTCCCCTACCTGGACGTGACGACTTGATCGCCCGACTCAGTCCACTGGCCACCTCCATCTATCACGGCATCAATCCGACCATAACCGATCTATCGCTCGCCGAGCGGCTGGAATTACTCTCGGGTGAGGAATTACTCCTCGAACGCGTCGGTGGACACGACTACCTGATTCCACCCAACTCCTTCTTTCAGACCGACACGATCATGGCCGAAAAACTACTCGAAACAGTCCGCGAACATGTTGTAAACTCCGGTGCTAAAACACTTTTAGACTTATACTGTGGCGTAGGATTCTTCGCAGTAGGTGTAGCCGATCTGGTACAACAGGTGCATGGTGTCGAGCTAGATGCCGAAGCTATCACCACTGCCCGCCGCAATGCCGAACTCAACGGACTAAGCAACCTAACCTTCACCGATGCTAAAGCTGAGTCATTGGTTTGGAACAACGAACGACCAGACTTAGTAATCGTTGATCCGCCACGTTCAGGCCTACATCCTAAGGTGATCGAAAACTTACTGAAACAACGACCATCTACTATTATTTATGTCTCCTGTAACTACGATAGTTTTGTTCGCGAATGGTCACTACTCGAAACTCAATACCATCTAGCCGATCTACGTGCTCTAGATCTGTTCCCCAACTCACCGCACGTCGAGCTGGTCGCCAAATTGGAACTGAAATAAATAAAACACTAAACAATAAACAAATTATTAAAAACCCCTCGAGATCGAGGGGAAAGCTCCAAAGTCATTTTCGATGAACTACACAACTTGTGACTAAGATTCAGCTGGAAAACAGCGGACCCCCACACAAGGAGGAACGACGCCCATGGCATCTGAGCTGATGTAAAGATAGTAACAAACCAGTCCCTCCTTCTGGCACCAGAGGATCATCTCGCGTTGAACTCCTTCAAAATCATCTGGGTTTAGTGGAATTTTTTCAGAGTGGACAGACTGTATCCGAGACATTTCGTCGTAACTATAGACATCCTCAAACCCAGGTACTCTGACAGTCTGAGGATTTCTAGAATCCATAGCCTCTCTAATATTATCCCTTAAGACGCTGATGTGTTGAGTAACAACTACTCTAGAAGAATCAACGCCGTCTGATTTTTTGGTCCGATCTCCTCGTTCTTTAATAGCAGCGAACCACTGCTGCCCCAAGGTTGGCTCATTCCTGTTTTCCATGTCTCCTCCTTCAAACTGAAGCTTAAACCAGGCCACCAAATAACGTCAAGTGCCGAATAATCCGTTCAGGTTTCTAACAAGGCAATGACACTCCCCGGGCTTACGCCCGGGGTTTCTTTACCACACAAACTTCGTTTGTCCTTTGTCCTCCTGCCCTTGCGCTTCGATGTACCGGCGGATCGTCGTCTCATCACAGCCGACGGTCGATACTCCATACCCCGTCACCTTACTTCACGGAGGGCAGGAGGCCAAAGGCGGGCACGGAACTCCCGGGCTTACGCCCGGGGTTTTGCGGGGCGATAAAAAAGAGCCCTAGAGGGCTCGGAACGATGAACCTTAGTTTTGATTCGCAAAGAATAAAATGAGTGGCACCTGTCCGCCGAGAACCTGCGCCCAACAGCGCGATGGGATAGGCAGACACTGAATAGTGACCAAGTCCCAAGGAATCTGCCAGCCTGAACAATGAACAACCTGCGATCTTTGAGCACTATTTGACGTTACCCTTATCGAGGTTGAACCCAGGCAGTCCAAGCCTTCACTTCTTGAACACTCAACTTGCCACTGTTCCTCCCAATATTCATCCAACTGTTCACTTATCTCCCGCCTTAAGAGATCCCGTTCACGTCGTCTCGTAACCAAGGCGATCTCTCTTTCTTCGACTATAATCGTCAAGCCGAATAAAGTACCGACTCTGAGCCTACCCGCTTACCAGCGAGTTCGTCAATGTTTCCGATCCCAGGGGCTGGAAAAAGCCGGACGTCTGCTGTACGCTACGAGCACACTACAGACATATGAACAAAGAAACCCCAAAACCAGGGCAAAAATCGGGCTTCGCTGTACTGGTCGGCCGTTCCAACGTGGGCAAATCCACGCTTTTGAACGCACTCATCGGCACCAAGGTAGCCATCACTACACCCAAGCCGCAAACCACCCGCCATGCTATCCAGGGCATCCTTAATGACCCACGCGGACAAGCGGTAATCGTCGACACTCCAGGTATCTTCACCCACGTACCGGACAACTTAACCGCCCGCCTGAATGAAAAAGTCAGACAGTCACTGCGTGGCATCGATGTAGTAATTTATGTAGTCGACCCCACTCGGCATATTGGCGACGAAGAAAAGATCGTGCATGGCCTAGTCACGGCCGCCGACTGCCCAAAGATCATGGTCATCAACAAGTCGGATCTAAGGGGTCCGTATGCCGACGAGTATCGTATCTGGAGTAATGAATTTGACTCAGTCATCGAACTCTCCGCTACAAAAGGACACAATCTAAAAGCACTTACCGATCGACTGCTTGATCTACTACCCGAGGGAGAACCATCTTATCCGACGGACATACTAACCAATCTTGATCGCAATTTTCGCATCGCTGAACTGATCCGAGAGAAAGTCTTTATGCGGATGCATGAAGAAGTTCCTTATTCGACTACAGCAGAGGTTGATGAAGTTTCTGAACGAGAGAACGGCATACTATATGTCCGAGCTCGTATCCTAACCAACGCCGACCGCTACCGCGGCATGTTGATCGGTCAAGGTGGACGTACTATCAAGGCTATTGGACAATCAGTTCGTCATGAAATGGAAACTATTACCGGTCGCCAAGTCTTCATTGATTTGGATGTCGATGTCGAAGAACGCTGGCAGGAACGGTTCGAATAACCATAGTAAAATAAGTTAGGTTAGAACAAAAAGCCGGGTATAATTCCGACTAGAAACTAGAACCAAAAAATAATCACCAAAAGCATGATCGACGAAACACAACCCAAAGGCACTGAACACAAAGAAAGAAAAATCCCAGGAACAGACGAGGTACCTCTACCTCAAGTACCAGATTTTCGTGAGGGTGCTAGTTGGAAAATTTTTCGCATCATGGCCGAGTTCACTGAGGGTTTCGAATTCTTAGCTGATCTCAAACGAGAAGTTACCTTTTTTGGTTCAGCTCGTGTAACTGAAGGGCATCCAGACTACGAATCAGCACGTAAGCTGGCACGACTACTGGGTGAGGCTGGCTTCACCATTATCACCGGCGGAGGTCCAGGTATTATGGAAGCGGCTAACCGCGGTGCATTCGAAGCTGGTGCCGAGTCAGTTGGACTAAACATCCAACTACCGATGGAACAACGCACTAATAAGTACGTTAAACATGGCAAGGGTTTCTATTATTTCTTCACTCGCAAAGTAATGATGTCGGCCTCGTCCCAGGCCTATCTTTTCTTTCCTGGTGGCTTCGGCACACTCGACGAAATGTTTGAACTGATCACTCTAATCCAAACTGGTAAGATGGCGCCAATACCGATCGTCCTAATCGATCGCAAGTATTGGGAAGGCTTGTTCAGCTGGATTCGACAAGACTTACTATCTAACGAATATATAAAAGAAAAAGACTTAGATATTGTAAAAATTGTCGACACTGCTGAGGAGGCCTTTGACTTAGTCAAAGACTCTCAAGAACGACCATATTTCTAAAATATACTGTTCGAGACAAAAACAGTCGCCAGCCACGACAACCATGTCGTGGCTTTTGGTTATGAAATAAGTACTCCCCAAAGAGAGCAAAAATAACGACAGAACCTGACCAAGTTGACAATCAACCGTTTCGGGAGTAGCATTCTGTCGTTATGTAAGGTTAAACGTTAATCGAAGTGGAATTCCGCAACATCGCTATCATCGCGCACGTCGACCATGGCAAAACGACCCTTGTAGATGCCATGCTCAAGCAAACCGGTACCTTCACGGACCGAGAAGTCGTTGGCGAAAGAGTCATGGATAGTAACGCTCTCGAAAAAGAGCGTGGTATTACGATCTATGCCAAGAACACCAGCATTCGTCTAGGTGATGTCAAGGTGAACATTGTCGATACTCCCGGCCATGCCGACTTCGGTTCCGAGGTTGAACGAGTACTCAGAATGGTCGACTCGGTGTTGTTACTAGTGGATGCCCAAGAAGGTCCGATGCCTCAAACCAGATTTGTACTCAGAAAATCACTAGAGCTCGGACTCAAACCAATTGTGGTCATCAATAAAATTGACAAGGCTGCCGCCAGACCGACCGAGGTCCTTGATATGGTGTTCGACTTGTTTGTTGAACTGGGAGCTAATGATGAACAAACCGACTTTGAATGCATTTACGCCGTCGCACGCGAAGGAATAGCCAAAAAGACACTTGATGACCCAAGTCAGGATCTTCAACCGCTTTTCGATACAATCATCAAGAAAGTACCACCAGCATTTAGTGATCCATCTAAGCCCTTCCGTTTACAGCCAGCCAACCTATCCTACGATGACTATGTCGGACGAATGGGATTGGGGCGCATCTATGAAGGACGAGCGCATGTTGGTATGCCCGTCACCATTATTCGAGCCGACGGATCTCGTGATACAGCCAAGCTGACCAAGATATTAACCTCGGAAGGCCTACGTAGTGTTGAAGTCGAAGAAGCTCAATCGGGGGATATCATCCTAATTGCCGGCATTTCTGATCTTAATGTAGGCGAGACGGTGGCAGAAGATCCGATGGCTGAGGCACTACCAAGTATTAGTGTTGATCCGCCGACTTTGACCATGAACTTCTTAGTTAATAATTCGCCACTGGCGGGACGAGAAGGAAAATACGTAACCTCACGGCAGATTCGCGATCGTCTACAGCGCGAATTAGAAACCAATGTCGGACTACAAATAGAATTTCCTGAAGGTGGCGATGCTTTCCGTGTAAGCGGACGCGGTGAAATGCACCTATCAGTTTTAATTGAAACCATGCGACGTGAGGGCTACGAGCTCCAGGTCAGTCAACCTCAGGTAATCATGCGTGAGGAAGAAGGAAAGACGCTCGAGCCTTATGAAACAGTGACGATTGATGTCCCCGACGCACAAGCTGGGACAATTATAGAAAAACTAGGGCGAAGAAAGGGCGAAATGAAGACCATGAAAAGTGAACATGGTAGTACCAGACTGGAATACGTAATACCTACTCGCGGACTACTTGGTTACCGCATGGAATTCCTAACTAATACTCGAGGCGAAGGCACTCTGTCGCATATTTTCTCGCATTATGGTCCACACAAAGGTGATATTGTTCGACGGTCATCTTTTTCCCTCATTTCAATGGAAAACGGCAAGTCGACAGCCTATGCCCTGAATTTGATTCAAGAGCGCGGTATGTTATTCATCGGACCAGGAATCGAAGTCTACGAAGGTATGGTGGTTGGATCGAGCATGCGCGATACTATGGTCATTAACCCTGTTCGTGGAAAGAAATTGACTAATATGCGCACCAGTAACGCTGATGACGCTATTATTTTGGCTCCACCTGTGGAAATGAATTTAGAACGTGCACTTGAGTTTATTGCCGACGATGAATACGTAGAAGTAACACCGCAATCTATCCGCATTCGTAAAAAATTTCTAAAAGAACACGAACGTAAACGTAATGCAAGTAAATCCGAATAGAATAACGCCAAGTGCAAAAAAGACGACCTTCATTGAGTCGTCTTTTTTATTTAAAACTACTCATTATTCACTCCCGTAGCACAGCAGGAAAAACCTAATAAGTTAATATCACTTATTTAACGCTTAGCCATCTCTTCCAACGAAAATCTACAACCACAATAGGACTGCCGATAAATCCCCCATTCCTCAGTCAATCGACGACCTGTCTCCCATCGTCCACCTTTCTTCCAATTAGTGTCCAAAAACTTTAATCCAAACTGTACTGCAATAGTCCGCCCGATAGCATTAATCACAGTTGAATCCTTGCGTCGACCCATAGTTAAGCTTGTGGCAAAATAAACGAATCCATGTTCCTTGGCATAATCTGCAGTTCGAGCTAAACGTAAACGGAAACAAGTTGAACAGCGAGGGCCACCTTCCTTTTTTTGAGACACTGGTGCAACTAATTCCTCCCAGAGTGTTGATTCATAATCTAAATCAATCATGGATACTTTCCACTCTCGACAAACCCGAACCACTTCACTTTTACGTTTTAGATATTCGGCCTCAGGATGAATATTGGGGTTAAAGAAAAGCACGTAAAGCTCATACTCAACTCTTAATTCATTAATAACCGCAATACTACACGGCGCACAGCAGGCATGTAGCAGTAGTCGATTCTTGGAGACTTTTTGGATTGGCATATTGCGGAAACATAATAGCCTTATCAAGAGAAACTAAAAAGGCCGGATCTCTATCCGACCTTTCTCTTTCTCAAGAGGGTCTATTTGTAACCTGGAGTATAGCCAGGGGTATAACCCGGAGTACCGTAACCAGAATCAATTACATCTGCCCCGTATCCTGGTGGAGCCACGACTTTAGGCTTAAGGTCCACCTGTTTCCTCTTCATTTGGAAATTATAGATACCCCAAAGGCCGAAACCTGCTAGTAAGCCCGCAGCTACAACACCTACCACGACCTTAGTCTTAGTGCTAGTGGTTGTCCTTGTCATAAGGAATTCCCTTTAATATATAAATAATTAATCTAGGCCTAATTATAAGCCATATCTTCAAAAAGAAAAACAAAGGCTCGGCCATCGGCTACAACCCAACTTTGATCAGAAATAGACTCCAATTGGTCCACAATAGAATGAAAATCAGATTCATAGTCATGCACCACATAAAAGACTCGTGCTACCCCAAACTCAGTGAAAGCTTCTTCGAACACTCCCCTATTGCGTCGTGAATGAGAAATAGCCAAGTAATACTCATAAGTACGACCAGTAACCGGTAAGGCATAGAAAAAATTATCAAAGCCATTGGTTCGCAGGGCGGCCACAGACAGCATCTGATTGGATAGAACCAAATACGGACGACCGTTATCCTCTTTGGCAATTATCTCGATAGTTTCGACATCAGCGCGACCCAGACACCAACCAGAACGGTTGGCTATATGGTTCGCTTGTGGATACGTCAGATACCAACTGATCGAAGCTACTATCGCTACGACCAACAGTAAACCAGCTACCGTAGCAGTTAACGAATCTCTAAGATAACGATCTAGTAGAGATTTTAGACCAAAGAAAAACAATGGAAGTAACAGCACCCCAAATGCATGTTTCAATCTCAAAGAGAATTCCAATTGCTCTCCAGGCACAATACCAGATAGCGTCACACTGGTACTCAGAACAAAGATGGCTAACAGAAGACCGACGGCTGTCAAAATATAGGCTTGAATCACCGATGATTTCATCTTTCGATGTACCAAAAAAATAACACCAATCACGACTATAGCCACAAAAATAGCTGGCATAATCATTCTGTACATATACAGTAAATCCAAAAGCGAAAAAGACGTCTCTAGGTCAGAGAAAAAAGGATTCCGAAAAAGAGCGATAAAACGTTCCCAATCCGATAACAGTCCGACAAAATTAAATGGCAAGTCGCCTTTTAACCAGTTATGAATGAAAAATAAGATTGGCAACAAAATCGCATTGATAATCACAGATAGCAACCCACCGAACCGGAATCGATGACACAAAAACAATGATGCTATTAATCCGACTGCCACTGCACCCAATAGCGGATGAATCATCATAGCCGACACAGATAGACCGATAACCAATGAACGTAGTGGACTAGAACTTATGACTGTCGGTGCTAAAAAGACCAACCAAAGCAGAAACACGACCGTCAGAGCATGTGGCACAGTGAAGGTCAGCGGCAGCATGGGCAAAAATAGTATCAGAGGCATCCAAAGCTCGACACTTCCTTTCATGCCCCAAACTTTTTTCAAACCAAAACTAGCTACCCAAGGAAAAGTTAGTGGAGCCAGGAATGGCACTAACCATCGATCAATTACATCTACTGAAAGACCGGACAACCAATGTAGCGCAACTATTAATACGTAATGCCCGATATAGTACGGACTTTTCGGTAAAAGATTTCCGAATTCTGCAATGTGTGCCTCGGCCGTACGATGAATAAAGGGATCGTAACCGAAACCAAGTGACATGACTGTCTCCGATAAACAATAAGCAACGAACAAATGTAACGCAGTCAAAGAACGCTTAAACGGGGCGTCCGGCTCGCGACACAACAACAATAACATCCAAGTCACAGACACAAAGGCTAATAAAGCTGAGCAAGAGACTACCTCCCATGGACTTCGCAGTGCTTCGTCGGTACGTACAGATAAGAAAGAAAAAAATAAAACCACATCGCCAACCAGAATACCTATAGACAACCAACGACTCCAAATCGATGATTTTGGCTTGATGATAGTCTGATTAGTGGTCTCAGTGAGATTAAAACGGTGGATAGCAAAAAAGACCAAGGGTAACAGACCTACTAATAGACTGAATCTTGATATTCGATCGAGGTAATAAACTATTGACTGACTAACCACTAACCACGACAAGACAATCATTAAACCAAAGACAAGCCTAGTTATAACACCCTCACGACTACCCACTAAAAATCGACCCAAACGAAAACCCAACCAACCTAAAAACATCACCACAACTACTATTCGACAAAACAATGGTAATGGAACAAAAAGAAGGACCGCAGTAACTACCGTCAGTCCCACGGTCCCAATTGATATCCTATTTAATTCCTTCAACTTTGCACTCCCCATGACTCGATCGTAGCGTCGATATCAGCAGCTGTAACTGTCGACCGTTCACTATCGGACCGAACAGTTTTGCGTTCATTTTCAATCTGTTTCAAATGTCGGCCGAGCTCCTCTCTAGCCAGTCGAATAGATGAATCATCAGGAAATGACCCACGTAGTTTTTCTAAATGTTCTATCTCTACCGCTAATAACTTAGCCTCTTTACTCATACGCTCAACTACTTTTCTTTTCGCGGCTACATCAACCACACCAAGGGAGGCCAATTGTCCGGGTGAAGTATCAATCGAAACCTTGGCTGCAGCCTCATCAATAACATCCAAAGCCTTGTCTGGTAAATACCTATCGGTAACCATTTTGGTTGTCATTTCAACGGCACGCTGTAGAGCCTCATCACTAATCAACACACCATGATGTTCCTCATAAACACCCTTAACTCCACGCAGAATACTAAGTGTTTCTTCGACTGAAGGTTCACTAATTAAAACCGGCTGGAATCTTCGATCCAAGGCCGGATCAGATTTAAGTGTACGCTGATACTCATCCCAAGTCGTAGCTCCAATCACCGAGACATCTCCACGAGCCAATGCAGGTTTGATCATGTCCGCTAAATCCAAACCACCTTCAGTGCCACGAGCCTGCGAAATCATGTGAATCTCATCAATAAACACAATAGTCATCTTCGGTCGACTTTCTAAATCGGCGATAAATTTTTGAAATCTACCCTCCAACTCACCGCGTAAACTAGTGCCAGAAATAAGTTCACCTAAATTGAGAGCCATTACCCGCTTTCCTAAAAGCTGCGCCGGAACGTCACCGTCAATAATTCGCCTAGCTAAACCCTCAACGATCGCAGTTTTACCCACGCCAGGTGGACCAATCAGCAATGGATTATTTTTAGTGCGACGAGCAGAAATATTAATAATTCTTTCCACCTCTTCATTGCGCCCAATGACCGGATCAAGATGTCCATTCCTGGCCTCCTCGGTCAAATCACGGACGAACTCCTCTTGAGAAAAACCGACTAAACGACGCACTTTCATGCGCCAAATATAACGACCACCGAAACCAACTACAACGACCAAAACAACGATCCAAATAACAACTGTTCCAAAATCCATATTAATTGGGCAAAGGTTTAAACTATGTCACTTAGACATGATCCTAAATCGACAAAGGTTTGGCAACTACAACCAAATTTAGTTGTAGGAACGAGAAGAAGTAGATTGTCTTATCTAACAAGAACGGCCCCATACTCTGGGGCCGTTCTATCTAATTCACACCAACTTACTCCGCTGCCTCGATCGGATCACCGATCGTGTAGGAGAAGAAGAAGGCCGGATTTACATCATCAATCTGTCGATTCCAATTCTGACCATAAAGCTCAGTAGCGATCTCTTCACTGGTCACCCAGCGAAGTAGACCGTTTCTAGACACAGCGTAAACCTTGGGATCGGACTGAATCTTAACCATCTTGACGCCCGGACGATAGGTGACGGTGCCAGCCAATGGCACTGCAGCTAGGTCTTCATTTAGAACTGACTCGACACTGTCGAAATTGCCGTACCAGGTCGAGTAAATGTTCTGATGAGGGAAGACGTAGCGTCGTCCATTCTTGCCACAGTAGTAGACAGCCGAACCATCCTGGGTCTTGATCAGACCGCCGCCGACACAAGGTAACCAGACGTCGGCTGGTGGAGGCAAAATACCCTTATCGACATCGATGGTTGGTGTATTGAAGATTGCTACTTCAGAGCTGTAGACACCGACTCCAGTAGTGTCTGAAGACGGAGCCGCCATTTCGGCCTCATTGTAAGCAACACGCTCATGTGTTCCGGTCGGGAATGAAGATGAGTTATCAACGAAACTGTCGGGGTCGGACGCATCCGTGACCGGTGTGGTAGTTGGCGGAATAACCGAACCGCTTGAACCGCCACCTCCACCTGCGCCGCCTCCACCTGCGCTACTGGTTGTGGCACTGACTGCAGATGTCGACGCCGACTCACCGTTCGCGTTGATCGCCGAAATCTTATAATAGTAGGTCGTCGAGGCCGAGAGACCAGTGTCACTGTAGGTGACCGTCGAACCGGAACTGACGGTCGGCTCGCTACCCAGACGAGAATAAGTGCCACCCACGGTGGTGCTCCGATAAATGTCGTAACCAGTAGCACCGGAAGTCTGTGTCCAGCTCAGATTTATCTGAGAGGTGCTGGTTGCGCTCGCTGCCAAACCAGACGGAGTGCTCGGTGCTGACGGATCAGTCGAAACGATCGGGGCATAGAGCGAGAAGTGGTTTGTGGTCGCCGACACCGTAACGATCGAGACATTCGATAGGTCCTCCTCCGGCTCGTTGACAATGTCCCCATCGGAATCACGGTAAGTCACCGTGCTAGGGAGCGGTGTCCAGCTCTGATTGGTCGCATCCCAGTAAGCCATGGTCAGCATATCTGCCTCGGTCCGAGTATCAATCGACGAGTCGAGCGCTGACCGAGTGGCTGCCAGCTCAGCGATGGTGTAGTCCATCTCCAAACTGACCGAACCCTCAAGATTGGTAATCGGATTGCCATCGCTATCTGTGGCCGACAGTTCCTTGGCTGCCGGAACGTAAGTCTCGGTCTGCGAGTCGTAGACCATGACCAGGTAGGCAGTATCAGTAGAGCGGACGTTGTTGGTTTCCCTAGCTGTTAAGGTTCCGGATGAGTTAGATGTGCCCAAGGCGTTGGCCGGCACATTGAGTCTCAGACCGGAGTCTTGGTCGTCGATGGTTCCACCCGAGGATGGTGTGATCGGTCTGGACCTAGGTGAGGCCATGTTGACGGCTGTGGTGAGGGTAATATTTTTACCCGTTACCGAACCACTACTAACGTCGATCGGATTGCTGGCGTAACCGGCCTCCTGATAACCCTCAGCTACAGCGTAAATCTTCCACTCTCCAGAATCGACTGGTAGTACATAGTTACCGTTAGCATCGGCTTGAGTACCGGAGAAGCCACCACCCATCTTTTCACCACGGACGAAAGAGTTGGGTGCACCAGTTGCGCCGATCAGTACCTGTCCGGCAATGGTAGTTGTGGCTGCAGTCATAATCAGAGTCTGGGTCGTGGTGTCAGCTCCGACAATGATCGTAGTCGGCTGTCGGAAGTACCCGGGCTTCATCGCATTGATGAAGTAAGTACCATCAGCCACGCTGAAACTGAAGTTAGTATCCGGACCGGCGGTCGAATTGGTCTGCGTACCAAAGTGGACACCGGTAGTCGGATTGACAATCTCGACCCAAGCATTGGCAATGTTGTCCGTGCTGTCAGTCACTTTACCAGTGATGGTCCGACGAGTCGGCAATGTGACTGTCAGAGCAGTGTTGGCCGCCGAAACTGTGAACACACCAGTGGTACTGTTGTAACCGTCGCCAGATATATTAGACGGACCGATCGCCGTTCCAGGTACGTCCACACGAACCCGATAATTACCATCCGGTAGGGTCAACGTGGCAACCGTCGAATTAGAGACGTCGATGCGCGCACCTGAACCATTCGTGGCGAACATATCGACGAAACCGCGAGCGACCGATGCGGAAAAAGTTATGGTCAAGGTTCGAGGTGCGGCAAGTGTAAAGTCCTTGCCAGCTGTGTCACTAGTCACACTGAAGGCTGCGAGCGGCGGGAACTCGCCAATGCTCGGTGCGAAGGCCTTAAGTGTGTAACAACCTGCCGTGGCGCAGGACGGGGCCTTCATGCTGTAAGTGCCGTCGACACCAGTCATCACCTCATTGTTGGTGTTGTTACCCATGAGCCGGACAAAGGCGCCAGATACTGGTGTACCACCCGAGGTCACCGTACCGGAAACAGTGTAGAAAGTTCCGGTGCCGGTTTGGGATGGAGAAAAGTTGATGCTAGTGACATTGGCGGTCGAGACGGTCACCGACTGTTCAGATAGTCGACCGTACTGCGGTAGGAACGCGCCAACGTTCCAGGTTCCGGCGCCGACGTACAAAGTGTAGTTACCGGAACTATCGGTCATCACATCGGCATGACCCGGACCATTGGTTCGATAAGCGTAGACTGAAGCACCCTGCACAATACTCGTGCCGTCGGTCACACGTCCGGAGATGGTGTAGTCCGGCTTAGCAACCTTAAGGATAAAGGAAGTAGCCGCAGCGGCTGGTGTAATCGCTGTCGACGATCCATCTATTAACAGATAGGTCGTAGCATGGTCCGTTACCACTACTGGCACTTCCTTAGAGGTCGGCATGCCCGGAATAAATGCGCCAACAACGTAGCTGCCACTGACTACGTTCAGTGTAAACGCACCGTTAGTAGCGGTTGTAGCATTGGTACCGAAACCACCGTTAGGCGAGTAGGCGAACACCTCAGCGTTGGCCATGACCTTGCCGGAACCATCCTTAACCAAACCGCGAATGGTCTTATCCGAGGTTGTTAAGGCAAAAGCGATGGTACAACCCACTGTGCCGTCAACTGTACAGACTGGATTGGCAATAGTGGCCTGTTTATTACGTGGCGGTAGGTAAGACGGTGCCGGCGGCGGACCGGAGAAACCCTTAGGTGTCTGCGGGCCGACACCAATGTTCCACTCGCCGTTCGGTAGATTGAGTGTAGTACTACCAGTTCCTCCACCGTTCAATGTCACCTGTTTGACGCGAAATCCAGTCGGCGAACCAGCAAACACGTCCAACGGTTCATTAGCTGGACCGGTCAAGTTGACCGTAACCACAGTCCCACCGGACGAAGCACTGGCCATGGTGAAATTGTAAGTTTTGTTGGCTGTGAGTCCGATCCGTTCCGGATTGGCCTTACCGACATATTCAGCCGCATCGATCAGCACCAGCTGATCGGTCGAAATCATGAATTCACCGGCTGGAAGTCCGGTAAAGCTGTAAGTTGCAGTCTCACCACCAGAGAAGTTAGTCGAAGTGGTCTCGAGCGGTCCGGTGAGCGGCGACATTAGGTAGACCTGCATAGTGCCACTAGAGACGTTGCCGGTCGCAGTTATAGTACCGCCCAAAGTGAACGATCCCGTACCACCAGACTGAATAAAAAATGGCATCGAAGTGGCAGTCTCTAGAAGTGTAGTGCCGTTCTTGGTCTTAATATCAGCCGTGTAACCCGAAGTGTTCATGTCCTTGGGTACGGTCGTATTCCTAATTCCGGCGATATCGATGGTCAAGAAATCATGTCCTTCGACGTTGGTCGCTGCAGAAAGGTAAATCTTGACGCTGCGTGAGGCCGTGTCGACCACCACACCATCGCCAGCTAGTCCACCCTGGGCCACCCCAGCATCGTCGGCGTTGGCCGTGCCGGAACAAGATGCTCCGGTCGGCGCACCGGCTGTGGCGCACTTAAAGGTCACATTTCCCGTTCCTGGACCATTCAAGTCCTGGCGCATCGGACTGTTGACATCCTGTCTGGCGGCCGAAACGTCGAAGCCAATAGGGAAGGTCACAACAACAGCCCCAGAAGCCGGAATCTGCCGGGAGATCGGCAAGCGTATGCCATAGATCGTGAGCTGTCCGGGCATGGTATTGAATGGACGGACCTCAGCCTGTGGTGCAAAACCGAAAGTGCCAGAATCAAAATTGTCAGGTGTGAACCCGCCTTGATCCGAGAAGGAGTCGCCGGTCATACCCATCGGACCGAGAGCCCCTTGAGTAGTGGCGCTATTCAAAATCATCATTCTAGCCGTGTTCGCGCCATCATCAGTCGTGATCGAATTTCCGGACAGGTCCTTAACTCCAGTGATTGCGACATAAAGTTCCTTCCCACGCAGAGTCGCCGGATCGATCGCGTCGGCATGATAGCCGGCGATTTTGACTGTGTTGGTTACCTGATCGTAACTAAAGGTCGCTGCTGCCGGAACAGTCAGGACCGTACCAGCAGAAGAATCCTCACCCATGGTGGCGTACTTGAGAACGTAATTAGCCGGCTTCAATACACTAGCTGTGAAGTTAATAGTATCAGTCGCCCGAGAGGCATTCATGGGCTCAGAGAAGGTCACTGCCAACGAGAAATCATCAGCGTTGCCGAACTGTATCGACGGAGCCAAAACGTCGGCCGAACCAGTAGTGAAGGTGCGCGCTACTGCTGTAGCGATCGCTGTTCCGTTCAGAGCCTGAGCTCCGGTCGTCACATTGATTGTGTAGGTAGTACTGGCAGTAAGTGCCGAACGTGGTACGAAATAGGCCGTTCTCTCTGCGGCACGATATTCAACCGAACCATTAACTGCCGTCGAACCAATCGACAAATAAACTGTGCTTGTCGAGATAGTTGACATGTCCATATCTCGACTAAAGCCGATACTAACCGCATTTAGATTAACTGGTACATTGGTCGCAGTATTGTCTGGAAAAGTCCCATTAACTGTCGGTATACCAACATCGGTGCCAGTTCCAGTTCTAAACTCACCAGTGAACATGACTGCACTACTCGACTCTGGTGGTCCGACTGTCAGTCCAGTCGCTGCTTTAGCACCACCTAGCACTTTGAGTCGATAACGGGTCGAGGCAGCTAAACTGCCGGTTAACGTCAGAGTTGCATTCCTCTTGGCTGAGTCGAGAGTTGTAGCACTAATGAGTGATGAAACGTCCGTCTCAGTCACCCCAGACACTGAATACAATTTGATGTAACTCTTAAGAAGATAGGTTCCAATAGTATCGTCCGCCATGGCATCCGAGAAACTAACTACAACCCTTCGATCAACTGGCACATCAAGACTACCAGGTGGTGGAGTCATACCGATTACATGTGGCGGAATGAACTCCCCAGAGCCAAACACCTCACCCTCACCGAAACTTCCAGAGAAAGTGGTACCAGTCGAGAAAGTGAAGGAGAACGAACCATCCGGCTGATTTCCCATGACTGAATTGCCGGCTGTGTCGGTAGCTGAGTCGGTCACAATCACAGCGATAGTCTTGCCGTCACCTAGCGTACAAGGAGATCCATCGCAACCAACCTGCGACAACGAAAACACCGCCATATTAGAAGCCGGCGGCACACGATCCACACCGGCGGAAGAGGCGTAATAGTCCCAGTCTCCTTTTGACGTTATGTTGGTCAGCTCCCCTGTAGCCGGATTAATCTCGTTGATGGTCAAATTACCAGTATCCGTGATCGAAGATTGACTCATGGGCTTATCGAAGGCCACAAACACCTTGAAGTAGGAATCGCCGCCTGGAATGCCAGTCGAGTTCTCACCGGGACCAGTAAACATGACATGAGGTCTGGTGCCATCGCCGCCGAAACCACCACCGAAACCCATTGGCAGGCTGAAAACTATGCTGGTGGAGCCGGCTGGTATGCCGTTAATGATCCGGTCAGCATAACCAGTCTTCAAGGCCACGATGTCATAGATACCGGTTGGAAGTCCGGACAAAGTATATTCACACGATCCGTCTGTGGTGGTCATGAAACCAGTACCTTCAGCGAAAACCGTGGCACCTTGAATACCTTCCGGACATTCATCGCTATCATTGACGACTGAACCAGTAATAGTACCAACACCGGCGGCGATTGATGTTACCCGGAACGGAGTCTCATCCATATCCCTAAAGATCGCCGTATTAGTGCCGTCCGAGGCACCAAGATAATACCTAACTATAGTGCCGGCAATGCCAACCGATGCACCCGGAATAGTGAAGGTAAAAAATCCATTACCGATCGAGGTACCACTCGCCTGCGTACCGGTCCCTGGATCGCAATCGACACCCACACAGTAATTAACCGTAGTTGTCAGGGCTGGGGTAGAGGTTGGCGAGGCAAAGTTATCATCGACACGAGCCAACAAAGTCAGGTCTGTGCTGGCCGTAGTCTGAAAGACTGGCCGATGCATGATATTCGGCGGCATGATATCCATGACCGACGAAATCGTAGTGAAACCTCTAACTGGAGTCCCTTCAAGCGGGGCCACAGCGTCACTAACAGCAGATGGTGCCTGGCTGTAGGTCCGCACTTGCCAATAATAGGTGGTGTTCGGCTCAAGCGGAGTCGGCTGAGTAATAATCCGGAATGAGCCGGCCCCATAGTTCACATTGCAGCCAGTCAAGTTGCAGTGGCTACCATTGCTATTCTCTGCATCAGCCGGCTTAGGAAAGGCGTAATCCCATAAAGCGGCCCCAGAAAAATTAGATGTCGACTTTAGTGTAACGCGGTAAGTGGCCGCTGACGGGTTAGTGCTGGGGCTAAAGTTGAAGGTAGGAGGTATCGATATGCCGGTCGCGGCATCGGTTGGACTTTGGAGATTTAACCCACTATCACCGGCCGGAAACACACCGAAGCCACCCGGCATCTCGACGATCTCGGCTCCGGTCGTAACGCGTACATCGTGTGGCCCAACAGTGGCGCCCCCGGCTACACTAACCGAAAGGTTAAGTGTTGTAGTGGTTGACGACGAAATTGTAGCTGTAACGTTGGCGTCGGCCGAACCTCCGCTTATAAACTGAATCGTGCTTGATCCAGAAAAATGAGTATTAGAGCCCGTAATTGCAACTGCCAAAGACGACGCACCTAATGGCGCACCGCCCGGCACAACGCTAGTAACGCCCGGCACTGCTCCAGCGGACGTACCAACGTTCAGATTGTACCGCCGGACCGCCTCCTGAGGTGTCCCGGCCGAATCTGTAGCCCTAATGTATAAAGGATAACTACCCGGAACGCTCAATACCGTACCAGTTATCTTGTAAGTACCTCCATCATCAACTAAAGAAAGTCCAGCGTTGGTCAGTACCTCTGTATCCGGCTCTCCGGCTGATTCAAAGATGTAAGGAGAGGTGCCACCAATCGCCGAGAAGGCCACCAGTGGACTAATCGTGGTGTAGGTCGTTCCAATAATCGCTGTCGGAATGGTCGAAGTAGAAATTTCGATTGCACTGGCCATTTCCACAGCATCGGTTCCGATAACATTGCCACCCATGTCAGCTATGGCACTAGAAGCAGCGGCTATAGTCGCCGGAGTGCCGTCGATATCCCCTGCATCCAAAACAGCACTCATGGTCAATGTAGCAAAATCCTGACCTGGGGTATGAGCTACAGAAGATATAGTCTGAGCAGCACCACCACCATCTACATAAGTAAAGCTGGCTGCAATCAAACTGCCACCACCAACCCTTTGTACTGGTTTATTAAATCTGACATTAACCGATGCGCTACCGACAAAACCACCAACCGACACAATCTGTGCTGGAGCAGTGTCGGCCCGTAATTCAAAAGCATTAAAGGTAGTAGCTGGACCACTACCATCAGAAGTTACTACTCCATTGGCTAGAACGGAAGCGACTATACGATGATCGTTGACTAGCAAAGCTGAAGTTCTAATGGCTACATAAAAAATCACCGGTGTACCGCTGATTAATGGAACTGGCGTCGCCGGTGTCAGCGTGATGTTGGTCGTCTCACCGGTCCAATCCGGAGAGGCAGCCAGAGTAATGACCGAGTCAGTGCCATCGAAGTTTCCGGCTGTACCACCTTCATCGTCATATAAAGCAACACCGGAACTATCATCAGTAGCGATATCGGCCAGGTCAGCCTGAACCAAACCAGTACCACTAAAGTTCACTGTAACCGAATTGAGAGTCTGTAGGGCCGAAGAAGCCGTCACTGACAACTTCAGTACGGCGCTGGCCGGTGAGCTGGCCGGAATCGGAGCCCCGGGAAAACCACCATTGATCAGTCCACTGGTACTGACCGTAATCGTCGAGGCGGCCATAGCCGGCAACGGAGCGATCAACGAACCTAGACCGCTCGACGCAATGACAAGCACTAAGGTTAGTAGAGTTTCAGCCGGTCGGCGAGATACTCTTTTTAGAAATGGACTGAGTTTCATAATTTATGAAAATTATAACTAAATTGAAAAACTGAAAGCACGATTTAGTCATGCGATCAATCAAATTTTAGGCTAATGCAAATTAGGAGAAATTAAGTGCTATCAGTATAGCACGACTTGCAAAGTTTTTTTTGAATTTAAAAAACAGTGGATAAATCATTGTATGTTTGTTTTAAAAAAATCGCACCAATGAAAGATGCGAATTAGATACTACTGATTGTCGACCGTCTAGACTTCCGAGCGTCTTCCAGTCAAGAGAATTACGACCAGGACTGTTCCGTTACCAACGATCCCATTGATTACAGGATAGGCCAAGGCAGTCAGATCAAATGACACCGAAGTTAGTATTCCGACGACCGTACATATATAGGAGGTAACTCCCATAGCCCACGGCAACGCTTTCTCTTTGAGAGTACGCTTCAGTAGGCCACTCACTGTTGGCACGAACGAGATTATGAAAATCAGCTGAAGGCTCAAATTGGCTACAACCGCATCACTGGTGGCTTTCCATAACACACCTACAACTACAGCTAACGCCAGACAAACGATCTCAGTCCAGCCGATTCGACCAAACTTACCACGGACAACGGCATAAACGCAGATCACAATCAGTCCGACAGTCGATAGCAACACATAGGCCGATTGCCACAGGTTTCCATGAACCACGAGAAAGTAGCTAGCTGCGTTCATCACTCCTACCACTGTCCATAACAACCAAGTTGACGGATTGGGCACTGATAGCCCACGACGTACTTGATTGAAATAAGTGACGAAAACGGCCATCAAAATCAAATTTCCCAAAACTATAAAGGACTGACTCAAGACAGACCTCCTTATTATAGTTTGTCGTGAGAACAAAAAACTTTAACTTTTTTATCTTCGGATGTCAACTAGCACGATTCGCCACCACTACCTACAGGTGCGGATACGGCGTTATTTCTTCTTTGCTCGCTCAACTTCCTTTCGAAGTTGCTCATCTTCCTTCTTCAAAGCTAATTCAGCTACTGTCTGTTTAGTATAAAGATGGGTAAGGGAGAAGACGACCGAACTAGCGAACACGATCAAGCCGACGTTCAATAAAAACAATACGAACGAATCAGCAATGATCACCCACTCAAGCCGCGCGATACCGATGCCGGTGACCGCGAGCGGCGGGATGAGCGCCACCGAAACAACGACACCCGGCAGACTGGCACTCAACTGCGGTCTAATAAGTGCGTAAGAAGCGGCTAACCCAGCCACCAAGGCAACAAAGGCGGAAATCACATCAGGACTCAATCTAGAAATGATTTCTGGATTAAGACCCGAGTCCAGTCCAGCGATACGCGAGAAAAATAGGGTCACTACAACCGAACATGGCAGAGCAAACGCCATCGACTTCAAAACAGTAAAAAGGAACGTGAAATGAGTGCCCGATCAGCCATAACAATACCCATGGAGAAGCCAAGTATAGGAGACAACAACGGCGCAATGAGCATGCTACCAATAATGATGCTAGCGCTGCCGACCAGCAACCCAAAGGTCGCCATGATCACAGACAAAGTAATCATCAAAAAAAATCGTCGCGTGGAGTGCTGTCGGCAATCAACCGTTCAACTGCTCCCCCCTTATCGGCCTCGGTCAGGCTAGTAAACAGGGTGGTCATAGTAAGCTCTGCTTATTCTTTCGGAAATTCGCTGTCCAATTTAGCGATACGATTCCGTAGTTCTGTTTGCCGCTCCCTAAGCTCTCCCACATTAGCACCCGCCCCCTCTGCCTTTTTTATAGCCTGGTCCAACTCGACTTCTACCATAAACGAAATGCCGGACTTCGACTCCCCCTCCCGGAGATGCCCAAGTTCTCCCCTTCGCAGACGCAACTCCCTTTCATCCAGATCCGCAATAATGGCGGAAACTGCTATTTCGGCTTGCTGCTTTTGTTCATCTGCCTCCCGACCGTCCATCTCACGTTCAGTATCCCCGACATCTTCCGAACCAGGATTAAGATTTTTAGCTTTTTCTACCTTAGAGACGAACTGATCTCCCCGCAAGTTATGTCCTTCTAAATTGCTTCGTTCACTCGAACCAATGCTATCTTCTGGCTGAAAATTTATCCACCTGTCAGGGCTCGTCATAAAATGAAATAACTTTAATATAGATGCCTATGCACCAACGCCAGCATCCACACCTGCTATCACAAAACGTCAGGAACTTTCGTCGATGACAGCCTGAGCTCTGGTTAGATAGTCCTGCCGCAGAGCAGTCAGCTGGGACTGTTCGGTCTCTAGTGTCACCATTAATTCCTCGATCTGGTCAACTGGAAGCAAAGGAACTAATTCAATCCAAGCTTCACGTTCGCCCTCCGGTAAGTCAGCGCTGTTGAGAAGCGCTACCAATTTTTCGATGTCTACCATAGATCCAAAGATTATTCTTCCTCTTGTCCAATGGTCTCTCCCTTGCCCGGAAGAGCCCCTAACTCACGTTCCACCCCTTGCTTAACCCGCCTCACTAATAGTTGACCGCTGTCCTGCGCGACTTTCTTAGCGAACGGAACCGCAACCTTCTTCCAGCCTTCACGTTTAATAGAGTTGAGCGCACCTCTTAACGCATGTCCACTAACCAGCGCCTCACCAGCTAAGTAAATTACCCGATCTAATATTGAAAGATCCTCAAAACTCACTCCGTGTTGACCTGTTTCCGGATCCTTCTCTATTACAACTCGCTTGCCGAAGAAAGCGTAGGCCAAACCGACGTAAGGAATAACTTCGAGCGCCGCAGACATAATCTTTTCTTTGGTATCCAAATCGAGAAACTTCGCCGCTCGTTGTATTGCCTGTCCTAAAAGTTGCAACCGACTCTTGGCTGCACTACCACGCACCACCAACTGCGCATTTTTATACTCCTTTTCAAGACCCTCAATCCCCTCCTGCTGTTCCGGATTCAGTTCATTAAACTCAGCAGCGATAAATTCCTCCGGCGGTTTAGTGTAGACCTCGGCCGAGAGCTGTTCGAATTGCTGGATCTGCTCAGGTGTAAGAAAAACGGAAGCTTCACTTTCTCTTCTTTCGAGTGAAAAAGACCCCTCTCCTCCGAACCGATTTCCTTCCATACTCCTTCTGTGGTTACGATCAAACGATACTTAGCCCAACATTACTAATACGATGCTAGCAAATGCGACGGGTTTTGAGAAATCCAAAGACGTCGTCAAAATAAAAAAGGCCGCACAGGACACGGCCGTTCTGAAAATTTCGGTCCTTTCATTGACTATACTTCTTGAACCATAAAACACACACTTTTTGCCCCTCAAAAAATGGCCGCGCAACCAAAAATGTTCTTCCGCCTTGTAACCATAATGATATTTAAACACCTCGTGGTTACGAAACACCTTAATTACCTAAAAATAAATTTTGAACATATGTAAAAAGAGAAAAGGGCTATCCACGATGTGCTGTGGATAGCCCCAATTTTTTCGAGCCGCTGTCGGCGGAATTCAAGGGATCAAAAGCCCCAAGAATTCAAGACATCAAGGATCGATTTCCTGCGAGAGGAAGCCGGACACCGAACCGAAGCCCACGTCCGGGCCGTCAACGAGGCGCGTGCCGAACTCGACCTTGTTGCCAATGAAGCCGAAGCCGGGAGACTCAGAAAAGTCGCCATCGGCCTCCGGAGAAAACTCGTCGCCGGAACAATCCATGTCCAGTTCCTCCCAACAGACGAGCCGTTCGGGATGAGTGAGAACGATGGAACCGACTGCGAGACTTCCGAGACCGAACTCGCCCTCCACGAAGACCTCACGAGCCCGACGGCTGGACTTGCCGCGATGGCGAAGCCCTAGCTGGGCGGCGACGATCAGGATGTCGCTCGCTTCTTGTGTTTCGGAGATGAGATCCAGCGCGTGCGCCGTGCGAGCGTGAACCCGCAGTTGCGCCGGCGTGATCTGACCCTCACGGTAGTTGTAGAACGACCGGGAGTCGGCGATCTTGGTGTGAACGATCTGGACCGCCTGGCAGTACTTCTGGATCGGATCGGTCACTTCGGGGAAGTGCTTCTTGGCCAGTGCGTCCACCGAGGGAATCGCGAACCATCCTTCGGCACCGTTCGGGAGTTCCGGCAGGGTCTTGGCGAACTCGATGGTGTGGCTCGGGTCGAGATCGAAAATCTTGGCGATCGCCTTGATCTGGTCATTGATCGGCTTCGGCCCTTCGTACTCCTTCGGGTACGTATAATTGGAACGAACTTCCTCACTCACGTACTGGTTGGACTGGGACAGCTTAGCGATGAGCTTCGCGATCCCGTCCTGCAGTTCGCCACCGCGCTCGTTGAGCCGCTGTGCGCGTTCCTCGTCGAGCTTGGACTTGTTGTAGGCGGCCTCGAAGAGACCGATTGCGTGGAGACCTTTCGGGTCTCGGCTGGTGATCAATGTCTGTGACATCGTCATCCTCCTTCTATATTTGGATTTACCGGAATCGCTCCGGCAAACGGCTTCCTCTGCATGAGGTAGCGCAATAGGCATAAAAATAGCCCTTACGCCCAATGCGCTACCTCATAAATAAGCCTTTTTTAAAGAACTGATTCTGACGCTTAAGTCAGATCAATAATCTCGTCGATACGAATTTGACTCACAAAATCAGGAATATGACTAACCATAATCATGGCCCCTTGATAGGAATTGAACGCTTGAGCCAGCACTGGAAGATGACGAAAATTAATGTGATTGGTCGGCTCGTCGAGGATCAGTAGGCCTGGTTCCATCAATACTAGTCGTGCAATCGACAATAATCCTTTTTGCCCTTCAGATAGTCCACCAACCTCACTGGCTAAAGCTTTTCCATCAAGAAGAAATCCAGCAGCAGTTGAACGCAACACCTGCTCGTCCTGTTCTTTCATGACCTCGAGTAATATATCGTAAGCCGTCCGACCAAAGTTGAGTGTAGAAAAATCCTGAGAGTAATAACCCATGCGAACATCGCGGCAGAGAATCGCACCCTCTGCGGTCTGATTAAAAATCCGCCGGAGCAATGTACTCTTGCCAATGCCGTTCGGTCCAGCCAAAAGAACATGCGAGCCGCGGCGTAGCACTACGTCGATTGCTTTGGTTACATACTGACCATCTCTGATCGCGCCAATCTTGCTCAATTCCAAGATCTTCCCATTAAACTCGAAATCAAACTCCTGGGATGGTATTTCAAATTCGCGGATGGTTTTGTCCTCACGCCGAACCTCGACCATAGACTCGCGCATCTCGTCCGCGCGTTCCCGCATGGTCTTGGCCACACTCCGCAGCTTGCCGCCCTTGTGTGCGAACTTACCGGATTGCGCCATCTTGCGCTTGATTTCGGCCTCGGCACGCGCGTTAAGCATGCGTTCGCGTTCGATGCGTCCCTCGATCTCCTCGACTACATTCAAATAGTTACCGCGATACTGTTCGATCTTGTGATTGAATACGTCGAGATAAAGCACGCCGTCAGTGAACGCGTTCAAGAACTCAGCGTCATGGGAGATGACGATTGCCGTCTTATCGTACATCATTAGGAAGCCGGTCAGATGTTCGATCCCCTCCTGATCCAGGTTGTTGGTCGGCTCATCGAGGAGGAGTATGTCCGGACTCTGAATCAGCGCGTACGAAAGTAGTAGACGCGCCTGCTGTCCGCCGGAATGCTCACTCAGTTTCTTATCGAGATCAGTCTTGAGATTCACTGCCTCAAAGACGTCGGCGATCTGTTTGTCCAAATTGTAAGGCACTTCGACAAACGTCCCAGCGAACCATTCACGAACGGTCAGATCCATACACTCCTGGGGGATCACCTGCTTGGCAATGCCGACAGTCGCGTCCTCGGGTGTCAGGAAAATCTTTCCCTCTTTGGGCTTAAGCTCGCCGAGAATCAAGCTGAAAAGCGTGGTTTTGCCGGCGCCGTTCTGTCCCATGAGCGCAAACTTCGAGCTATTGCGCACTGAAAAATCGACCTCATCTAGGATCGTCTTGCTCTCTCCGTACTTGTAGGTCACACCGTCGAGGCGGAGGACCACGCTGTCGTTCGCCATATGGCGAAGAAGGTACCAAATCCGCGGCGTTCTGGCAATGGGTCGGCCCTTAAGGAGACGCAATTACACTTGCCAAAAAATCTCCGATACAAAAAAGAGGCGCAAGAAGCGGCCCTTATCGCTCTCATCGACGAATCTGCTAGACCTCATTTCATGAGGGTGTATGGATTAAAAGTTCCTCCATTGAAGAGGAACAGCTCTGGCCCTTTCGATGCCATCTCCAATAAAATCAGGGCTTGTTCGGTCATACTCCGTACGTCTCCGGATTCTAATGCAACCATATTCTCGAGTCTTTCAGTCAAACTGTCCGGCACGCTGATCCTGCCGAGTAGATAGATACCCACGGCTAAAGCCATAGAACGAAGTATATCAAAATCGACTTCGCTTCACTTTTAAGTAGTCATGTCCAACCAAAGGCTTTGATCTAAAAAGATTTATTCGACGATCACTTGCACCCGCCCAACCTCGCCAGTGGTTAGCCGAACCTTAATCCCCCGCGGATGGACTGCTGAACTAGTCAGGATATCCCGAACAAATCCCTGCGTCAGAACATTCGTACCTTGATCCTGCTTCAAGGTAATCGCCACCGCCTGTCCCGGAAAAATATCTGCTCGTCTTGTTCCGTCTTTCATATTAGATCTTCTCGATCAGTCACCGTCCACCATGACGGAAACGTCTGTGAGCTGTACTCTCGTACTTTTTAACCAACCGAGACAACTCTTTTCCGTGTTTCAAATGCACGTAGATGATAGCGCTCAAAAGAGCCGAGAAGAAACACCAAACTGAATAGAACGCCGTCAAGTAAGACCAGAGCGAAATGGCCAACGCACCCACGAGTGCCAGACCGAGGACTCGTATAAATTTGTGACCAGAAATCAAACAGGAACAGCAAGTTACGAGTACGTAAACCGCCAGGCCGTAGGGTACAGGCGGCAGGACCATGTGGTAGATAATGCTACCTGTAGCACAGAACGCAGTAACCGGTCCGCGCAGCACATAGGTCAGAAGCCATAGACTAAGTGCAATGCCGACGAGCAGAAATATCCTGAGTACAGCCCTTCTTCGTCCGGGCGGTTCGAGCGCACCAACCGCCAATGGAACGTAGAACGGCCATAACACGTGCGAAAACATCACATAAACGAAGGCGGCCGACGAGTGCAGCCAAGGGACGCTGAGTGAGACCCAGACCACACCTTCGACCGCTTGCTGAACACCAAAAAGCAGCGGCATGGCCGCGAGCGGAATCCGGTCTATCGATTTGGCCTCGCGCAGAGTCACCACGCCCATGGCACTCAAACCAGCGGCAGCGGCGAAGCTGGCTGTTGCAGAAAAACACATGCCTGGATTATGACAGGCTCCGGTTCCATAAGCTATGCCTAGTTATAACTTTGCAGACAAGCTCATAATGAGATACTTCGAAAGTGATTTCAAAATTTCCACAACACGTGGTTCTTTTGTGGATGGTTGTCGCCGACACACCGAAGCGAATGTCGACGACATGACCGCGGACCTGAGCGTGCGGACAGCGATGATGACGGGTTAATCGACCACGTGCATCAGTCCTAACCACACGCCCGTGCAGATCTCAACGGGATCACCGCTTGGGGGTCTCGCATTTTTATTTAACGAAGGAGACGACAAAAAATAAACGGTGACGGCTGACAATGATATCTTACCTATGGTTCCACAACTTAAAGACATCGATGACTGTCTTGATCATCGCTTGGACACCTGAGTAGTACTGTCTGACATTTTCATGGCCGAGTCTGTCTGCAACCCCTCTGCATAATCGACCCAGACGACTCGGTCGTCATTGAACTCGGTTCTGGGTGCCGCATCGTCCTCGGGCTGCGCTATAAACATTTCGAGGATTATGTGACTACCACTTGAATGATCATATTCCACAGAACGCGGCGTTATTCGCTCGTGCCGTCGTCAGCATGAAAATCGAAAGCAAAAACCGCCCACTGGAGTTCGGTGGACGGCCTTGGCTCAGCGTTCAGGTACGCTAGCGCCGGCGAAACAGGGCTTCGTAGCCCAGCCTAACTACGGTGCCGAAGCTAGCTAGGAAGAACAGCAGTCCGACCAGCCAACCGACTATTGGGATCAGTATGACTAGAGTGAGTAGAGTTGTTCCGAGCAGAGAACTCTTCCAGTCGGCCGAAAAATCCTTTTTACCTTTAGAGAAGACTCTGCGAACCAGAGCTCCAAAAGATACGGTGGAGTAGACGCCGCCAACCAGGACGGCTAAAGCTAAAACTGCCATGACGATGCAAGCCACCAACCAGCCGACAACCGTCACGTACAGCAGCACTAGGACAATCGGTGCGACCACTGAGATCAACAAACCGGTCAATAAGTCAATGCCAAAATGTTTGAGAGTACGACCGACTACGGCCTGAGACAGATGCGGCAACCGCCAAGTCGCCAGCAGGGAAACCAGTAGGCACGCCAGGTACTTCACCAGCACGAAGAAGATAAACATTGCGCCGAAAATCTTGCCGAAAGATTCCCAGAGTATCAACTCATCAGTCTTGTCTGGTACGCCAGCCGCGAAATCCCGTTGCGTATAGGTCTGCTCACCATCAACGACGGCACCGGTCTCGACACTCGCCTCCTTCGGACCTTCGTGAGCGAAGTCACCCTTGACGACCGCGCCCGACGCGAGGGTGACCGATTCCGCCGTGGTGAAGAGACCGCCCCCGATGGTGCCATCCACCTGAACATCGCCGGCATAGACTGTCACATCTCCAGCGAAGACGCCTTTGATGACCACACTGCCACCGGCGATAACAGTATCACCAACTACTGACAGGCCGGGGGTAGTGGTTATCTGACCACCGGCGACAACCAGTTCTCCACCAACCGAGCTGCCGAGCGTAATGCTGCCTCCGGCGACGCGAACGTCGTCACCGACCGGGCCGAGCAAAATCAGCGATCCGCCGGCCACAGTGAGGTCCTCTGACACCGGTCCGGTTACGGTTAGATTTCCGCCGAGCAGATGGGCGTCGCCACGAACTTCGCCGTCCATCGAAAGCGTCCCGCCAGCGGCATAGAGATTCTCTTCGATGATCTGGCTGACACTAATCGAGACAGCTTCACCACTACGCATCTCTGCCGCACGGGAGGCGACCGGCAGAGCCAGGGTCATCGCCAAAACGACAATGAACATTATTATTTTGTGCATATGAACGCGTTAGGTAAACAACGACCCATCTTAAAGCTCGTCTGCGCCGATGTCTATTCCGCCGCCCTTCGGTCGCGACTCGCCGTCGAAATCATTAGTTAATCCGGAAACGTTTCGCCCTTGATCGACGACTGAGTAAACAGAGCTGCTCAAGTGAAGATTTCCCGACGATGGAGAAACAAACCAATCAACCTGAGCACTAGTAATGTTATTTGCGACCGTTCCTGAAGCCCCATCGCGGGCGATGATAGCCCGATTAGTTAAGTTGTTGTAAATCTGTACCCCTGTCGTGCTTCCGAAACGATACTCAATGGCGTTCGGATAGCTGTTGACCATAAAGATCGTATTGTTGTAGACCTGCGAATTTCTGGCATCCTCGAGTCCGATCGCCACGTCGGAGAAATCCTCCGAGCTGTCATGGTAGATCATATTGTTACGAATGATCCCGCCGACGTGACCTCGGTCGCCGAGACCGAAGCCGATCCCCCGGTCGCAGTTCATGATTGTATTTCTCTCGACTATGGTATTCGCCGACTCAGACCAAAAGTGAATGGCGAACTCGGCGATGTCGTCGCTAGGACTCTTGATGTTTTTGAATACGTTGTCACGGACAATCCAATTCTTGGCATTGTGCGCATCAACACCGCCGATGTAGTACTGCGGACCGTGGCCGGCGCTGTATTCAAACAAACTATTTTCAACAAGACCACCATCGGAACTTGCCGACATGTTCCCAGCGTCATAGGCGACCTTCAGCATCTGCTCGCCCGTGTCCAAGAAATGAGCATTATCGACAGTAAGACCGTCGACATCTACCTGCAGTTGGATTGCATGATTGGCAACCCTCCTTAGGGTCAGATCACGGACGGTAAAATCGTCTCCGGCGACGTTAAAGATATGCGAAACGCTGCCGGTCATCCCGTCGCCCTGCAGGATAACCGCCTCGCGGTTTCCCGAACGGCTTCTTACCGTAACCCCGTCCGCCGAAACCCAGAGCATGTTGCCTAGCGTGTAGGTTCCGTCTTCGACCAGAATCGTCTTCTTGCTGCCATCGTTGGCGTTTTCTATGGCGCTCACCAGGGCGGAAACGCTACTGACGACAACAGAATTGGGATCTTCAGTGTTTGTGTTGACAATTGTATCGCCGCTATCGGCATCGCCTGACGCATCTTCTTCGTCAGCCGGTACTGGTTGACCGTCTCCACCTGTCGCTCCTGTCTGACCTGTGGCTATCGTACCCACGACGATAGTCGAAAGATCTCTAGTCGAAATACCGAGCCCCAAACTGCTCATGATGTTAAAGGCGTCGCTAGGACGTCCCAAAAAGTATCTCTTGCCGTTGTCCGGATAGACGTACCAAGCCTCGCCGTGCTGCTCAACCTGAAGCAGTATCCTACCCCTGACGTGACCGACGAGGGACGCGTCGCCCGTCCAGCCGTCTGTGCTCTTGGGAATTCTGGCCAGATTGACGTCGGTTATTCCCAATCCCATGGTCCGCATTATGTCAAAAGCATCCTGAGGTCGGCCCAAATAGTATCTCCGAAGATTGTCCGGAGAGACATAATAAGCCTCGCCATGGCTTTCCACCTGCAAGACGATCTTTCCCTTGATCCTTTCGGCGACAGATGCGGCGGCGAGACCGGGCGAGAGTAAGGGCGTCAGCAGGAGCAGAAGTGACAGAATCGTGATTCTTTTCATACACATGGAGATTAAAGACAACGAACCGCGCTGCTTTTGGCAGAAAGTCCTATAAGAAGGCCCTATCGTCTGACGACGAATCCGCCTTTTTAAGATACGGACCGCAAAGGCAATCCGCTCATTTATTTAGTATAGCCGTCAGCCGGACCGCCGGCCAATCGTTCCAATTTGATGCCTGCCTACCGTCAAACTGTCTGCAGATAGACCTTTAAGACCGACCACCCTCTGCACGTACCGAAACCCGAAACTCTAAACCCAAACAATTCAACAGAACTCACCGTCCGGAATCAACCTCATCCCTAAGCCGCTCGTAAAGGTCGTTAAACTCCGAAATGATCTTCCAGCCGGAAACCCGAGACAGATCACGATCGTATCCCGCCGGATTGACGTCCCTCAAAAAATGCCGCAGAAAATCCACGATCTCACCATAGTCATCCTGCCGAACGATCCTGTCCCACGACGACCCCTCCCGGCCACGTTCCCTCAGCCACCGTTTCAGCGGTCTCTTGACGTAAACTGCCTTGTCCAACAGGTGTTTCAGCTCGTTAAAGTCACCGCGATCCCGAACCGGATCAAACCGAGGCAGAAGATCCGGCCGATGGAGACGAACAATCGACCTCAGCTTCATGTTCTCGTCCAGGTACCTGACGAAATTATCCTTTTTCGCCAACTCCTCCAGCACCAACCCCACGAACCGTCTGTCCTGAGTCACAATCGTTTTCCACGGACTTTCCTGTCTCCACTCCTTGGCTGTTCGGCTTTTTTTCAGAAACGCTCCGGTGTCGGGCTGAAAGCGAACCGCCTCCCTGATCCTCTCGAGCATGGCCGGCGGCAGCTCCTCCGGACTCATGTCTCTGCGAACCAGCCCATCCAAAATCAACTGACCGTAACGCGAACCGTCCAACTCCTCTATCACAGCCGCCAGGGTAGCGGACGGAATTTCCTCGACCTTCAGCCCCTTCGAGCCCCGAAGAAGCTCTCCGACTTCCCAAAGAAAAAAATCTCTCTTGTCCGAATCCGCGAACTTCATTTTCCTAAGAAAGTAATCCAGTCCGACAACGACGTCCTTAGGCTCGACCTGAACGAAAACCTTCCGTAGCAGCTCGTCTATACGAGCCTCCGTCTGGTCCAAGGCACTTACCTTGCCCGTCTCCGGATCATATTTGCCCCAAGTCACGTCAACTTCGGTCAGGTCTAGTTTTCCATCTGAGAAGGAGAAGAACGAGTTCCAGGCATGGTTGTCGAACGGTCTTTTGTTCCCCCGCCGAATTTTACAGTCGACCTGGTAGGCGCAATGCAGATTACGCAACTTTCGGGGGTCGCGCTGGCCACCCTTCAGCGACTCAAACAGCGCCTTGGTAATGCTGGCAAAATTTCGACAGACGCCGTTTCCCTCCCAGTCCGACCGTCCCGAGTTTTCCTGACCTTCCCTCAGCAGTTCCAGAACCGTCTTGTTGTCAGCCCTATCCCCGTAAGGTTTTCCGTCCTTGCGGGAATACCGAGTCAGGGAAAGCACGGTCCTGATCGTGAGCCCTACGGCCTGTCTGGGCGAAAGGTCCCTGATGTCCTCGATCCCCAAAACTTCCCCAATCCTCTGTCCTTCACCTCCGATGAAGTCCTCAGCGAAAGACATGATGTCTTTTTGCCAACCGGACTTCTGTACGGTTTTTTCGTAGGTATGGGCACTGTCGTCCTGACGATCGATCACCCTTTTCATTTCGGGGGGAATTTCTACTTCACTGTCGCCCGGCTCGGGGTCAAAGTCCTCCAGGGCCATAAAACTCAGACGGAAGCGAGAAAACTCCAGCATCTCGATCGCCTTCTTCTCTGTCTCCCTTCTTTCGTGACCAAAATCAGCAAACTCGGCTCGGCTTCTGTCCATAGGTGTTGGGTTGGGTGGGGTTCCAAACCTTTTACGGTCTTAAGTCCGTATCAACTTAGCAATAAATACCTGCCAGGAGAAGACGGGGTGTGACGTCACGAGCACCGAAAAGAGACGAGGCGAGAATTTTGAAATTGCAAAAACAGACCTCGGAGAAACCTGCTCTTGTTGGCTGCCCGTCCTGGACGCGTTCGGAACTGCCGTACCTAATCTTCCGTAAATCCCAAATCTATGATGGCCCGCTTTTCTTCGGGGCTGATCTTGCGGGATCCCTTCACTGCACCGCCAATTTCAAAAACCAGTTCGTTATCCCTAACCATTATCTCCGCCTGACCCGGCTCTCACCTCATCTTCGGACGTTGGCTCACGACGTAATTGATCTATATAGGCGTTCATGATTATTGGCAGTTAAGTCGCTATTAGCAGCATTGTCTGTCTTTTCAAATATACCAAAACACGACCTTACGGTCATGCCCTGGTGGCTGCGGGACTAGGACTTCCGCGTCACCCGCCCGAACGGCGGGCTTCCTTGTACAGGGTGGCATCGAACCCTCCGCCGGCTCGGGTCCGCCGTCGCTCGCTGTGACCTAGTGAACGCCGGGCCTGGCTCGCTCCCACCCGTTCGAGTCCCCGTACCTCAGAGACAAACAAATGTGGACCACCCGATGGATGGTCCACATTTGTTGGCTGGGGCTGTTGAACGAAGTTAGAACCCTCTGCACCGTAGATTAGTTCCTGGAAATACTGTCGAAAGTGTCGAAAACAGACATAAAAAACGAGAAAGATGCACTTTATCCACAAAAAACATTGATTTCTAGACATTAAACCAATTACTGACAATCGATACTTGACATTTAAGTGAAAATATGCTATTCTGAGGCTAAGTTCTTTGGTTTGAACCTTTACAAAGGAACAGGCCAAACGCAGCCAAGCCCACGCGAACAAGACACCGGCACGAAGCCACAGTCTGAAGGTCATGGTGACCGTCCGCATGGGCAGGACAGGAAAAGCCGCCAACGGCGGCGGGAGAGAAGAAATGACGACCATTATTAGCTGGAACGACGGACTCGGACACCGAAGCCTACGCCCCTGGCTCCTCCTCATCACCGAGGACGAGCGAGTCCTCCCCTTCAAGGGGCAGGACATCGAGAGAGTCGCGGTCGTCCGCGGCCACGACTACCAGAAGAACGGTAAGTGGTCCAGCACCACCTACCGTATCGAGACCGCCCGCGGCGTCCGTGCCGTCAGCGGACGCGACGGCTGGGAGACCGGCCGGTTCGTCGAGGGACTGTGCGACGCGGTCCGGTTCGGCCGCCCGGTCGACACCTGGGCCGACGTGGCCAACGCCCTCGAGATCAGCGTCCCGTCGGCGATGACCTTCCTGCGCTCCTGGCGGCCCAAGGCCGCGGCCGCGCTCGACGAGGTCGACAGGAAGCTCGACGAGCTCGACGAGGCGGCCGACGAGGCTGAGGCGGACCGAGACAACGAGACCGTGGTGGTGTCGTTCGGCTCCCCCACCCGCCGACAGTGCAAGGAGGGGTTCTGGACCAGCCCGAAGGGCATCCAGGGCCACGGCGGCGAGCTGCGCCTCCTGGACCCGTCAAGGGACTGGGAGAAGGACAACGTCACAGTCGTCGGTATGCTCGGCACCGTGCTAGCCGTCTCTCACGCCAGCGGGCACGGCGGCGGCTACGTCTCCGTGACCGTCTCGGTGGTTCCGGGGACGGAGACCGAGGTCCCAGCCTTCGAGTCCGACCGAGATAGGGCGGCCCGCGAGAGTGGCCTCCCCGAAGGCCTGTTCCTCGCCTTCGACGGCGACGTCGAGAGGGTGAGGGCCTTCATGGGGAAGGTCGAAAGGCTGGACGTCTCAAGGCTCGACGAGCACGAGATGTCCTGCGGCCGCGCCAGGAAGAAGGCTGAGGTGGTCCGGGTCTCCGGCGACCCCGACTTCTTCCTCGGGGCCGACCCTCTCGGGGTCTGCTGGTACATCGAGGAGGCGGGAACCGGCGGGGCCGTCTCGCCGCCCGCCCCGAAGCCCGAAAAGGAAGACGCCCCCTCCGGGTCCGCCACCCTGGTGGATCTGATGGGGAAGTTCAACAGCCACCGGTAGGTAACCGGAAGGCTAAGCCTCGCCATGCAAGGGTCGCATGGACGACGAGGTCACTTGACCCGACAAACCCCGGAAGCACACCACTTAGTGCGACCGGGGTTTTGAATTTCCAGTTTGATGAACCCCACCCAAAAACCCCCTGTTACGGCGGTTTTTGGACGTGGCTGCGGGACTAGGATCATCGCCTCGCGGCCCCGAATGGGCCGCTTCGTTGTACGGGGTGGCGAAACTAAAGTCCTCTCAATTTCGGACAGTCCCACTCTTCAGATAGTCAGCCAGCATGGCACGAAGCGTGACCTTTCCTTTCGTGGTCTTGAAATATCGCTCTCGCCGAAGAGCGTCGCCCTTGCTTAGGTAAGCCTCATAGAAAACGAGCATGACCGGAAGGCGCCCAGCGGTAGACCTGTTCATGCCGGACTGATGCTGACGCAATCGCCTTCTGAGATCGTTGGTCTGACCGACGTAGAACTTGCCGTCACGACCGCTAACTAAAACGTAGACATAGGTAAACCCCATAGTACCGACTAATTACCCAGTCTTGCGGAGAGAGTCAAGTCAACCAGACGCATCGCTCCGTTCAGCCCCGTACCGCTCGCCGCGCTCGGATGCAGGGCACTCACCACCCGCTCAAATCAAAAACTACCCTCTTCCCCACAGTGTCCGTCGGCAGACCAGTGGCCTGCCATGAACCCGAGCGAGGCGAGTGGTTC
>MGFG01000020.1:0-10515 GCA_001791745.1 Candidatus Uhrbacteria bacterium RIFOXYC2_FULL_47_19 | reverse complement strand
ATCAAAAACCACCCTCTTCCCCACAGTGTCCGTCGGCAGACCAGTGGCCTGCCATGAACCCGAGCGAGGCGAGTGGTTCGTGGCTGCCCGTCCTGGACGCGTTCGTAACCAGCAGTTCAGTCGATATGAATAAAATGCGGAGGGAGACGATCCATTTCCTGTTCTGATAGCGTCAATTCTTCGACAAGGCCGAGCATTACTGCTTTTTTGACCATTCCCCTCAGTCTCCAGTACGCAGGACCAATACTGGTGTATTCTCCGGTTTTTATGAGTTCTCTGATTCCTTGACTGATTTGCTCGGCTGCCTCAATTCGCATGTCTTGGTTGTGTTCCCTGGACAAGAAATCACGGAAAGAATCCACCCATTCATCTCTAGCCAAAACGCGTTCCAGCTTATTCCGACAGTATTCCCGTTTCACCTCGGCAAGTTTTTCCGGTGGTACCGGTATGTCCATCGCCCGTAGGAAATCGACCTGTCGACGCAGCTGCTCGCCGAACTTGTCGGTCGGCATCTTCTCGTTAACCACACCGGTAAACAGGCATCTGCCAAGAAGCTGCTCCGGCGTCCATGCCGCATATTTGTTCCGCAGACGTTCTGTCCAATCGTCACCACCCGACGAGGCTACCGCCTCAAGAAGTTCCGGCAAGACGAGACCGGTCTTCTGAAACGCGACCGCCCCGTCTATCTGCGGCCCCTTTTCGCGCACGCCTTCGCCACCGGGTTGCCGCTCCAGAAAACGCAGCGAATTCTTGTACTGGCCAGGATCGCTGACCATGAAGTAGGCCATCATCCGGCCCTGCATCTCGGACCCCATCAGTTCGGCGGCAACGATACCGCGCTCCATTCCGCGCTGCATCTTAACGATCTCCCGCTCCAAGCGGCTGCAGTGACCAACAAGTGCCTGCAGAGAGCGCCCCATCTCGAGAACCTCCCCACCTTCGGCGGTTTCTAGGTCCTCTAGAATCTTATCTCGATGATGTCTAAGAGTGCCGATATAGCCCTTAAGCTCGAAAGCGGCAGTCGAGTAGCTCTCGTCGAAAAAAGAGTCCTCGCCGTAAACGTTACTGGACTCCATGAGGTTGCCATTGAAATTCGGTTCGACCAGCGGGTCAAGCAGCTTTTTTTCTAGGTAGGGCACGTTTGCCACCAGCTCGTCTTTACTGGCGGCGAAAACATCCTCCAATGTGCCGATTTTCTCCCGAAACCGCTCAGCATCACTAATATGTAGCTTCTCAACAAAGGCCAACGCCAAATTAAATTTCTGTAACAGTAGCTGGGTGACGTTCCTGTAGTGGCTGTACATCATCGTATGAATTGTCTCATGCACGGCAACGCCTTCCTGATGTCTATCGGCCGCACCTACCGCGAATATCGGCGTTCCTCCGTAGCTGACACCGAGGTTGTTTCTCAACTTACCCGGGCCCACATTAAGGCGTACAGCAAAGGTCCCGAAGTCTGGGTCGGCATCGTCCGGACCAAATTCCGGATGACTGTCCTCCCAGAACGGCCAATCGTTAATGTCCTGTTCGCGCAGGTCGTCGACCTCTTTGCGTTTCTTCAGCAGGTCATTCTTCAGGCCGGCCATCTCGTTCGCGAACAACAGGTTCGGATCCTTTCTCAGTCGTCTAATTTTGTCCCCGTTCTTCTTGGCCTTATTGAACAAATCTTCCTTAAGACGTTGACTGTCCTCTTCTGTCCGATCAGGTTCGGACTCAGACTCCGATACCTCACAAAATTCTTCGAGCAACTCATCATTTTCCTCTTCAAGAGCGCTAAGTTCGTCCGGTAATCGCTGCCACCCCTGATCTTTCATCATTTTGTCAAAGCCCCGTTCGAGCGCCTCGTCGGCAGCTTCGCCATGCAGCTCCGCACCCTCGATATCCTCGACTAGGCTAACGTAATCGATGACGGAATCAATTTGCCTATCTATTAGTTCCCAGTGCTCCCGCAGCTCTCGCTCGGGTCCGGTTTCTGGAACGACGGGTACTTCCGGACTGGTATCCAATTTCGGCAGTTCCGCTGATTCTTTTTGTGGATCAGCGGAATCAAGACCGAAACGTTCTGGAGAAAAATGACTTTCCATAGTTAACGGAAAAGAGTCAAAGATTATTTATCTAGGCGGTTTCAGACATTTAACGCAACGAGCCTGTTGTAGGCGATTTTCTGTTGTGACTGCCCGTCATGGACGCGTTTGGAACCATCCCAAAAATTATACACCCAGCAGCCGAGAGCAGACCTCATCTATTTTCTTCGTAAAGCCCTTACTGACATCTACATGGTCGAGCTCGAACTTCTCCATCTCGGCCACGTACTGGACACTGTGATCTGACACAAGTCGAGCGCTCCTCTCCAGAGTCTCCGTATTCCGAAGCTTATGCAGGTCGTCCCGACCGCCTTTCTCGAAACCCTTCTTGATTGCCTCCTTGTCAGTCTTGACCAAGTACATCAACCGGATGCTGTTCCAGACCTCGCTCTCCCTGAGTTGCGTGATCAAACTGGGCAGGAGATGAATTCCCTCGACCACATAGCTGTCTCCCCAACTGGCTCTCTTCTCTATGAGCCATCTCACCGCCGGCCAGATGGTCCGGGCCTCCGATTCGACAGCACTGATGATCTCACGTGACGTGAACTGTTCGATATTCAACTGCCCCTTTTTGGTTGCCACCTGTGAACTAAGGGGAAACCTCCGAGACCAGTCGGCCTTGGGCATCCCGGACATAAACACGTGTTTAAGGTCGTCAGTGGATACGAACCCGGCCTTGGCTCGCGGATAGAGCTTCTTCGTCAGGGTCGTTTTGCCGCAACGCGACGGGCCGCCTATCAGGTAACCCATATTCGGTGAACATTATTGACTAGAAACCAACATACCAAAATCCGAGCCTTTCGACTCGGATTCTCGTGGCTGCGGGACCAGGACCATCGCCTCGCGGCCCCGAATGGGCCGCTTCGTTGTACGGGGTGGCGTCCGGCCCCACGCCGGCTTGGGCCGTCCGGCGCTCGCTGCGGCCCGCTGGACGGCAGGACCTGGCTCGCTGCCACCCGTTCGAATCCTGGCCCCCGGCGAAATCAACGAAAAGGGACCGGCTCTTATGCCGATCCTTTTTTGTTGGCTGCGGGACTAGGATTCGAACCTAGATATACAGATTCAGAGTCTGCTGTCCTACCATTAGACGATCCCGCATTGTTTTTCGTCGAAATTCAGCTCAGCTGATAACCCGACCACCGAACACCTCGGCGATTTTTTGAACGGCCGGTGCGGCTCCAGTCGAATCTACCTGAGCCTTAACTGTCTCTTCGGCGACATTATTATGCTCGATTTCAGGTTTTCTTTCAATAGTCACAGCTCTAACCAATAACTTCTGTCCTAAAACCGTCGAAAAAGCCGCCTCTAGTATATCTCTAGTCTTATGCTCATTGAGTCGATCACGATGAAAAGGGAAACACGACCCCAACTCCACGATGTTACCATCCATCCGAACCGGACTAACCGCCCCCATTAAAAGTGATAACGACTGACTGACCTCAGACACCTGCTTAACGATTTCCTCCCATTTAGCACTAACCGATCCGATCTCGATCTCTATGACCGATTTCTCGATTGCAATAGGTTGAGTGGTCACAACTATCTCTTCAACAACTTCTTCATCTTTGAGAGGCTCAGACGTAGAAAACTGCACCTCATTTTCTAAAGTCCTCTCCTCTGATTCCCTTGTTTTCTTTGTCTCTTTATTACTATTTAGTTCGGTCCCACTCTCCAATTCAGTCTGCGAAACAACGATCGGATCAGGTGCAGACAAATCCTCCTCCGCTACCACTGACTTCATTGCTGCAATTGTATCCACTGCCACCGTACGTCCATTAGTCTTCGTGCCGCTAACCACTGAGTCTGGTGATGAAGATGTTGTGATTGAACCACCATTCACCTCCTGACAAATTAGCACTGCCGCCAACTCAAGTGGCAACTGAGGCAAGGGACTCCCCTTCATATCTCGTCGTTTCTCAAGCAATATCTCGAGGATTCGCACCAACGAACCAATTGTAGTCGTACCGACCCAAGATGATATAAGTACTAACCGACTCTCATCAAGTTTTGCTCGCAAAAAGTTAACATCACCTGACACCTTAGCAATCAATGTTTTGCGTATAATCTCCAAAGCTTCATTAGCTAGATACTCAGGTTCTGATCCAGAATCGAGCATACTGCCGACCGTGGCCAACGCTTTAACTGTATCCCCCGCCAGTAAAGCCCCAACAAAAGAGGCTGCGGTCTCCCAATCCGACCTCGGTAAGACCGTCTGCACGGACTCAATTGTTACTCTATCGCCGTCTGCTGAAGCTAATACCTTACCAAGCAATCCTTCAGCGTCACGCAGACAACCTTCAGATCGCCGAGCAATTTCGAGTAATACCTCACGATCAACTTCGATTTCTTCTTTCGATGAGATATCGACCAACCGTTCAACTACTGATTCGACTGGTATCTTGCGAAAATCAAACCTCTGACAGCGCGAAACAATAGTCGCTGGCACTTTATGTAATTCGGTTGTAGCCAACAAAAAAATGACATTTGCCGGTGGTTCCTCAAGTGTCTTTAGTAGTGCGTTAAATGCCTCGGTTGTCAGCATGTGAACCTCATCTACAATAAAAACCTTGTTCTTCAATCGTGTGGGAGAAAAACGTGCGTTATCGATAATGTTGTCACGCACGCTATCAATACCACGATTCGAAGCAGCATCAATCTCGATGATGTCCATGGAGCCACCCTCGGTCACAGCCAAACAAGCCACACACTGACCACATGGCTCACTTGACCCGTCTTCACGTTCCAGACAATTGATCGCCTTAGCAAAAATACGGGCAGTTGTAGTCTTACCCACTCCGCGCGGACCAGAAAATAAATAGGCGTGCACCGTTCGACCAGAAGACACCTCGAAGGCAAGTGTATCTTTAACATGCTCCTGACCAGCCACCTCGGACCAGCCTTGCGGACGGTATTTACGATATAGAGTCGCTGACGACATCTGCTGCGAAATCTTAACCCGTCTCAATTGACGAGAGCTCTGATCGGGACTTAACAAACTTCAATGACACGTCCGTATCCGTTAGACCAATGGACTACGCCTGATGATATTCTCGACTGCTGCCCATCTCGAGGGGGCGTTCTTTGGTACCAACAAAACAACCTCATCACCCGGCTCACCTTTGAAGTAAGTAACACTGGCCTTAATCACGTTCCATCGACGATTATCAGAAGTAGCGTAAAATTCACCAGTAGTCTGATCGTAACCAAGTGAACCAATTAGTCGCGAACGATCAATTGGTCCAATCTGCTTATAGATAAATGAACCTTTAGGAGTAATTGTCAGCTTTAACATGTCACCCTCTACCAACTTAGACTTGGAAGCATAGTTCGGAGGGACAAGATAACATTTGCCGTCCGAGCCAACCATTCCTCGACCATCGAATACACCTTCGACTACTCGTCCATCGATTGGTTTGAGTATCGAAAGATCCTCGCGAGAGGTAGTAAGCCAGTCATCACTTCCAAACGATGATATGTTTGGCGCCTGAGATTCTAAGACCTCATCAGTTCTTGTTTGGTCGTTCGTTTCGAGTAGACGAATCACGGTAGCGAGTTGTTGTTCCATCTGTCGCAAAGCCTTGAGTGCAACCGCTGTTCGGTTGACTCCTGACTGATCCGATGTGGTAGATGCAGCCACCGAAGTCTCTGGTGTGACCAACGGAATCTCTTCCGGCTGATCAGTCAACAGAACAATAGTAGACTGCTGAACTGAGTCCTCTGGCTCTGTCGCCAATGCTCCGACATTAATCGCTTCTAGCGGCTCTTCAAGCCTAACCTGAGCCTTGGCTTGTAGAAAATCGGTCAATGGTCGATCTGTTGGCAGATCCTGTCCGACGGATAAATTAGTATTAAAATTCGGTTTTGTTTGTTCGTCCATACGAGTTTAACTAACTTTTTTATTTGAAATTTATAGGGAAAAGAACCATGAATACTCCTTTGTACTATCATGAACGCCGACCCTGGTCAAACCGCCCCAGAAACACTCCAAACCAAGTTTAAAAACCACTTTTAGATAGGGGAGTCGGCAGTCCCCTCTCAACCATCCAAAAAACTACTCTTTTAAAGCCTTCTCCTTTAGCCAACTAATGCATCAGAGTAAAGATCGCGCCTAAACGCGATCTTTCTTTGTCTATCACTAAAGTCGAGACAATACGATTAGACCGTTCTTGTTTTAGGTTGTTCTGGTGGTGGTGCGGGTTTAGTCTCTATTCTCGTTCGGTCCAAAATCTCTTGTTCAACCATAGTTCGGTCCCGACCATATTTCAATCTAGCCAGTTGTCTAATGGCGTCGGCTAACTTTTGATTGCCAACCACCATTGGTGGCGATTTCATAACAAATGGACGGGAGACAGTGTTATCAATCAACAATTTAGCGTTCCAATGGATCTTATCAACATTCATTAGATCGAAAGCAGTAAAAACCGGCGAAAACTCTTTTTCCAAAAACTCAGCATCATCTACACCAGTACGTCCGACCAATTTAGTTCCAACATTACCCATGACTGCATCACGAATCTCAGTGTCCCCCTTCGGTGCTAGCTGAGCAATATACTGGTGAGCGATGGTCAACGATAACCGATACTTACGTGCTTCAGACAAGATGGTCGCAATCGATGGGGTGATAAAATTTTGAAACTCGTCGATATACAAGAAGAAATCACTACGTTCCTCCTTAGGCTGATCAGCACGAGTCATGGCAGCCATCTGCAACTTAGTGACCATAATCAAACCAAGTAGATTGGCATTAATATCGCCAATCTTACCTTTTGATAATTTCACTAATAAAATTTTCTTCTGATCCATCACCTCACGAAAGTCAAAAGCTGACCTGGTTTGACCAACAATATTACGCATCATGGCATTCTCTACAAAACGACCAACCTTGGAAGTCAGGTAGCCAAACATCTCCGACTTATGGAAGTCGGATGTCTTGGCAACTTCGTTCTCCCAGTAGGAACGAACAGCAGTGTCGGTGACCTTGGCAATCCACTTCTTCTGATACTCGGGATCGGTGATCAATCGTGGAATCTCGGCAATGGTGCCTGGATTATCGACCTCGGCCATCAGCGTCAGCATCATGTTACGCATGGTGTGCTCAAACATCGGGCCCATGGTCTCTGGTGGAAATAACTTATAAAAGATGGCAATCATTTCACCGACTACAAAGTCCTGCATCTCCTTCGATGGTGCCTCGAGCATGTTCAAACCAAGCGGCCGATCGTAGTCTGATGGATCAAAAATAATCACATCTTCTGCTCGCTCTTTGGGTACTGTCGATAAAATCGTCTCGACTAGGTCACCGTGCGGATCAATAACTCCTACACCAAAACCAGCTTTGATATCCTGCTCAGCCATAGCGGCAATAAACTCCGACTTACCAGAACCAGAACCTCCAATGACGTACATGTGACGAAATCGATCCTCATGCTTCTGATAGATCTTGGTAGTAACCCCACGATATTCGGCAGTCCCCAAAAAGATACCCTCCTTAGGAATATTCCCAGGTGGCGGCGCCTTCCTAGCCATCAACCATCGTATATTAGGGGTCTCAGTAGATGGCAATGGTAGGTGATAAATACTAGCGAGTTCGCTGCCAGTCATCACCATCCGACGCCGCTCATCGAATGTTCGGTAGATAAAATTCTCTAAAATCGCCGACTGGCGCTTGCCTGATGACACCAACTCATTACCATACTGAGGAACGTTGTATTGAGCAAACGAAGCGACAACATTACTTAGGTAGGTTTGAGCTTTACCAGGATTGCTGGCCGAAGCAACAACTCTAATATTCACATCCAATCCAAGATGTCCTGCCTTGTCCTCAATAGACTTAACCATTTCCTTTTCTCGTTCGGACATCTGATAATCCCTCTTCGGTGTAGTAGACTCAGCCGATTTACTAGATTTCAAAGAGTCGGTCAGTACCTTAAATTTTGGTTCACCGTGTAATGCTTCCTTAAAACTCTTACCTTGATGCATTTCCTTAGCCACTTTCAATCCCAAATCCCGCCAACCCTTCTTGGCTGACCGGACTAGAATCTGAAGCGCTATCCCATCTTCTTTCTCCACTTTCGACATGGCATTGGTAATAGCGTTTAGCGGATCGGTCTCCATACTCTCAAAAGTCTTAACTGGAAAAAACATCTGTCTTCGAAAAGAAAAATCGTTGGCTACAATTGACCCTTGTGACTTAAAAATATTGTAGTCGTCTAGTATCTCAATGTGTGCATGGTTGTATTGAGCCTGAACCTGTTGTTCAACAAACTCTCTAAAACTCTCAGGCACGACAATGTAAAAAGAGATAACCCCATCTTGAGCTACGATCTCGAAAGAGATGGTGTCGTCACGACCAAAGATCGCTGCCCGACTACCACGCTGAGCCTTCATTCCACCAATCGCAGAAAAAATCCCGGTCATAATGGCGATATCCTCTTGAATCTCAGATAAAGCCTTCTCACGCTGTCCGGCATCACCCTTCTCCGCTGATTCCTTAGGGACAGTTACCAACAAGACTGTCCGACTAAAGGCTGCTGCTTTTTGATACTTAGACTTAATTCGAAAACGTAATACAAGCAAAGCCGCCACTACAGCAATCAAAACTACACTAGCTGCTAATAGCGAATAAAAAGTAGGACTTCTAAAAAAGCCCTGAACCGTCTGTTCTTGTTCGGCGGTAATAATGGTCACCTGCAATAACGGTAAAAATAACATAGTCATTTTTGGCTATGGTTTCTTCCTAGTTTGACCAATGCATCCGTCTTAATTTTGGCTTCTTGAATCAAGAACCAACGATTAACACCCGGAATCATACCGAGCCACTCCACGATCATAGTCAAAATACTATGGGCTACCAATCGTCCAGTGGCAATACCTTCCCTAATCACCTGAGCAATCCGTTCGCCTTCTATTTTAAACTTTAACCGCAAATCTGGTGGCATGGCACGATAAGAATCCCAGAGGTTGTCCTCAAGTTTTTGCTCAACCTCGATTAATAACGTATCGCGATTACGGTCTGCTGTTGGAATCGCTACCGGAGAAGCTGGCTGTGTTGTTGGAGTTTGATTGATCGACTCATTGATTGATTCTTCTGTCGGTTCATTTTCGACCACAGCACCTTCCATTGTCGATTCCGACTCAAAACCAGACTCCGGTTGTCGACCATGTTCCGGTTTGCGGAGAACCGGCCTGATTTCGGCCGGCTTTTTGCTAATATCGTCCATGCTAGTCGTGTTTGGTTCTATTTATCGAACTTAATGTTACCACAATTATCCCAAAAAAAGAGTTAGTCTAGTGTGCAAATCAAAAAAGTAGAAAGACTAGTCAATCACCACCAATTAGTTATATCCGAACCTTAACCAACTTATGATATAATCATAAACATGACGAAACCCAAAAAGAAATCAGCAATCGTGCTACCGCATAAAGGCATGCAAGTGGTGGAGACTAAAGGTGGTATTACCTGGATTAATGTCTTCCGTCCCACTACTAGTGCACTATTGTCACTACAGAAACATTTTCCATTCCTGCTAGACATTGATCTTCAGGATTGTTTGCCGCCATTCCAGCGTCCGAAGCTACTAGAACGCAAGGACTATTTGTTTATGGTTCTACTATTTCCAATATACGACAGTAGAACTCGTGCAGTTCGACCAGTTGAAGTAGATTTTTTTGTTGGTCCAAATTTTGTCATAACTAGTCAGGCAGAAAAAATGCCACAACTCACCAAACTAGCCGAAGAGTGTCTGAGTGGTAATAAGACGGCCTTAAATCATCTAGGACGTACCTCAGCCGAACTATTCTTCCATCTGACGCACGAACTAATGATTTCGGTCTTTCCTTTGCTGACCCAGTTATCGAATGACATTTTACTGGCCGAACGCGAAATTTTTAATGAGTACGGACATGAAACGGCCCGAAGGATTCTGCAAATTAAAAATAATATCGTCCAGTGTCGACAATCCATGCAAGGACACAAAACGGTTATACGAAAATTTATTGACCGGGCTGGAAAATTACTCGATTTACGTGGCATGAATCTACGATTTGATGACTTAATTGGTCACACTAAGGAAATTTGGGATTATCTAGAAAATGACAAAGACACAATCGATGCAGTTTACGATTCACATACTTCACTCATCACCCATAACGCCAGTCTGGCCTCACAACGTTTAGCAGCATTAGCATTAATAATCTTCCCAACCACATTAGTTGCTGCCATTTTTTCCATGGATGTCGACTTCATGCCAATCCGAGGCCATCAATATGATTTCTGGATTATGCTTGGTTTGGTACTTACCACCATGGCGGGAACTTTTACCTTCTTAAGATGGAAACACTGGCTTTGAAGCCAATAACTCATAATCTTAATGACATCCTCCCCGGACTAAAGTCCGGGGTTTCCAACCTTACTCATTCGAGCACGAAGCTG
>MGFG01000019.1 GCA_001791745.1 Candidatus Uhrbacteria bacterium RIFOXYC2_FULL_47_19 | reverse complement strand
CATGATCTCCGCAGAAGGGACAAACTCCGCAGTCTCCCGGACAGGAAGCGCAGGTTTCAGCACCGTTGCAGGCAAGGTCACCACATCTCGGTGGGCAGGCCCCACAATCACCAGGGCAGGAAGCGCAGTCCTCATCGTCGTTGCATTCGCCGTCGCCACAGAAGGGACAAGCTCCGCAGTCTCCCGGACAGGAAGCGCAGGTTTCATCGCCTTCGCAGACGTGGTCACCACAGACTGGAGGGCAGGCCCCGCAATCACCAGGGCAGGAAGTGCAGTCCTCGTCGCCGTTGCATTCGCCGTCGCCGCAGATAGGCTCCGGCACGCACTCTCCGTCGGAGCACAGGTCGCCGTCGCCGCAGCCGCAGTCCGCCTCGCAGGTCAAGCAGTCCTCGTCGCCGTTGCATTCGCCGTCGCCGCAGAAGGGACAAGCTCCGCAATCACCAGGGCAGGAAGTGCAGTCCTCATCGGGGAGACAAAGACCATCCCCGCAGCTTGGTCCGTTCTCGCAGTCGACCTCGACTTCGGCTATACAGTAGTCCTCACCTGGACCGCCATTGGCCGTGTCGATGTCCTCCACGCTAGATGAGGGGCGGGCATGGTTGAAGCAGGACGACGGCCAATCGTCATCATCGATCGGGCCGCAGACAGGGAAGTGGTCTCCTAGGATGAAGTCGTCACCGCCTTCGCCATAGGCGACAATGGTTCCAGCGCCGCCGAAAGCTAGATCGTCGCCATCGCCTAGGTGAGCAGTGACATGTCCGTCAAGACGACCGGCTATGACAACGTCGTCGCCATCACCGGCGTCGACCGTATCGTCGCCACCGTTTCCTTCGAACAAGTCATTCCCATCACCCAGAGAGACGGAGTTGTAGCCGATTCCTCCGGATACGATATCGGTTCCCGGGCCGGTAGAGACCACTTTTCTGTCCTCTGAACTGGACATGGACGACAGATCGATGAAGGTCAACCCGTGAGTTTGGCTGATGATCGTATCGTTACCGGCTCCGGTTGTGATGTGGGCTGTGGTCGCGTTCAGTACCGTGACCGAATCGTTACCGACAGTGGCGTCGAATATGGTCTGTCCGTCCGTGTAGATTTGTAGCCGTCCGGACGACGCATCGTGTACCGTGTCGTCTCCTGGACCGCCGACGAAGACGGTGGTTTGGGTGTCTTCAGACGGCGAGCCGGACAGTCTGTCATTGCCTCCCTCACCTTCCAGTGATATGAGCAGTGCAGTTCCCTCGTTCCTGCTCATGCCGCCGATATCGTCCGGTCCGTCACCAGCCAGGATTGAGAGCGTGCCTCCCCACGAATTGGGTGATTCCCCGCCGACGTCGATCAGATATCCGCCGTCGGTACGGCACGAGACCAGCTCTCCAGTCCAGTGGATCGAGTCGCCGCCTGCCGTCCCGAGGATGGTCACGTCGCCGCCCCACGACTGGTTGTCGGTGACTGCCACGGGTCTCATAACACCCGAGATGTCACGACAGCAGACGGCTAGCATCTCTCGGTGTCCGTCGATGGGTCCGTAGATCATCTCCACCCCCGATACGTCTATGGACGCTCCGGCGCAGAAGTTAGTCGGTTCGATGGTCACCGGATCGACCGGCGTAACGCAGTCCGGTGCCGTAGACACCTCGGGGAATACGCAATCGCCGACTGCGATGTCGATGATCTCTTCCGGTGGCCAAGCGTCGTCATGTCTCCTCTCTCCCGTCCCACACGAAGTCAGGACAACCAGCAGTAAGAACGCAATGGTGACCAGTGGTCGCCGCCAAGACATAAACATCCTTTCCTCCTTTTGGGTTGTCAATCAACAACGGTAAAAAATATAACCTTTCCTCTTTTTTGTCAAGGTTTAGGCCATTTTCGGACTAAAAGATAAGTAGAGGGCTGATCGATTGCATGGTCGAAAAACCCCGACCGACATGTAGTCGGTCGGGGAAAGAAAATCTGGCCGCGTCTAGCCCTTAGTGGTCTAGCCCGGGCAGGTTCCGCAGTCGCCGGGACAGGTGGTGCAGGATTCGCTCTCCGTACACCAGTCGTCACCGCAGCGCTCGTCGCAGGTTCCGCAGTCGCCGGGACAGGTGGTGCAGTCGTCGTCGCCGTCGCAGTATCCGTTGCCGCAGCTCGCGCATACGCCGCAGTCGCGTTCGCAGCCACGGCACCATTCGTCCCCGTTGCATTCCCCGTCGCCGCAGTAGGCGGGACAGTCGACCGCGCAGGATGCGTTGGTCTCGCTAGTCGGGTCGCAGTGCCCGTCGCCACAGATCGGGCAGGAGCCGCAGTCCGCCTCGCAGGTTCCGCAGTCCTCCAGCTCTTCGCACGATCCGTCGCCACAGTGCGGCTCGCAGTCGATCCTGATCTCGGCGGTGCAGGTATCGTTACCGTCGCCGCCGTCGGCGTGATCGTACCCGTCGCCGCCGTCGGCGACATCGTCCATCTCTCCACCCCAAATATGGTCTGGGGCGTCGTCCTCCGACCCCCCGTACAGATAGTCAGATCCCGGTTCCCACGCTAGGAACAGATTTCGGGTATCGAACCAACACGACTGGCCGCAGTCCTGCCAATCTGACCAGTCGTCCGGGGAATTGGCTGCCAAATACGGCGTGTCATCGCCGAACAGCCAGTCCTCGTCCGGTCCGCCGTCGAGCTCGTCCCCGCCGTCTAGGCCGCCAAGGATGTCCCGTCCTTCCTCCCCGAACAGGACATCGGCCCCGCGTCCGCCTAGAAGGTAGTCGTTGCCCGGTCCGCCGTGGACAGTATCATTGCCGTTATCTCCGTCGACGTAGTCATCTCCGCCGTTAGCCTCGATGTTATCAGCACCGTCTCCCCCTTGGATCAGGTCGCCTTGGTCGCTGCCGGAGATGTAATCCCCGTCGCGATCGCCGTTGGCATAACCGCCGCCGGGGCCGACGAATATGTAGTCTGCACCGTTTCCGCCGAACAGGTGCAGTCTGAATCGCGGGTCAGCGGTTGAAACGTCCAGACCATCGATTGAGTCCGAACCGGACAGTCCGTCGACTGTCAGCATGTTGACCCAAGTCCTGTCGACACCGCCGACGTGCAGGGTTCGGCTTCCTCCGCCAGGCACGCTGCAGTCCACCCCGTGAGGATAGACTAGGATGTTGTCGCCCCGGCTGGTTCCGCGGATGACCACATCACCGTGCCCACCGACCGAGGAGAGGTTGTTGGAGGATCCACGAAGGACCCACCTTCCGCTCTCCCAGCAGCAGACTCCGAGAGTGGTGTAGCCGCCGATAGCGCCGTAGGTGCTGTAGCCGGAGCCGCAGACACTCAAATAGATGTGTTCGGTCGTGAATACGGCCGACCTTTCGACCGTGCTGTTGTCCGACATCTCGTCTGGCTCGTCGGCCAGACATCCGTGAATCGAGACCGTCGTCATGATGACGGCGGCGGACAGGAGTAATCTTGCTAACATCCATCCTCCTAACTCCGGGGTTGAAATTGTAGGCCCGGAATCCATGTCTTACCAAGATATACGGAAATTGTCAATATGGTCAGGCTTGATCGCAAGCTTCAGGTCGCCGTAGGTTTTTCGCCAAAAAGACATCCGTTCATAGGATGTCTTTTTGACTTTCGGCAATGTGAACGAGACAGAACTAGGTAGTTTCCACTTCATTGTCCTCGGTGCGCTCTGAGGCGCGACCGATTCGACCTAGGAGCTTTCATCCCCGTTCGGGATGTAGTGTTCTCCTTAGAAAGGAGGTGATCCATCCACAGCTTCCGCTACGGATGCCTTGTTACGACTTCGTCCCTATCATGAGTTTCGCCTTCGTCACACAATCGCATGACTTCGGGCGCCACCCACTCTCTTGACGTGACGGGCGGTGAGTACAAGACCCGAGAACGTATTCAACGCGCCGAGGCTGATGCGCGTTTACTAGCGATTCCAGCTTCACGAGGTCGAATTGCAGACCTCGATCCGAACTGAGAACGGTATTGATGGGATTAGCTCCACCTCGCGGTTTGGCTACCCTTTGAACCGTCCATTGTAACACGTGTGTAGCCCTAGGCGTAAGAGCCATGCTGATTTGACGTCATCCCCACCTTCCTCCCCGTTATCCGAGGCAGTCTGCTGTGACATAGTAACACAGCACGAGGGTTGCGCTCGTTATCCCACTTAAGGGTACACCTCACGGCACGAGCTGACGACAACCATGCAGCACCTGTGCAGCACTCTCGAAGAAGCTCCGCTTTCACGGAGTTTGCAGCTGCATGTCAAACCTAGGTGAGGTTCCTCGCTTTGTGTCGAATTAAACCACATGTTCCACCGCTTGTGCGGGTCCCCGTCTATTCCTTTGAGTTTTAGTCTTGCGACCGTACTCCCCAGGCGGGATGCTTAACGCGTTAGCTTTTTTCGTCGGCACTGAGAGGGTCGATACTCCCAATACCCAGCATCCATCGTTTAGGGCGTGGACTACGCGGGTATCTAATCCGCTTCGCTCCCCACGCTTTCGTCCCTGAGCGTCAGGAATGTTCCAGTGAGCTGCCTTCGCCTTTGGTGTTCTTGCCGATATTAACGCATTTTACTACTACACCGGCAATTCCGCTCACCTCTCCCATCCTCTAGCCCGCCAGTATTATCCGCGGCCTCAGGGTTGAGCCCTGAGATTTAACGAATAACTTAACAGGCCGCCTGCGGACCCTTTACGCCCAATAAATCCGGATAACGCTTGAGGTCTCTGTATTACCGCTGCTGCTGGCACAGAGTTAGCAACCCCTTATTCCCTTGGTACCGTCAGCCGAAGCTTCTTCCCAAGGAAAAGCAGTTTACAGGCCGAAGCCCTTAATCCTGCACGCGGCGTCGCTCCATCAGGGTTTCCCCCATTGTGGAATATTCTTGACTGCAGCCACCCGTAGGTGTCTGGGCAGTGTCTCAGTCCCAGTGAGGCGGGTCATGCTCTCACACCCGCTACCCGTCGTAGCCTTGGTAAGCTTTTACCTTACCAACAAGCTGATAGGCCATAGGCCCCTCCCAAAGCGCCTTTTGGGCTTTACTCGCGCACCTTGCGATACGCGGACACATCCGGAATTAGCAACCCTTTCGAGTTGTTATGCCGAACTTTGGGGTAGGTTACCAATGTGTTACGCACCCGTTTGCCACTAATCAAGCTCTCCGAAGAGAACCGACTCGTTCGACTTGCATGCCTTAGACACGCCGCCAGCGTTCATCCTGAGCCAGGATCAAACTCTCAGATTAAAGTTGTCCAACGAAACGTTGGACTACTCAACTGAAGTGAGGAAATAGACTTTCCTAGTTCCCCCGAACCCGAAGGTCCGGGACCCAACTGTGTTGGGTTGTCTCGTTCACATTGTCAAAGTTCCTGGACTCAGAATCGGACTGAAGAAAAAAACGACTCGATTTCAAGCGTTTTTATTAAGGAATCCGATTGTTGAATTCCGTCCGTAAGTATATGGATTTTTGCTAGGCTGTCAAGAGGTCTGTAAGCCGTTGGAGCATTTTTGTCTATTTATAGCTTATCTTGGCCTAAAAAGTGCCTTTTTAGTGATGTGTTTTTGGGTGTTTTTGGAACTGACACAGTTAGTCGGAAAAATAGTTGTGGATATCGTGTGATTTGCAAATCATTAGATTCGACCAGATCGACCCGGGTCAGGATCAGTGATTATTTGGTTTTCGTTTGAAGTTTTTTTGATGTCTCTTGTGCTTTTTTTTGGCGCCAGGTTTCGATCTTTTGATGATCGCCGGACAGTAGAATTTTGGGAGTTGGCCAGCGTTGCCCGCGGACTGGAGAGAAGTCGGCTGGTCGGGTGTACTGTGGGTACTCAGTCACACCGTCTTCGACATGAGATTCCTGGTTCAGAGATTCCTTCTTGCCTAGTACACCGGGAATTTGTCGCGAGACCGCATCGACCACAATCATGGCGGCCAGTTCACCGCCGGTAAGTACGAAGTCGCCAACTGATAATTCTTCATCGGCAATATGTTTGGCAACTCTTTCGTCTACGCCTTCATAGCGACCACAAAGCAGTACCAGTCGATCATACTTGGCTAGACGAACTGCCTCGCGATGGGTGAAGCGCCGACCTTTGGCCGACATCAAAATTATGCGCGACTTTTGGCGATTGAGAAGTCGGAGTGATTTGATGGCCCGGAAAAATGGTCCAACCATCATTACCATGCCTGGTCCACCACCGAACGGGCGGTCATCTACTTGGCGATGCCGACCTTCGGACCAGCGACGCAGGTCATGTAGACGAATGTCGAGTAGTTTCTGCTGGCGTCCGCGAGCAATGATTGATTCGCTAAAATAACCCTCAAACATCTGAGGGAAGATGGAGATGATATCAAAGCGGATTTTCTTTTTAGTTTTGGACATATGATGAAATCATAGCAGGTTTGGACTTCAAGGCATGGTAGCGGTGGGGGAGTTGGACGTCAATGGTTTGATTAATGAGATAACGAATCAAAAGACCCCGCACTGGGCGGAGTCTTTTTATCCGGGAAAATTTTTTGAAACTAGATCTTGAGATCGACAGCCGAAGTGTCGATGTCTTCGTCCTCGTCGACAGCTGGCATTGGGGCCGACTGGACAGGGGCGGCGGACGGGAACTTGCGACTGCCTTCTGGTTCGTAGATCTTGAGGTTTACTCGGGCGTTGTTCTTAGCACCGACAATCTTGAGTAAAGTGCGGATCGAACGGGCGGTCTGTCCGGACTTACCGATGACATAGCCCATATCTTCGGGGTTCACGTACAGCGTGATCAAGACGCCCCGCTCGTCGATGGATCGTTCGGCCCGGACATCCTCTGGATGGTTGACGATGGCCTTAACTACGTATTCTACAAATTCACGATCGAAGAACTCTTCTGACATAACTGATAGTTCGGCTCGGCTACCCTCCCGGTGGGACCTTGCCTTCAGTAGTTAGCTGATGTCTCTGGTGTAGAGAGCATCGTCCCCATTAACTCGGGACTGTTGCGATCATAGCTAGAGAGCGGAGTTTCGTCAATCAAAAAGGACAAGCTTTAGGCCCGTCCTTTTAATCTACTTTCTAGACCGATCTAGTTTGGCTTATTGCGCTGACCTCTCAGGCTTAGGTTCTTCGGTAGCTGGAGTTTCGGTAGGAGCCTTTTCGGTCGCTGTTGAAGCCTCCTCGTTTTAGGCTTCCGGCTTAGTTGTTTCTTCCTTTATCGGAGCTTCGGTTTTCTTTGATTCTTCTGGAGCAGCTGGTTTGTCCTGGCGGTCATGAGTTGTAGCTTTGACCTTGGGACCTTTAATCAAACCGGCTGTTACCAACAGATTATGGACTGTAGCCGAAGGCTGGGCACCCTTCTCGAGCCAATACTTGATGCGGTCTTCTTTGAAGACAACAGTGGATGGTGAGGTCAGTGGGTTGTAGTTGCCGACAATATCGACCGATGTGCCCCACGGATCGCGTTGACGGTCCTGGACTACGACACGGTAGGATGGTCTTTTCTTTTTGCCGACGCGCGAAAGTCTAATGACTAGCATTTGTCTTGGGATGGTTGGATTTAGTGACGAATCGATCGGGCAGGTGGGGGAGTGAGAGACTTCCCGCTGTCCTTGCAGCTTATTGGGATTCAGTCGGAGAGCATTGTGCCTCGGACAGACCAGGAAGTCAAGGCCAGGAGAAAAGAAACAACCCCCGAAGTTGGGAGTTGTGGTTTGAGTGGACTCAGTTGGTTAGGTGAGATTTCACTCTACTCGAATTAAGTTGTCCGAGAGGTGGGCGTTGGTCGGATCGTAGTGGACGTCGATTACCCGACCGTCGGCGTGGACGTAGATCGCCCGGTAGCCCACACATCGATTATTACTCATCAAATGGACGAGCAGCACAGCGATGGGCTCTCCCGAATCCTCTCCACCCAGGACCGTCTGGTGTAGTTTAGTCACCGTGAAGATGACTTTGATGATAAGATCACCATTTTTACCGTCGATTAGGCGATAGAAGTGGTCGCCGTGAGGCTGGCCAGGTTGGAAGTGCTGCAGGGAGTTGCCTAGCAACTTGGCAGCTTTCTCTCGTTCGATAATTCCAAGTCTTTTAAGCCAGGAATCGCTCGAGATCAGCTGTTTGAGAAGCTTTTTGAGTTGTTCGATTTTTCTTTCACCTTTTGACCCGACGAAGTTGGTCGGAACCAAGCTTGATCCGTTCACGAAGTTCATTTCCTCCTCCTTTCTTGTCCTTAAGAGGACAGAACGGTTTGGACTAAAGAGAATGCCGATTTTGCGTGACTTTGTCAATTGTTTGGCAGTTGGGTCAAATTTTGATTTTTAGTGTTTATGTTTTTGCCTCTGGATCCCGGGTCTCGGCCCGGGATGACATTATTTTATTTGTCATCCTCACTTTTTAATTTGTCATCTCGAAACCGCAACCTTTCTTAATTTGTCATCCTTACTTTTTATTTTGTCATCCCGGAAGGCCGAGCGGAGCGAGGTCTATCCGGGATCCAGAAGCCGATCGATTTTACTCCTGGGTCCCGGATACTGCTCGACTCGCTACGCTCGCTCACAGTTCCGGGACGACAAAAGGAATAATGTTCAGTTCACAGTTCCGGGACGACAGTGCTTTAATATGTCATCCCGGGCCGAGACCCAGGATCCACGATCCGATCTCCACGGCGCATACCTCCCGCGGCAATCTCGGAGGTTAAAGAGAAGGGGTCTGAGAGAGAGGAATCCCCCAGCTAATGAGGATCCATTCTAAGCCAAACCCTGAGCCTGGAGCAAAGAGACGTAAATACTGTCCGGCTTAGCGGCTAATTGTTTATGGGTACCAGCCTCGACTACACGACCCTGATGTAAAACTAAAATTAAGTCTGCATCAGTCACAGTACGTAGACGATGAGCAATGACAAAGACCGTTCGTCCGGCCATTAGTTTGCCAAGTGACAGATGGAGCGCTGCTTCGGTTTTACTGTCGAGATGGGCGGTCGGTTCATCGAGGATCAAGATGCGTGGCTCGCGCAGAAAAGCTCGAGCCAGAGCTACACGTTGGCGCTCACCACCTGAGAGTTTGAGACCACGCTCACCAACTACAGTTTCGAGACCGTCGGGCAGCTTCTTGATTAAGTCGGTTAGTCCAGCCTGCTTGGCGGCCTTTAGCACCTCTTTGTCAGAAGCCTTGGGACGACCAAAACGGATGTTATCGATCAGCGACTCATGGAACAGTGTCAGATCCTGAGGTACATAGGCCATCTGCGAACGGAGCGACGACAGACTTACTTGCTGCAGATCTTGCTCGTCAATCAACACCTGCCCAGCTTGTGGCGTTAAGTAACGGCCAAGTAAATCAACAAGAGTAGTTTTACCTTCACCTGATTCGCCGACCACGGCCACGCGCGTTCCGGCCGGTACACGGAAATCGATGCCCTCGAGAGCAGGTCGATCCTCGATGTAGCGGAAGTGCACGTCGCGGAATTCAACTTCGCCCTTGATCTCTATCTTACGGCCGGACTTCAGATCTTCACCGGGTAGTTCCAGCTCCGGCATGATGGCCTGCCAGTCGGCGATCGACCTTAGATAAGTTCTGAATTGCCATTGAATGGCACGCAAGTAGCCGAAGACGGTGAAGGTGAAGGCGATCAGGGTCGAGGTTTGTCCGATGGTTAGTCGGTCAGCGGCCAGCCCCCGAACACAGAGCCACAAGGTCACAGCTGTGGCCAGAGCCACGATCAAGTTCTGGCCATTGAGCATGATTTTGGAGATGCGGATGTCTTCGTTTGCAGCCGCCATAACCGCTCGTCGTTCCTTGGCCACGCGTTTGGCGACTGCCGCCTCATTGGTCGTGGACTTGACCAGAAGGATGTTGCGAATGGCGTCGTGAATGACGTGCATGAACGAGCTGTCGGCCTCGCTCCAAGCCTTGCGGGTTTGGAAGGAGTGGTCGATCACCAAGCGAGTGAAGCCGACGTAAGCTGCGAGTGCAATCAGGATGGTCAGACCGATCGTCCAGTTGATGATGAACAGGTAGACTAGGATACCCGAGAGTGCCAGTAAGGACGGCACCAGGTCGAACAGTCCGGCATTAAGGAAGCTATCCAATGACCAGCGGAAGTTGTTGACGCGCTCCATGATCGCTTGAATTTTTTGTCCGTAGTGGAACTTGAGCGGCTTGTCGATGATGCGGGCGGCGGCTTTGGCAGTGAACGAGGTGGAAATGTCATTACCGACACCCAACCCACCGCTGTTGGCGACCCAGGTCCTGATTAGGTCGGCAAGCGAACGCATGATCAACCAGGCCAGGATCGCGCCGCCATAGAGCAAGGGAGAGCTGTGTTCGTTGGCCAGGTCGAAGCCACGACCCATAGCAACCGGACCGAGCGTGTCGAGAATTGCGCCAACCGCCGCCAGCAGCATGCAAACGAAAATTAGCCGGTGATGCGGCTTGAGCTCTTGGAGGATGAATTTTAAATAGGAACGCATGTGATCACAGTGACGGCCGCGAGATAAATCAGGCGGCTTTTTTGGCTTTCGTCTTTCTTTCTTCTTTGAAGGTATCTACCTCCTCTAAATTAATAGATAGTAGGTCGGAAGTGCCGTCGTCGCGCATGGTCACGCCATAGAGCACGTTGGCCCGGCGCATGGTGTAGCGGTTGTGCGAGACGACAATAAATTGTGTCTTCTCTGCTAGCTCTCCAAGAATGCTGGCGAATTTGTCGGCGTTTGATTCGTCGAGTGCAGCATCTACCTCATCGAGTAGTACGAACGGGCTGGGGTTGGAGATCATGATGGCACAGATGAGCGCGATCGACGTCAGAGCCCGCTCGCCGCCGGAGAGCATATTAATGTGCTTGATCTTTTTACCAGGTGGCGTGGCTGTGATGTCGACACCGGCGATGTAGGTATCACTCTGCCCATCATCTGCTGGCACTTCCACATCGTCACCATTCAGATTTTCGGTCTCGGCTTCGGCCTGATCATCCTTGCGTACGCGAGCTGCGGTGAGTTGAATAAGTTCGGCTTTGCCGCCGCCGAACAATAGTTTGAAGTAGCGGTCGAACTCGCGGTTCAGTTTGCGAAAAGCGGTCTCGGAATGCGTTCTGATAGTCTGATCAAGTTCGACAATGATTCTTTCCAGGTCAGCTATGGCTTTATTTAAGTCACTGATTTGTCCGACAAGATAAGTGTAGCGTTCATTGGTTTCCTGATACTCGCGGACCACTTCCGGATCGATACCGCCGATCATTTGCAGTTGATAGCGGAGTTTCTCGATGCGCGGTCGAAGTGATTCAGTTGAAATGGTTGGTTTTTTGTCGGTGATCAGTTCTTTCTTTATTCTCTCAGCTCGTTCGCCGAGTTCAGCCGACATTTCCTGCTCCAATGAATCACGTCGCGTTTCCAGTCGAGCTAGTTCAATACGTAAGTCACCCAACCCACGCTCCAGTAAATGTGCTGATGAGATTTTTTCTTGGAGAGTACGTTGCAATGAAAAAAATTTTTCTTTCTTTTTGCGTTCGCTGTCATTGTAGGTACTAAGAGTTTTTTGTGTTTCCTTGAGCTGTGTCTCGAGAGTGTCGATTTCTTGTCGCAACCCTTCAAGTTCTTTGACTAGTGCTGGGTCAGCTTCTGGTTTTTTGGCTTCAATTTCTGGGGCCGGTCTTTCTAGTCGGTCGGCTAAAGTGACAGTGTCGTCGAGTACCGACTTGAAGTTGGGGACTACTGCCTGGGCCGCTTTGAGATCCTTAGCTGTTTGTAGTGATTTGATCGCTTGACCCTGTCGGTCACCTAGACCACGCACACCTTCTATTATCTTAGAGAGTGGCATAGCAGTCGCAGTCTGCTTCTTGACCTGTTCAGCAATTTCAATCCGACTACGAACACGAAGTTCGCGTTCTCTAAGCACACTTTTTTCGGACATCAACTTTTGAAACTTGGACTGTAGTTCAGTGAAGGCATCATTACCGGTCTCCTCACGTTCAAGTTTGGATAGTTCGCGTTTGGCCTCTTCGAGGGTAGATTCACGATCCTTCCATTCTTGCTCACGTTTATTTAGTTCGGTAGTTCGGTGATTAATATCTTGTTGTAATTCAAACCAGAGTTGTCCGTAGTACTGGTGATGTAAATCGTGTAATTCATTTTGCAATTCATCACGTTCCTCGAGACGTTTGACCTGACGTGAGAGTGAACGTACACGTGGTTCGATTTCGTTTACTAGCATCTCGGCCTGCCCCAAATTTTCTTTGGCCGCCTGCATCTTGATTGTCGATTGATGACGTTTGAGTTGGTATTGTTTGACGCCGGCGGCTTCGTCGAAAAATTCTTTACGCTCCTGCGGCGAGGCAACTAGAATGTTGTCGATCATACCCTGACCAATGACTGAGTATGAGCGCGCACCAAAGTTGGCCTGGGCCAGGAGTAGTTGCACGTCGGCTAAACGCACTTTCTTTTTGTTGATTAGGTATTCGGACTCGCCATCGCGGTAGATGCGACGAGCGATAGTGACCTCGCTAATGTCGAGTGGTAATTTTCCGGCCTCGTTGTTGAAGTGTAGTACCACCTCGGCATAGCCCGACCGAGCACGTCGCTCCGAGCCGGAGAAGATCACATCTTCAGCCTTCTTGCCTCGGAGTAGTTTAGTGCTTTGTTCGCCTAGCACCCAACGGACTGCGTCGGCTACGTTGGATTTACCCGAGCCATTCGGTCCGACGATGGCCGTAATGCCACGGGATCGACCCGATGGCTGGACGAATTCTAGGATTTTGCGATCGGCGAAGGACTTGAAGCCGTGCATTTCCAGCTTTTGGAGAATCATAAACTGTTGATCTGGTCGGATTACACTGTCGGCCGGTACAGCATTGTCGCTAGTCGGCCGAAACACGTTCAAATCGTGCCAGTTTTAGCTCGGGATGGCAATCATCTGACTGTGGAACTCAATGATGTTTTTAAGTGGGCTGGAGTTAGTTTCAGTTAGATTGGTTAATTGAAATCAGTGTTAAGTTTGGTGGTCGCTAGATATCACTTGAAGTTTAAGTTGCTAAATACAAGATTAAGATATGAGGTAATTGGCAGTTTTTAACGAAAGAAGCTGGTTAATGGACATCTTGAGTTATGTTTTTTAGCTTATTTCAGTCAATTTATGTATGGTGTGCTGATTATGTCTAGGGCATACTTGACATAATCTTTAAAATATGAAATCATGCGATGAACCTGTATTAAGGTTTAAGCGAGGCTTATCAAGAGATTCATTTCGTTTACGGCCAGGCCATACTGGCGGTCGTGGACATTCTGCCCGAACTTCGGACCTGTGTCGGTGGTTCCGGCAGGAGGAGAGCATGAATTTTTTGGAGGAGCTGGCCGCCTTTCACGAGGATCATCTCGTGGAGGTGTTCGACACCAACAGTCCGTCGTCGGATAGTTTCTATCCGGTGGCGGAGGCTCGGTCGCTGCTGTCGGCTCAGGAGAAGCAGCGGCAGTCCGGGGAGGACTTCGGTGATGGGCCGGTCTACGTGTTGGGTGACACGCAGCCGGCACGTCCGACTTGTCCTTGCTCGGACTGCTGTAAGTGGCGGCGGAAGCAGAAGCGGGATCGGAAGGCCGTCCGAGGTGCCGAGCGGAGCGAGGGTCAGGAGGTGCGGCTGGAGCGCCGAATCGCTCGGGACGGTCACGCTGGTCGACGGCATCCTCGCCTGGTCGAGCGTGACGAGACGGTCGTCTAGCCCCCAGCCGGTCCAAGAAAATTCCGATCATCTCGATAGGGGATCGGTTGCGGTGAAAACCTGACCGCACAAAACGAATGGCGTAGTCACCTGACGTAAGTGGTGAGCCCAGAGGAAGCAGTAGCCTCCCTTCGTCCGCCGGCACAATGGACGAAGTGTATTCAGTGCATTCTCGCGAGAAGGTGCAGAACGTTCTTGTTCTGCCCTCCTACCAGAGCTCCGAACAATGTTCGGTGTTGTGGTAGAAGGTCACTCTCGAGATTTCATGCCATTGCTTTTTTAGGTAATGGTTTTTGTTTTCTCTAAAAAAAGCCCCGCCGGAGCGGGAGTATGTGGAAGACTCGGTACCACCCTTTCGTTTAGTAGTACAGAGAGTAGTAGAGGTCTTTTATGGCCTGCCTGACATGTTTAGGAAGTTGGGGGTCATTCTTTTTTCGTCCTAAGCAGATAAATGACCTTCATGATTTCTGGAGTTGTGTACTGCTGAGCTATAGCTCGGATCCATCGTTCCTTACAGCTCACTGACCGTATCAGCAAGATACCGTAAGCTCTTTTTCCATCAATCTCGACGAAAATGTTTTGTAGCAGTCGCTCGTAAGAGAGGATTGCTTGACGGTAGATCTCTGCCTCCCACCAAAAGATTTTTGCTAGATCTTTGTCTTCCGTGTTGCTGATGACGGTTGGATCAATCCGTCGGATGACGTTAGCGTCTCTTCGGCAGCATGTTAAGCCTGATCATCTGTTAGTCGATATTGAGGTCTACTTGGTTCGAATTGTGTGTGTTGACACCTTAGTCGGTAGGGGGTAGATTGATTTGCTTATGCAATTTGATCAGCGAAACAAATCAGTCTACGACATTATGAAGCGCGCACAGAGCGTACTCTTGGTGTCGCATCGTGGTCCGGATGGTGATACGATCGGGGCCACTTCGGCGTTGCGTCGTTGGTGTGAACGGGAGGGGATCGCAGTCGTCAATTTTTGTACCGATCCACTACCTCAGAAATATCTATTTTTAGCTGGCACAGAAAAGTATGTCTCTGATCCAGCGGTTTTTGATGATGGTAAACATGATGTAGTAGTGGTCTGCGACTGTGGCGACTCGCGTTTTGCTGGGATCGACAGTCACATTGACTCTCTTAAAAAGAGGGCTACCGTCATTAATTTTGATCATCATCCAACGAACGAAGGTTACGGTCATTTGAATATTATCGATGCTGCCGCTTCCTCGACCTGCGAATTGGTTTATCGGTTTTTCGTTGATAATCAGGTGGAGATTTGTCGAGATATGGCAACTTCACTTCTGACCGGACTACTAACTGACACTGGCAATTTTAGTAATCCAGCCACTACTCGGGATGCAATTGAGGCAGCTTCTGGACTCTTAAAGAGTGGTGCACGAATGCATGATGTTGGACGTAACTTGTTTCGCAACAAGTCGGTTGGGTCATTGCGTCTATGGGGTGCGGTGCTGGCCCGGCTGAAGTATGACGAAAAATTGGGTGTGGCTTCGACAGTCATTCTGGCCGACGACTTGAACGAGGAGACGACTGATGAACATGTTGAAGGTGTGTCGAATTTTTTGAATACTTTTTTGGATGCTGATGTGATTATGGTGCTGCGCGAAATGCCGGATGGACAAGTGCGCGGTTCGCTACGCTCGGTCGAGGGGGTCGACGTATCTCGGGTGGCCAAGCTGATGGGCGGCGGCGGGCACTGCAAGGCCGCCGGTTTTTCTATGGCCGGACGGATTGTGGAGGAAACTGATGTTTGGCGAGTAGAACGGACTTAGTGGCGGGGTCAAATTTTGATTTTTAGTGTTTATGTTTCTGCCTCTAGGTCCCGGGTCTCGGCCCGGGACGACAGTGTTTTAATATGTCATCCCGGAAGGCCGAGCGGAGCGAGGTCTATCCGGGATCCAGAAACTAATCCCAATCTTTTTTTGCCTCTGGGTCCCGGATACTACTCGCTACACTCGCAGTTCCGGGACGACAATATTCTTTTGTTATCTCAATTCTTCTTATGTATTTGTCATCCCTACTTTTTAATATGTCATCTTGAAACCGCAACCTTTCTTAATTTGTCATCCTTACTTTTTATTTTGTCATCCCGGAAATTGCGAGTCTTTCCAGCTGTCATCCCGGAAATTGCGTTAGCAATTATCCGGGATCCAGAAACTAATCCCAATCTCTTTACTCCTGGGTCCCGGATACTGCTCGCTACACTCGCTCGCAGTTCCGGGACGACAGTGTTTTAAATTGTCATCCCGAAAATTGCGAGTCTTTCCAGCTGTCATCCCGGAAATTGCGTTAGCAATTATCCGGGATCCAGAAGCCGATCGATTTTACTCCTGGGTCCCGGATACTGCTCGCTACACTCGCAGTTCTGGGACGACAAAAGGAATAATGTTCAGTTCGCAGTTCTGGGACGACAAGTGATAGTAGAGGTGGAGGGTGACAGATACTCCAAATGAAAAAGCCGCCTTGTGAGGCGGTCTTTTCATACAGTCTTAGCTGCAAAATTACTTGATAATCTTATCGATTAGTCCGTATTTGACCGCTTCCTCAGCTGACATGAAGTAATCACGGTCTGCATCCTTCTCGACCTTCTCGAATTTTTGTCCGCAATGCTTGGCCAGGAGCGAGTTCAGCGAGTCCTTCATTTTCAAAATACGTTCGGCACGAATCTTAATATCTGTTGCTTGTCCTTCGGCACCACCCATAACCTGATGAATCATGACTTCAGCGTTCGGTAGGGCGAAACGTTTCCCTTTAGCTCCGGCCGTGAGTAGTACCGCACCCATCGAGGCGGCCATGCCAACACAAATCGTCGCTACGTCTGGCTTGATGTATTGCATGGTGTCATAGATGGCGAGTCCGGCAGTCACTGAACCACCCGGCGAGTTGACGTACAATTTGATGTCCTTAGTTTTGTCCTGACTTTCGAGGAACAATAGTTGGGCAATGATGATGTTGGCGACATGATCGTCGATGCCGTCGCCTAGAAAGATAATGCGATCTTTGAGCAGGCGTGAGTAAATGTCGTAGGCACGTTCGCCGTGTGTGGTCTTCTCAATGACAGTCGGAATTAGAATTTGAGATGAAACCGTATATGGATTTTTCATATTGAAGCTGAGGCTTAGTCAATTGGCCGCTTCAGCATATCGTTTTCGTACAACAAAGTGAAGGTTTAATTAATGGAACGTATTTGATCGCTTCTAAAAGTAAAAAGCCCTACCTTAAGAAAGGTGGGGCCTTAGATAGGCTGCCGTCATTGACAGCTTATCCGACCAGCTGCGGACGATCCTCTCGGTCCCAGAAGGGGCTCTCCGGAGTTTCGACTTCACAGCTGGAATTTAGCAACGTTGGGAGGATTCGAACCCCCTTTCCGCTTACGGGGTCTATGCCCACGCTTGCGCGCCGGAACTCATGCCGCATCGAGATGTTACTCCCGCGCATCCATCTCTGGACGCATGTGCACCAGTTGGCATGACAACGTTGATGAGTCTTTATAGCATATTAATCTTAACTTGTCAAGGGTCGTTGGACAATCTCGTCTAATTTTTAGCATAAATAAGCGGAGATTTGGATTATAGTCATGATTTTTATAACTTGAAGTTAAGTGATAGATAGATGAGCATTTTTTCTGCAGCTGTTTTTTCTTAGAAATTAGCGAAAAATCTACCTTCTAGTAACAGAGATCAGACTTTGACTTGACAGGCCTTTCGAAGCATGGTAGATTTCCACGTCAGTGCAACACCGGTCTATTGCGTTTGGCGATGAAACACCTTGGTGTTTCGCGCTCACGACAAGCATGGAGTGTGTTTATAGGGATTTTCGGGCTCCGGCTCGAAGTCTCCTATGAACTAACTTCTTGAGCGCGAACCTCTGAGGTGTTTTTTGTTCTTTGGACCTTTAGTTCTTTAGATAGGGAAATAGGGAGATGGGGAATGACTAAATTGGAATCGTCTAAGTCTGTTAGATCCTGGCAAGAAGGTGACGAGGTTTGTCCGCGACGATTGATTCGGTTAGGTCAAGTGGTTATGGGTCGGGTGACTCGTGAAGTTTGGCTTGATTCTAAATATCCACGTCCGTCGGTGAACGGCGTATTACAACACGCTAGATTTGCCTACATCGTCGAGTGGCTAGGGGTTGAAGGAACGACTGAGTCCAATATCTTTTTTGGTGATGACTTGGTCACTCCAGAAGAGGCGGGTGTGATTGTTGGTCACACTAGATTGCAGAAAATTAGTCTTCCTCAACCATTCATACGGTTGAACGAGTTTGTCAATTTAGGTGTCAGTGTTGAGGACTGACAATAGTTCGTCTGTTCTCCGAAAGACGCTCCACTTGGGGCGTTTTCTTTTTTACATCTTGAAACCTCCAGAAAAGCAAAAGCCGATCTCCGTTGAGATCAGCTTTTTGGGCTTTGAGCGAGTTATTGTTTAACCCTCTGGTGGTGGAGTTGGCGCATCAGAGGATGGTGTTTCATCAGATGTTGTCGCACCATCAGTCGGAACTGCCTGTTCTTGCGAGGCAACAATATCTTCTGCTGTGGCACCAAGAAGACAAACTTCCTGCCATGGTTTGTATTGACTGAAAATGTCTTCTTCGCGAATTTCACCGTTGGCCATAGTGACTGTATAAGTGAAGACGGCTTTGGCTCCAGCGTGAGCGTGCTCAGTGCACTTTTCCTGTCCGACAGGCAAATCGGTGGTTAGAATGACCTTTTTGGGTGGTGGGGAAGTTTGACTCAGAATGACTGCGTCGGTTTGTTCAGCTCGACGACCATCACTTACTCCCCAGAAGGTAAATGAAATCTTGTCACCGGTAATGTTGGTCATGATGAGAATATAGTGTCCGGTATCGTTCGTGAATTTAAAATCAGGCGATGGGTCATAGATGGTAGCGTCTTTGCCCGGTCCCATGTAGTCGCCATTACCATCGCGTTCATAATAGGAAACACGGTAGGAGTGATTACGTCGTTCGGTAACCGGTAATCCCGCAGCTAATACCGTACGGAAGGTGGTAGTGCCGATCTGACAAAGTCCACCACCAAACTCGGGTGTGGTCTTATTATCTTTAATGACAAGTTCTGGCAGGTAGCCATGCTCGCCATCTATTTCACCCAGAGCGCCTATTAAAGAGAAAACATCATCAGGTGCGACCAGTAAACCGTTCAATGAGGAGGAACCTAGTGCAATATTGTGACGGCGGTTAGCCGGACTACCTTTGAAGTTGGACGAGCCAATGCCGAGGATTTCTTTGATGCCGTAAGGATTAGACTTTTCGGTCGGTACATCGGGATAAGCAACTGTGACCGGTAGTTCGATTGCACCGGAGGTTGGCTCGGCATCGGGAGATAATTCTTGTAGTAGAATTTCGTATGATTTTTCTAGATCTAGTTTTTCGCCGTCAATACTGGGTGAGAATTTAGTGACCCGGCCGTCAGTCATCTCGAAGATTGCATCAGTTGGACTGACTGCCATCGATGAAGCGTAAGTCTCGAGATGTTTGAAAACTTTTTCTTGGTTGAGGGTGAGATGAATTTGACCACCATCATCTGTTGGCATCAGCCAATCAGCGATATGTCGTCGTGATACAGTCCAAGTTAGACTTCTAGCGCGAACTGTTCGAGGAGCAAGCTCTAAACTGGTCCGAGCGCTCGGTACAAGTGGTTCCAAGTCGGCAGTGGTGAAGTGCGGAAGTTCGGTAGAAATCGTTAGTTCGATCGGCCTATCAGATAGTTGACGTAGGCGGTCGCGGGTCTCAGCGATAGCCGATAATTGATCAAAGTTGATACCTGCCTTTTCGGGTTGGACTGAGATGTCATACTGTCCATTATCCTCGACTACGATATGCAAGCTAGCGTCTTCGGCCGGTCTGACCTCGGTGCCTAAATCGGTAGTCAATTCGTCTAACAATAGAGTCTCATCGAGTGAGAAAGGGATTGAAATGTTTAGACCAAAAGTTGCTGACTTTAGACGTTGAACTAAAGAGACAAAAGGATTTTTGGAACGCCCGACACCATAGGCTAATTCGATCGCAATGTTTGAATCGAATTTAACCGGACTTACTTCGTTGTTGAATGGACCAAGAATCGATTGGGTCTCAGGTAGGACGAAAGTTAATTCATAGTTACCAATGAATCGAGCCAACTCTGACTCAGCCTGATCAGCGGTTTTACCACCTAAATCGATTGGACCAACACTGACTCCAGAGCGGATTTCTCCCTCTGGTGCCTTACCTAATAGAACCAACGCAATCCCAGCTAGAATTATTGCAATAAGTATAAAAAGCACCGCCAATCTGACGGCGATGGTCGATCTCTTTGATCGTTGTCCGTCGGTTGGTGTTCGTTTCTTTCCGGTCGGTTTGCCGCTAGGTTTGCGGATCTTCTCTTTCGTCATAGTGCTAGCTGGACTGATGCAGGGTGTCCCCGGCGGTTCGTTATGAGGTGTGACTATCGACTGTGATTAGATTTCACTAATCTCAATACGGCGCGAGCGATCAGTTTTAGGCATTCGTACAGTTAGTACCCCATCCTTTAGGACAGCGGAGATTCGGTCCTCTTCAATCTCTTTCGGCAAGATGACCGATCGAGAGAAGGGTCCCCAGTGACACTCTCGAACCATATAACGCGCGCAGTCTTCTGAGACGTGACGACGAATGCCACGCACGGTTAACATGTCATTGTGCAGGAAGACGTCGAGATCATCGGATGAGACACCAGCAATAGCCGATTTAAGAACTATCTCTCGATCCGTTTCAAAGACATCAACCGCCAGTTGCCCTTCCTCATTGTCGGCGAACATCCAATCCGGACTTTTTTCTGGTTCAATGGCTTCAGGAAATAGCAACATTTCCCCAGCGTCCGTCTTTTTTTCTTTTTTGAGTGAAACCATTATAGACATAGGCATTTTTTGCAGTCGAAGATGGGGCAAGTATAACATTGGTCAAGTTGGCAGTACAGGAATGAGAGCTATAAGTTACATAGGCCGTTTGGTGCGGTGAAATTTAGTTACGTTTATCTGCGCATTTTTTGGTGATACTTATGAACGATCCCCAATAAGGTATCATCAGACTAATGATATGAGTTTGATTGTGACGACATTGTTGGCATTAGGCCTGCGCTTACTCTCATTGAGGATGCAGGGGACCGGCTGGCTTGATGAGTTATTCAGTCTACATTTTGCGTCGGCGTCCACGTTAGAGTCGTGGTTGCCGGCTTTTTGGGATGTACATCCACCATTTTTTCATTTGGTTTTGACTAGTTGGTTGTGGGTTGTAGGCGATTCGCTGTCAGCTGCCCGATTATTGTCGGTGCTGTGCGGTACAGCTGTGGTTCCGGCGGTTTGGTTGGTGACTAGGGAGATCGGTGGGCGTTGGTCAGCGGCTGTGGCTGCGACGTTAGTGGCTATTTCTCCGGTGTTGATCTACTTGTCTGGCGAGGCACGAATGTATTCGTTACTAACTTTGCTCGTCTCTTTGTCGTTGTGGTTGTTCGTGCGTGCTTGGCGAAGTGACTTTAGTCGTCGGTCATTGCTAGTTTGGAGTTTAGTGGCTGCCGCGGCGTTGCTGACACATCTTACTGTAGTTGTGCCGTTTGCAATCATGGTTGTTTGGGGCTTCTGGCGATCCAATGGTCCTGCTCGACGTCGATTAGTGATTGCTGTAGTTGGAATGATAATTCCGTTTTTGGCTTGGTTAGTTCCAGTCATTAAGTTTAGATCTGCTGGTTTCGGAAATGAGTGGCAGTTCGGGACAAACGGGGGAGTTCTTGCGGCGGTCGGAGTCTTTTCGAAGTTGTTCGCTCACGGTACTTCGGAAGTCAGTCTGTGGTTGATAGGTTTGTTCGCGGCCGTTTTGATGATTGTTGCTTTCAGGTCGCTACGTCGTCAGACCGGAGATCGACCGCGGATTGCCGAGCTGTATACGTTATTGGCGATTGCGCCGTTTGTGGTCTTCGCGCCGTTGGGTTGGTCCACGGTCAAGTATTATCTCGTCGCGCTACCGGCAGTCCTGGCGCTCACGGCAGTTGGAGGCTCAGTGTTAGTGCGGTTCTTCCGTTCGTCTCGGCGTACGATCGTCGGATTCATTATTGTCGTCGTTTTTCTGTCGCTGATCCTATCGTCGCTTTGGCAGCTAGTATCGGTCCGCCGGATCCGTTGGGACGGGGCTATGCATTTCATTGAGACGCAGGAACATGTCGGGGATATGATTTTCGCTGAATGGTTCGTTTCCGAGTTGCCGATTCGAGAATACTACCGCGGGTCGCTGCCAGTCGCGTCCGGTTACGCTTACGACGAGACGCTAAATTTTAATGAGCGGCTGGTGCGCTATTCGGGCAGTGCGGTCGCGGGGTCAGAGATGCTGACTCGAATGGAACGTGACATCGGCGAGACAGAACGCGTCTTCCTGGTGACTGGCGAGTTTCAGCCAGCAGCGAATCCGGTTCAGGGCTGGTTCGTCGATCATGGCTGGCGACTCGACGGCATTTGGCTAGCCAACAAGTTCTCCCCGACCGTGTTACTTTTTTCTCGACCAAAATAAAAAGAGTCCATAACAGGACGTCTTTTTATTACTAACGTTTCCTATTTTACGTTTACTAGTACGATGGCTGCACAGGCCAGTGCTAGGCCGATAACGTTCCAGATATTGAGATGTTCACGGAAGAAAATCACGCCGGCGGTTGAGGAAAAAATGATCGCCAGCAGCCCCATCATAACAATCGTCCGTGATAGGTCGAGTTTAGATAAGGCGTGCATTTGAAAAGCGAAACCAGCAGCAGCGACAATCAGAGCCAACAGGAAAGCTGGTCGCACAAAGGTTCCAATACTGAAACCTTGTTCGCCGAAGATCGATTTTTTCCAAACATCGGATAGGGTATAGAGGAATTGGGCGAGGACGACGGATAGGTAAGCCATGGTTTGATAGGTGAGAGAATTTTTCGATACTGTTTATATTGTAGCAGTTCGGTTGATTGGATGGGTGCAATCATTACTTCTGTAATGATTTGGTGTATTCTATGAGTTACTGGGCTGAATCGGCCCTCCTATAATTTTATAAGCTATTCATCATGAAGATTGAAAGTTATTTAAAGGCGGCTCCGTGGTTGTCATTAGCTGGCGTGTTGTTCGCCGGTTATTTGACTGGCATTAAGTTGTTTGGTGGGGCGTGTGCGTTCAACGAATCATGTCCAACGTTATGGGGTTTGCCGTCCTGTGCCTACGGCTTTGTTATTTTTTCACTGTTATTTTTAGTTTCACTCTACGCCAACTTAAAGAAAGTGCGGACCGGCTGGCCGATTAAAATTAATTTGGCACTTTCTGGCTTCGGTATCTTGTTTGCTGGTTGGTTTGCAGTGCCGGAGATTATCTCCATCCTGTCTGGAGGTCCGTTTTATACCTTGGGCCTGCCGACCTGTGTTTATGGATTGGTCTTCTATATATTAATCTTCGTGGTGACGACTGTAGCTTGGAACGGACATCGTAAATCCGAGGTGTCGCCGGTCGTTTTGCCTTAACCTTGCGTTTTAAGATTATGGATGAAGAAAGAGAAAGAAAGCCCAATTTCACCCTTGAGAGCGGTAGAGAAACAATCGAGCAGAAGAAGGAACGTCTGAAGACCCTATTGCAAGGATCGTTGGAAGTCTGGAATGATAGGGAACGGTCTCTGTTCGAGGGTAGCCTGACTTTCGTGCAGCTAAGGAAAGATGGAATAGAACAGACTGTCCCGAATTTAATTGTCGTGTCCGTCGAAGAAGGTGATGTGGAGCTGTGTGTGATTGAAGAGGACGGAGAGGCTGGTAGTTCGGCTTACATGACTTGGGATTCCATCGTCGACGCCAGGAAGGAGTAGGCGAATACAGCAGCGAAAAAAGCGCCGGGCATTACGCTCGGTGCTTTTTGGCTACTTGCCGGTCCTAAATTGCCGTCCTTCGTAGACGTAGAGCGGCAGCTGCCGGTCTCCAACGATCTTGTCCTTGACTTCTATTCCAGGAATTGGCCAGGCTTCAATCACCACAATGCAATCATTTTTGAGTTCTTTCGAGAATTTTTCGCTGATTCTGGTGTAGCAACCGGGCATTAAATAGGCGAATACTAAGTCAGCTTTAGACAAATCGGTTCGATAAAAGTCACGAAAGAGCAATCGGACGTTTTTATATCTCGACCACCCAGTTAGTCGACGTATCAGCGAGATTAGGAATGGTAGTAGTGATATTTCTAAGCCAATCAATCGGCAGTTAGGGAATCGTTCGATCAATGCAAACAACAACGAACCATCACCGCTTCCTAGGTCGTAGACGGTTTGGCCATCTTTTAACTTTAATTTGGCGACCAATGAGGCACGCTCACCTTTGCGTGTCGGTACCCACGGCGCAGCGGATAACCCAGCATAGCCGGCGGTCAGCACTACGACGAAGATGACTATCAGTAAACTGTTTAATATTGGTTCTGGCATGGGTGGATGTTACCTCGTCGTTGTGTTTTGACCAAGAGTGCGTCTGAGAACAGCTTTTGTTATATTGAAATTGTGGAGCGGGTTGATTCTATGTTTTTTCATCATTTATTACTTCTTTATGCTATGAATAACCAAACTAATGGAGAAGGAGTCGGACAAGGGGATGAATGTTGTCCACGTTTTGATCCTAGTCTTTGGGATGAAAAAGAAGTGACGTGGAGCAATAAACCGTTTTTACGAGAGAAGGTCAGGAGTTTTTTGCATATGCCCATCAACATGGGCGCTGTTTTTAAGAGAGGTTTTGATCGGTTAGAGCGTGCTGGTGCTATGCCGGTCCATCCGATTTGGTTGTCGGACGAGCGATCATCTTGGGGAGCGGATTTACTAATTGAAATGGATCGAGAGGTTGATGGTGCTGACATAGTTAGGCTTTCCGGTGTTTTTCTCTCTAAGGTTTTTGAGGGGCCCTATCGTAATATTGGGCAGTGGATTGGAGAGATGGGTCGATTCGTTGAGTCTCGCGGACAAAAGATAGAAAAGCTGTTCTTTTATTACACCACCTGCCCCAAGTGCGCTAAAAAGTATGGTCGTAATTATGTCGTACTGGTGGCCAAGGTGGGTTGATCTGGTTTTACTATGTCAGTTTTTGAATGTGAGGTTAGGAGTTTTGTGGATGGGCGTAAGTTTGATGAGCTTCTTGAGCGATTCAACAGAGAGGGTGAACCGTTAGGTGAGGATTTTCAGGAGACACATTATTTGAGTGGGGCACACGATCTTCGTATCCAGCGTTCCGATCGTGAGGCTAAGCTATGGCTCAAAAGTGGAGAATTACATGACACTGTTCGAGAGGAATTTGAAGTACGATGTCGATGGGAGGATTTTCCTAGATTATCAGAACTAATGATGACCCTAGGACACACAGTCGAGGTTAAGTGGTTCCGCGAGCGACGTCGTTTTAGGTGGCATGGGGTCAAAGCGACGCTCGATATCACGCGTGGTTATGGTCGGATTGTGGAATTAGAAGAATTGGTCGGACCGGATGGACGTGAGGTAGCTCTTCGTAAATTGTATGGATTATTGAACGAACTAAAAGTTCAGCCAACTTCACGGGAGGAATTTGATCGACGTTATACTTACTATCGTGAACATTGGCAGGAGTTAGTGTCCGAGTTGGAGATGGAACAGGCTGTCATTTAAAGAGATGTCTACTATCAGGTCTTTTTTAGTTTTTGTCTTAATTTCGGCTTAATGGACATTTTCAGTTGGTCTTTTGGTCTGTGAGGGGGCATTTAGGATCGTTCCGATCATCTTCTTTTGAGTCTCGACATTCAATCCTCGATGCACGTAGATTTTTTGCTTGAGATGAGAGAATGTTCCGTCTAAGGTATTGGTGGTTTTTGGGATATCGAGGTCAGGATAGCCCTCGAAGGTAAAGAGAAACGGGAGGGCGCGCATGAGGGAGGCATAGGCACCTCGAATGCGCCGATGCGTGTACTGCCACCGTCCGGTCACGGGATCGGTCGTGTGTTCTTTAAGAAATACCCTCCAGCGCCCGAACCAATCATGAAGCGCTCCCGTGAAGGATGCGCCTGAGGCATGCTTCAGCGTCATGGCGATCCGTCGAAGCTCGATGCCGGCCTCAAGAACGGGATGCCTCGTGAGATGTCTCGTGACGGTCTTGAGCATGTGGAACTGGCAATGCTGGACAGGGTATCCGGCTGCCCTTAGCTGCTCACAGAGCCATTTTTTGCCATCACAGACGGCGGCGACAACCCGATACCCAAAATCATCTTCAAGCCTCCTGATCCCCGAAAGATAGTCGGCATTCGTCTCTTCGGTCACGAAAAAATCAAAATGAAGAATATATGCGCAACCTAGCATCAAAATAGCCAAAAAACCAACTGAAAATGTCCATTAACTCTAATTTCATCCTAGCTGTCATTTTAACAATGTCTGGATTTTCAATATAATGAAGGGGACCGTAACCTAAGCTGAAAGACATGAAGAATCAAGAGTCCGGACGTATTATTGACCCACGGACCGGCAGGCCGTTCAATACGGACATTCCCGAGTTGATCGCATCACCCGACGATTGCTGTGTACCGCCGGAGCTGCGCTTGCCGCCGCCCGTCAACAACGGCATGAAAGTAGTACGGCCCAAGAGGGTCGATCTGGCCTCCAGCAAGGAGTTCGAGATCGGTCCTTCTGGGCTGTTGATGCCGGTGTCAGAAGATGAAGGCGTATCTTTGTTCAAAGAGACGGATTTACCAAGACAAGAACGAACAGAGACTGAATTAATGTCGGACGAGATGGAAGATACATCGTACGCAGACCTGCCGCCGAAGATCGTCGCCGCGGCCCTGAAGGCGCACGAGGCGATGAAGATCAACCTGCTGGTCGGGCAGTCTCAGCTTAGGCCGTACGTCGATGCAGTGCTGGAGGCGTCCGGTTTCGATGGGCGGGGTGAGGTCCGCTCTACCTTCCGGCGTTTTTTGTCCGGCGAGTTGACTATTGAAGATCTCTCGGAACGGATTGATCTCAGAAAAAAAGGAGCGGAGCTGGAGTACGGTCGACTGTCCTTACTGTTGTTGCCCGAGGCCTGGAGTCTCATGCCTGACAAGTCCAGACTTGACATGGTGCGTGCGTTGGCGTTTTTGCTGGATCGGATAAGAGAGCCGGAAAAGGCACACACCGGAGAGCTGGCGTTGCGCCTCGCTCAGTTGTCTCGCAGTGCGGACGGCGGGCTGAAGAGGGAGATTTGGGCCGCGCTCGACCTGCTGCCGTACGACCAGCTGCCTCGTAAGGCCAAGGCCGACTGCGCCGCCGCCATGGCCGATGCCGGGGATTTCTCGTCGCCGCTGTCGATATCCCTGCTCGCGGACCGTACCCATGGTGCACCGTCTGAGTTGGAGCGGCTACGTGCCGTGCACGGCGAGGCCTGGCTCGGGCTGTCCACCGAGCTATCGAAGCCGGTCGCCGATTTGGCCGAATACTTTCCGGCCGAGTGGTCGGCTCTGGTCGCCAGAGTCATGCGTGCCGGACCTCCAGTTCCGGAGTCTAGTGGCGTGGGTCTACCCCACATCGGCTTCGAGTTGGAGTACGCTCCGTTTTCTGGGAATAAGGAAGAAATTCGGAACGACGTAGAGGCTGTCCTGAATGGTAGTTCGTTACTTGAGGTCAGTATCGACCAGGAATGCATCGAACTGCGCACCGGGAAGGGCGGCATGCCGCTCGATCTGGCGACGCTCGCCTCGCTGCACATGGAGGCCAGGCGCGCCGAGGTCGCATGTCCTGGCTGGCTGGCCTCGCTGCACATCCACGTGGACGCCGACGCGCTGCCACCAAAGGTTGGAAAAAGGGTCTTCGCCAAAAGCAGGGACCAGACCAATGATCACGGCACGACTGAAGTGCGTTCTCTGCCCCCACCCACGCTGACGGTGGACGACGGCCGCGAACGGCGCGGCAGGAAGCATCGGATCGATCCGGTCCGCTTGGGCTGGCTGGCGACGTTCGCCGCCCGGGCCGCCGAGGTGCCGGAGGACGTGGCCCCTGGGAGTGGCAACTTCGACAGCCTTGGACCGGCCGACGCAGTACGGAAGGCCTTGACCTTGTCGCTTATGGGTAGCTCGCCGGAGCAGAGGGCTGCTGCTGTCTACGCGGTGTACACCTCGCCGCTGTTTGTTGACTACGGTTTGGCTGTCCATGCGGTCCGCTCGTGGATGTCGGAGGGTGGGATGGGGGATGCTTATTCCGGACTGCTGAAGATTGGATACGGGAAGGAACTAGGTAATATCACCCGGGCCATCGTAGAGTACGGTGGCGAGGTTGGCCTGAATCTGCTCATGGGCCGGGTCAGGGACTCGGCTGACGCTAACACCAAGAATATTATTGCTCAGGCCATCGTAGAGTACAGTGGCGAGGTTGGCACCCGTTTGTTTATAGATAGGTTTGACGATGTCTGGGACTCGGCTGACACTAACACCAAGAATATTATTGCCCGGGCCATCGTAGGGTACGGTGGTGAGGTTGACCTGAATTTGCTCATGGGTCGGGTTTGGGACTCGGCTGACGCTAACACCAAGAATATTATTGCCTGGGCCATCGTAGAGTACGGTGGCGAGGTTGGCACCCGTTTGTTTATAGATAGGTTTGACGAGGTCTGGGACTCGGTCGACGCTAACACCAAGAATAATATTGCCCGGGCCATCGTATGGCACATTGGCGAGGTTGGCATCCGTTTGTTTATAGATAGGTTTGACGAGATCTGGGACTCGGCTGACGTTGACACTAAGAATATTATTGCCTGGGCCATCGTAGAGTACGGTGGCGAAGATGGCCTGAATCTGCTCATGGGCCAGGTCTGGGACTCGGCAGCCGTCGACACCAAGAATAAAATTGCCCTGGCCATCGTAGAGTACGGTGGCGAGGTTGGCATCCGTTTGTTTATAGATAGGTTTGACGATGTCTGGGACTTGGTCGACGCCAACACCAAGAATATTATTGCCCGGGCCATCGTAGAGTACGGTGGCGAGGTTGGCACTCGTTTGTTTATAGATAGGTTTGACGAGGTCTGGGACTCGGTCGACGCCAACACCAAGAATGATATTGCCCGGGTTGTTGCAGAGTACGGTGGCGAGGTTGGCCTGAATCTGCTCATGGGTCGGGCTTGGGACTCGATCGACGCTGATACTAAGAAAGATATTGTCAAAATAATCAGGACATTGGGTAGTGAGACTGGTCTGGAGTTTCTTAAGGAGGAGGGCATTAGTTGAGTCGAACGGTCAATGGAAAGTCGTTTTTAATTCGTTTTAGAATTTAGTCGCAGGAATTTTCAGTATCCATACTGTTAGAGTATTCCGACGCTGGATTGGTGCGCATTATAAAGATTACCGTCGGCGGTTTTACTTAAGAGTATAGATTCACCATAAGCGAGTCTGTTCGAGTTAGTGTCGCATTGTTTCTGGATTAGTCCGATGTTCGAGTGTTGTAGCTGTGGTATCATAATTTTGTATTACAGTTAAAGTAGTCTGTCAGAAAATGAAATTCGTGCATCAATCAAGTTGGATAACTGATTAACTATGAACTCAATTTTATTACAGCAGATGATGGCCTATACATCACTGATTGTAGTTTTGTTGTTGATGGGTTTGGGAACCTGGATTAGTTTTAGTGGTCAGCAAAATCATCGTCACTTGGCTTTTTCTGGCATTATGGTTTCGGCGGCGTTGTGGTTGATGGCTTTGGCTTTCTGGCGACTACCGACTTTGGTTGGACAGACGTTATTCTGGATTCAGCTGCTGTGTTTTGTAGGCCCTCTAGTACCGGGTTTCTTTTATCTTTTTGGTCTGACCTATCTATTTGATCGAAAGTTACCTCGATTGGTTTGGCTGATTGCGTTGTTGCCTAACTTGGTTATCGGTTGGTTTGTTTTCTTTTCCGATATGCTGGTTAGGGAAAGTGGCCACAGCTTTTCACTACAAGGAACCGGTCTGAAATTGTTGGCACTACATTTCGTATTGTTTGTGGCTGCATCATTGGCTGTGATGATCTATGCTGCGCGAGCCAAACATAGAATGGGCTCCAAGGAGTTGCTTTCAGTCATTGCTGGTGCAGTGTTCGTTTTTTATGCAGTGTCTGGTGTAATTTTTAGTTCTTATTTAGGTCGTGATTTTAATTTTCTATTCACTATCGTGTCATTAGTCGGTGGTGTACTGATTATTATGCCCTTCGTTGTTCAGCGAAGGTTGCTGGTGGATTTGAGATTGGTTGGTGTTGAGGTTCTGATTTTGATCGCACTTTTCGTCTTCATTTCTGACATGGTCGTTTCGTCGGAAACCATTTTTGATTTCGGTTCTCGATTAGCAGTTCTCTTTTTCCTTCTTTCGTACGGAGCGATGACTACTAGAATTTTTGTACGTGAAATTAGACAGCAGCGACGTAATGAAGTAATGCAGGAGCAGGTCATTGTCATGAATCGTAAGTTAGTCGAGGCTGATCGTCTCAAAACTAAGTTCGTTTCGCTCGTGGCCGATCAACTGCATTCACCACTGACTTCACTGCATAGTTACACTGAGTTAGCACTCAAGGGCGAGTTTGGTAAGCTGCCGGAGCGTATGCGAGAGGTATTACAGTCGAACATTGAGACTCTAGATCGGTTGATGGGTACCAGTAAGACCTTTTTGGATGTTGGACGGATCGAGACTGGCGAACTCAAAATTTATAAATCGGACACAGGTCTCGGTTCTGTGATTGTACGTTTAGCTGCTGAGGTAGATCCTTTGATTCAGCGAAAAGGTCTAACCTTTAAAACTGTTGTGCCATCTAATTTACCACTGGTATCATGTGACTCCGGGGCCATTTACCATGCCCTTATGAATTTGGTCGACAACGCTATTAAGTACACCGAGCATGGAGAAATAGTTGTCACTGCTTCTGTTGTTGGTAGTACCGTCGAGATTCGAGTCACGGACACCGGAATCGGCATGACCGACGAGGAAATTAAGTCCATTCTACGTATCTTTAAGAGTGGTATGTCAGCGGTTAAGTTGGAGTCACGTGGTGAGGGATTGGGTGTATTCATCGCCAAGCAGATTGTTGACGCTCATAACGGAAGAATGATTGTCGAATCAAATGGACGTGATAGTGGTTCAACTTTTGGCCTTGTTTTACCGCTAGAAACTTAATACACCTCTCGTTATGAGAAAGACTAGGATGATTTCGCTTGTGGTATTGGCCTTTGCCGCATTACTACTGACCGGTGCTGGCTGTTCTAGACAGACACAGAACAGCACAGTAAACACACCTACGTCAGTTACAACTCCAGAACAGATTTATACTCTCGACGATCTGGCTCTACACGCTTCTATTGGAGATTGTTGGATGGCTATCAATGGTTTAGTTTATGATGTGACCGGGGCTATTGCCGGACATCTGGGAGGTCAAGCGATGCTGGCTGGTTGTGGCAAGGAGGCTTCACAACTTTTTGCTACTAAAGATCGCGGTGAATCCGGTCCACCACACTCGTCACGAGCCAATGCTGATCTAGCTAACTATTTGATCGGAGCATTGAAATAATTTTTATGCTGATTGATATCGCTTATTTTTCTATCTTCGGCAAACCGCTAATTATGTACGGCGGTATTGTAAGTTTATTATTCCTATTATTGACTGCTGTTGCGTCTAAGCTTACCTGGAAAGGCAAACGATTAATGTCGTACCAGACTCATGTACGTTTGGCCTACCTAACAGTGGCATTAGTCTTACTTCACGGATCGTTGGGACTATCGTTGTACTTCTAAGAAAAAGTTTTTGAATCCGGTGTCTAATTTCATCTGGCGCCGGATTTTTGGTAATCTTGTTTCTTGATGGAGGAGTCGATAGATGTCCGAAAGTGTAATCGAGTTAAGGAGAGATGATGGCATCTGGCGACAGCTCTTGATCGAAGCGACCCTGGCGCTCGAATCGGGTTGTCAGTCCCGTAGACTGTTGGGTCTGGTGCTGGATCCCCAAACTAGTAGGCAGGCTAAAGACTACACTGCTCTGTTATATCCAGATCATGATTGGTCGCGGTACAACGAAACAAGGTTTCCTGTTCTAGTTGGAATCTGCCCTGACTGGTTTCGTCAGCAGTTGCTTGATGCTAATCCGCATCTGGACTCAAAGGTTGATGTTTTGCATCGGGCCGGATCATTCTTGGTACTCTCGTTTCGAGGTGAACAGGCGGAACTCTTAACCCTTCCGCTTCCATCAACAAACGGCAATCGAGTCTTCTGACGTCCGCTTGGGCGTCTTTTTTGCCTTAGATTGCCTAATTTTAGGCAGGAACAGGTTGACACTTTTGCTGTTTTGTGATTTAATTGGCACTTGTCAGAGCGTCATCGCAAAAAAGCTAATCAAGCGGTGATGGACTCGAGCTCAGAGATTCGTACGACTGGACCTAACAAGGATCTTCCTAGACAGTCCAAAAACGTGACTCTGCAGATATCGGGTCACGTTTTTAAGTATGAACAATAAAGAACAGAACAGCGAAGAGGGGACCGTTGGGTTTGACGGGTTAGGAATTGCCCCCAAGTTATTAGCCGCTTTATTGGGTTCCGGTTTTAAGAATCCAACACCAATTCAATCCAAGGCTATTCCGATTTGTATTCAAGGTCGGGATATCGTGGGTATTGCTCAGACTGGTACTGGTAAGACCATGGCTTTTTCTATTCCCATGTTGCAGCGTATTGCGCATGAGGGAGGTCAAGGATTGGTGGTGTTACCGACCCGTGAGTTGGCACTTCAAGTTGAAGAGGAATTAATTAAGATTGCCAAGCGGTTTGGATTGCGTACGTCAGTGCTGATCGGCGGAGCATCGATGGGTCGTCAGATTGAAGAGTTGAGACGGAAGCCGCATGTTATTGTAGTTACACCTGGTCGACTCATTGATCACCTGCAGCGCAAAACCGCCTCGCTTGATGGAGTAAGTGTTGTTGTGTTGGATGAGGCTGACCGTATGTTCGACATGGGTTTTGCTCCGCAGATCAGAAAGATCATGCAGACTGTACCAACCGAACGTCAGACCATGCTTTTTTCGGCCACTATGCCAGACGAAATCGCCCGTCTAGCTCAGCAGTATATGCGTGACCCGGAGCGAATCGAGGTAGCTCGTTCTGGTTCTTCGTCCGAACTAGTTGAACAGCAACTTTGTGTAGTTCCTAAGCAGGATAAGTTACGTTTGCTTCGCCATCTTCTTAAGGAGGAGCGGGGAACAGTACTGGTTTTTTCTCGCACTAAGTATGGCGCTAAGCGTATTACGCATGAGTTATGTCGCGATAACGAAAAGGCGGCTGAGATTCACAGTAATCGGACATTGGCCCAGCGCCGCGCCGCACTCGGTGGATTTAAGAATGGTAAATTCCGAGTGTTGGTAGCAACCGACATTGCAGCTCGTGGTATTGATGTCACTGGTATTTCGATGGTCATTAATTTTGATCTACCGGAGCAAGCCGAGGATTATGTGCATCGTATTGGTCGGACTGGACGAGCTGAGCGGACTGGTAAATCGATTTCTTTTGCTGAGCCGAATCAAGGTCAGATAGTTACTGACATTGAGTTATTGATTCAGAAGCGGTTATCCATGCTTAATCTGCCGTTTGAACCGAGCGTTTCGATCAAATCTTTGAGTCAGTCGTCCAATAACCGACGTCGTCCGAATCGTGGTCGTTCGGCTGGAGGACCATCGGCCAGTCGCCGACCGCGTCCGTCAGTAGCCGGACCTTCGGCGCAGTCAGCTGGCCGTCGAGGCCCGCCCCGCCGTCGGTTCTAGTAATCAGAAAGAAAGCCGTCTCTTACCGGAGGCGGTTTTTGGTTTCAGCCCATGGTTCAGGCTCCGTCTTTTGTTGGTTTCTTGGCTAAGAATGCGCCTTCTGCCTCCAAAACAGTCCCCAACGCTTGACCTTTTGGCGGTTCGGTGCTATAGTTCAGGTCTTGTGCAATTGATCAATTGATTTGGGGAAGATAACACATACGGAAAGCACAGGTCCGGAAGATTCGATTTAGGATTCAGTAACGCAGTTATAGCCGATACGAACTTCGAGACCCCAAAAGACAGAGTCCGGCGCGAGCCGGATTTTGCATATCATAATATGTTTGGTCATTGATTGTAGTGCGTACGATTGACACCAACCTTCAGCCTTTATAAGATATTTCGCGTTTTGAGTTTAATGACATTATCGGCTGTTAAGATCTATGTCTTATTATTTTTTTAGGAAGATTATAACCGTCTAGTCGCACAGATTGCCAATCTGAAAGAAAAAATTCAGGAAGCCTTTCGCGACGCAGCTGATAGTACTGACCAGAGTTCTGAGACCTGGCATGATAATTTTGGTTTTGAAGATGGTTAGCGTCAGATTATGATGTATGGTCGGCAGTTAGAGAAGCTAGCTGAGGTCATGAGTCAGGCGGAGGTGCTGCCGAAGCCAGAGCTAGGTGGCGAGGAGGTGGTCATTGGTTCGATTGTGCGAGTTGAGGACGAAGATAGCGGAGAGACGTTTTCCCATAGAATTGGTAGCTATATGGTCGCTCTTGATGAGGTTGGCGTTATTTCTTATGTTTCGCCGATCGCTCATTTACTCTTTTAGCGAAACAAAATCCCCGGACGAGATCCGGGGATTCGTCGGGCGAGCCCAGCTACTTCTCCATGACGACCGTCCTGGTCGGGAAGGCGAATTTTATTCCTTCAGCAGCGAACACGTCGTAGACAGCGAGGTTCACGTTTTGGAGTAGATCGAGATATTCGTTGTAGTCAGAGGTGTTCGCATAGAAAGCGATTTCGAAGTCCAGACTCGAATCGTTGTAGCGGACAAAATGGCAACGATCATATTCAGCGGTCGTTTCAGCAGCGATAATTTTACGCATCATCTCCGGAATCCGACGAAGTTTTTCTGATGAAGTGTTGTAAGTGACACCTAACGTGAACAAGGCCCGGCGGCGCTGGAGACGACCAAAGTTTTGGACACGAACGTTGGTTAATTCACGGTTTGAGATGATCAACTCCTCACCGAGTGGGGTTCGGAGTCGTGTACTCTTGAGGCCGATACGTTCGATCTTGCCACTATGCTCGCCAATCATGATTAGGTCACCAACCACGAACGGTTTGTCGATCAGAATTGAGACTGAACTGAACAAATCACCGAGAACGTTTTGGAGTGCGAGGGCGATGGCGATGCCGCCAATACCCAGACTAGCCACCAGTGAAGTGACATTGACGCCCAGGTTGGCTAGCAGCATGAGCGCAGCCACAATCCAGACTAGCGCTTTGGCAATGCGGCCGATCGTTTGGAGTACAGAGGAAAGCTGTGCTTTGTCGTTCTCGGAGCCGTCGGTCTCTTTCACTCGAATTTCGAGTAATCGGTCGATTAGTCGGCCGATGGCAATGGCGATTTCAACCGCCAACACGATACCGAACGCTAACCCGACGACCGTTTCTATAATCGGCGGTAGTGTCAGAGTACGAGTGGCCAGATAGAGTGCGAATAATACATAGAACGGTGGCTTGATACGTTCAAAGACCTCAATGATCGCATCATCAACCTGAATCTTGGTTTTTTTGGCCAGTCGTCGAAGGTGAATTAGTACTAAAGTCTGAATTAATTTTAGTCCGACGATGACTCCGAGGAAGATACCAACCGCTAGGAGATAATCGTAGGCAGTGTTATGACCGATCACCATTAGGCGCATGTTTTCTAGAATGGTCAGCATATGGTCAGAGATTAGATGATAACGCGGTTATAATACGGATGATTGGACTGCGGGGCAACATTGCAGGGTGGTAGGGGGTCAGATTTTGATTTTCTATCCTTCTTAATTCTACCGCTCTCACTTGCCGGACCGGGTGGAGTCAGACAGAATGAGGACAGATTTACTTAATAGAATTTCGTCTATGTCCGGATTCAGGAAAACCTTACTGCTTTTTGGCTTCGTGCTGCTAGCCACCGCCGCACTGGTCGCCGTCGTTAAATTGGATTTCTCTAAGCCGGTTCAAGAGGAACAGATAGCCATCACCTCGCTGGCCATCCTGGAGCGCATTTCCGATCAATATTTCGTAGTCACCAAATCAATTTATATCGATCAGAAATCGGAGATTGTGGTTGATACCGGATCGAAGTGGTCCAACTTTTTTTGGGGGCAGACCGTTAAGGCCGATGGTGTGATTCGGGTTGATGTAGGTGTCGACATGTCTCAACTGACGGAAAAGGATATTGTGGTCGATCAAGAAGCTAAGACGGTGCGGGTCGACGTGCCGCCGGCCGACATTCTGAATGCTAGCCAGCATGGTGACATTGAGGTCGAGTCACAACAGGGTGTGCTCAGGTACGTGCTCGACAATGATCCCAACGAGGATCACAATCGAGCACTCGAGCAGTTGATTGCTGCGGCTAAGGAGTCGGTCCGACAGGATTCACAATTGTTCGAGGATGCGCGCGACGATGCCACTAAGTTACTTCGTCTGATTATCGAAGGAACCGGTTATGAACTAATGGTGGGGGATGCGGACGGGGAGTAGTTTAACTCTGATCAGAGAGACATTAATTAAAAAACTGCCAATGGCAGTTTTTTGATACGACCATTTGAAATTAGGTTGGCTTCTTATTAGAGTTCGGTCTGATGTTTCCCAACGAAAGCAACTGTAGCTGCGATTGTCTCTTCGTTTAAAGAAGGATCGCTTTCCGCAACCCAGACAGCAAAATTATATAAACGACGCATGTCTAATGTCATCCATTTTTCGTTTAAACTAAGAAATACCAATAGAGTGGTTACAGCGACACGCTTGTTACCGTTCTGAAATGGGTGGTTTTTGATCAAGAGATAGAACAGTGCAGCAGCTTTTTCCTCAAGTGATGGATTCAGCGGTATTGAATCGAATGATTGCATGATCGTACTGAGACACGATTCGAGTTTTTCTGTGTTTGTTGGGGTCAAATCTTGACTTTTAGCCTTTGCCGTCATCCTCCTCTATTTGTCAATTCTCGTTTTTTTTCTCAATCTGTCATCCCGGAAGACCGAGCAAGGCGAGGTCTATCCGGGATCCAGAAGCTAATCCCAATCTTTCTGCTCCTGGGTCCCGGATACCAC
>MGFG01000018.1 GCA_001791745.1 Candidatus Uhrbacteria bacterium RIFOXYC2_FULL_47_19 | reverse complement strand
CCTTACTTTTTATTTTGTCATCTTGAAAATCGCCACTCTTCCCAGTTTGTCATCCCGGAAATTGCGTCAGCAATTATCCGGGATCCAGAAGCCGATCGATTTTACTCCTGGGTCCCGGATACTGTTCGACTCGCTACGCTCGCTCACAGTTCCGGGACGACAGGAGGAAAGATATCCAGTTCAGAGTCCGGGACGACATTATTCATAGGTCTTGGACGACAAAAAAGTTTCGTAAACGCTAAAAGTTGCGACGCGATACACTGTCTTGACACACCGTCGATGCACTGATAGGCTGGATCGTTGCTATCTAAAATAGCAACAGAAAGAGAGGAAACGTGGAAAGTGGTCTGTCAGCATCGTGGATTACGATGTACGTACTGGTCGGTTTGGTCGCACTGTCAGGTGTGGCGAGACGACTGGCAGAAAGATCGGTTACCATGCCTAAGGTAACGACGGCAGTGGTCGGGGGTTTGCCCCGTCTGTCAGTCGACATGTCCGTATCTGAAGTCGGATGGTGGGGATATCTGCATTCCGCCGCCATATTGCGACTGTTTGGAAACGCTAGGCTGTTCAGCGTATTGCACTGGACACTGCTCCTGACCGGACTGGTCTTCATTGTAAGTTTTATGGTCGTGGAAGTCTGGGAAAATCAATTTGAGGCTAACGTTCTTTTTTCCGGTGGGTCATTCGTCTTCTGGAAGACGTGGGACGTGACTATTTTTGCCCTGTCGTTTTTGGTGGGACATCTGACGGTCGGCGTGATCGATCGCAGGCTACGATCATTTGTCTGTCCGGAAAAAAATGCAGTGTGGATATTCTTTTTCGTTCTCACTGTTGGCTGCCTCGTTCGTCTCTTGGATAAGGACATGATCGGAGTCGTCGTCTGCATTGCCCTCCTGTCTGTGACGAGTCTAGCCGTTCTCAACATTACCATCTTCGGTGATGTCTGGCGGGACCTAAAGAGGATAGCGTGGCATGCCCGAAGAGGCGACGGCGAAAAGATAAATCTTTGGTAAGTTCTTTGTCCAGGGAATCCGGTCGGGATGCCCGTTTGGTAGGGTTTTTAGGGGGTCCGTAATGGACCTCTTTTTTGTACGGTGTACCATTTGGCTGTAAGAAGCTGCTGTGGCGGTGGGTCCGTTGCCTTGAAACTTACATCATTAAGCAGTAATCTGTGGTCAACGACCTTAATTTCAATGAACAAAAATATGATTCAACGTTCACTCGTGCTCTTGAAGCCGGATGCGCTGGACCGTGGCATCGTCGGCGAGATCATTACCCGCTTCGAGCGGGTTGGTGCTAGTATTGTCGGTCTTAAACTACTGGTTTCGGAGAAAGATACAGCCGAAAAGCATTACACTGAAGATCTAGCCCAACGACGTGGTGAGGCAGTTAGAAATATGATGATCGAGATGCTACTTTCTGGTCCGGTGGTGGCTATGACGGTTGAGGGAGTAGAGATCGTCGAAGTGGTACGTAAGATGGTTGGTGCCACTGAACCAAAGGCAGCTGCACCCGGTACGATTCGTGGTGACTATTCACATGTTTCATTTGCACACGCCGATGAAAAAGGGATTGGTGTTTTTAATTTGATTCACGCTTCATCCAGTCCGGAAGAAGCAGAGGTCGAGATTAATGTTTGGTTTAGACCAGAGGAACTATTTAATCGTGATTCTTCTTACACCAAATTCACCGTCAAGAAGTGATTGGTGAGCTATTTCGATTGCGTGAGTTTTTGCGGATGGACCGGTCATGTCTTGATAGACATGGTCGGTTTTTCATTATCCACATAATAACCTTGCTGATGAGAACAACCAGTGCTAACTTCAAGTTGCTTGTCGTGAGCGCAAAGGCAGAAGGCACAACCAGACTAATAGATCGGCCAATACTGGTTCATGAGAGAAAGGGAACGGTCAGGTGCCGGGTGTTGGTAAATTAACTCCGGCGCCTTTTGTTTTTTGAAGGTCATCAATTATGAGACACAACAAGATCAAACCAAACCAGGAGGGGATCATGTTTAGAACTTATATTTTGGCCATTATTGTTTTGGTGGTTGGAGTGTATGGCGTTTATCGTTTGATAGTACGTGGTTCGGTTCCATCCACGTTGCCACCAACTCAAGAAGAAATCGCTGGACTGGCCGATTGTCTAACCGAGAGTGGTGCCAAGTTTTACGGTGCTTACTGGTGTTCACATTGTGAGCGACAGAAGGAGGAATTCGGAGAGGCAGCCAGTCGATTGCCATTCGTTGAATGTGGTGTTGAAGGCGATGTTAGTTTGCAGACTGATGTGTGTCGGGATGCTGGTATTACTTCTTACCCGACCTGGGTTTTCGCTGACGGGACACAAAAGGTTGGTGAGGTCGATTTTGAGCAGTTAGCAAAGTTATCCGAGTGTCCATGGCAAGAGTAATTTGTCGTCAGTTGTCCAAGTTTTCTAAATACAAAGAAAGACCTCACAATCGTGAGGTTTTTACGTTGTGTAGGTTTTTGAATTTGACGCCTTCTATTTTCGTGCTAAATTACTTTTATGCTAGTCAAACATCACAATAGTGGTTTCGGTCATGAGATGCAGATCAAGGTTAGTAAGTCTGGTCTGAATTTTATTTTGTTTAGACTGGGATCGGTTCTTGTTGAGTTGTAACGTAGACAGACAACTCGTAGGAAGCGATCCCGGCCGAAGAATGAGCCGGGCTTTTGTTTCTCCCAGCGGAGAGTGGAAGGAGATGAATGACAGTTCTTTCAAAATCAGTAGCAGATCATTCGGTAGTCGGTAGGTGTAGAGTCGTTCTTGGTGAAGATTCGGATTCGGGCAATGTGGCCAGAGTCACGAACGAAGAATCAGCTAGGGAATTAGTGTAGTAGGAGGAGAGAGGAATGCTGCGGATTCACGACATCGTCACTGGTTGGGGGGATCTCTATTTGCCTGGAGTGGGACTATACGCCGATCGAGCATTGCTTTTGCCCGAGGCGGCGGTGGTCATGGACGGGCCGATCGACGGTTACTTGGAGTGGTTGAGGTCGGTTGGCATCGGGCCAGAGACGGTTATTCGAGTTCCGGACTCGAGTCCAGTGCGGTCTATTCTATCTGATGTAAGTCTGGCTTCACAGATCGGTGAATTGGCCAGAAAGCATGGTGGACTGCAGTTCTTCGATGTTACAGAGCATGAAGAGAATCTGATTGAAATGCTCGATTTGCCACCCGGAATGTTCTTTGGACCGCCTGCTAAGCTGGCACGTCAGGCCGGTAACAAGGCTGAATTACGACGGCTGGCCGAACGACTGGGTCTCAGAGGATTGTTTCCGGAATATCGGATTGTCGATCCGACATTGATGGCTGTCTACCCGGCTGTACACCAGATCTTTAGTATTGCCAGACCAAAGTTCGTCGTGTTGAAGGTGCCAGATTCCGCTTCTGGTGACGGGATGATACGCCTAGAGCGGACACGTGAATGGCCTGACATTGTTAATGATTTTCTGAGAAAGGCCACCGGCGAGATCATCATTGAGTCTGGCTACAATCATTGGCCCATGTCGGTGCAATGGCACATCAACTCTGATGGTTGTCGGGTGGTGGGCTTTAGCGATCAACTGATTGTGAATGGCTTCACTCACATTGGTAATGTGATTTCGTCCGGCGAATTACTGCACGTTAGGCCTGAGGATCGGAGTCTTATGACGTCCATGACTCTGCCCTTGGTTGAGTATTTTCGGGCGCATGGTTATCGCGGTGTGATTGGCTTCGATTTCATGCGCACGATCGATGGTGGGCAGTTGCTGCTGCTCGAGTGCAATGCTCGAGTTACAGCTATGACCTATGCTTTGGGGGTTGCTGATCAGATTTCGGAAAAGTGTTCAAGCTGGTCGATCGTGATGTCTCGTTTGAATGTCGGACAATCAATCCGTGACTTTTCCAGCTTGAAGGAGCGGCTCGACGGTCTGTTGTTCAATGGACGGAGCGGAGTTCTGCCATTTAATGTTCGTTGCTTGGACCTAGATCAACCGAACTGCGCCGTCTGCTGTGTCTCTGGTAACGTTGCACGGTCGACCGAACTTTTGCAGCTCGCCACAGAAGCAACTGCTGCTGACTAGATCTTTTCTGTTTTTCGCCCCCAACTTGGGGGCCTTTTTTGTAGACCTTGACCGTTGACGATTTTATCTGGATCACCCTACAGTTATTTAGTCATGTCAGTAAATCAAAAAACAATGTCAGATAAATTTTTATTGATTCAAGTTCGAGAGGATCAGAAGGTCAAGGATCATGAATATCGTTGTTTGTTAGAATTAGGTGGTTTTACAGTTAATGAACTCGATCGGCATGATCTAATCACCGGGCCGATTGATTTAGTTCGATTGGATGATTTGTCAGGTGTGATCATTGGTGGTAGTGGCGAATATTCTGGACAAGATGATTATCCTAATCGGGAGTCGTTGTGTCAGCTGGTGGGTCGAGCTGAGCAAATAGGGCTATCAGTTTTAGGTATTTGTTTTGGTGCTCAGGCTGTAGCCGAGGCGCTCGGTGGTCGATCGATCGAAGACCGCGAGCATAGTGAGGTCGGTACTTTTAGATTGCATCGTCTGCCAATGGCAGTTGAAGATCCGTTGTTTTCCAAATTCCCAGAAGAATTTTTGGCCAGTGAAGGACATCACAGTCGAATTGTCGACTTGCCGGCTGGTGCGGTGATGTTGGCCGAGTCGGACCGTTGTCCAGTGCAGGCTTTCAGATCGGCTAGTAGTAGCATCTACGGCGTGCAATTTCATCCGGAGTTGAATCGGGTTGGTATGCTCTGGCGGTTGGATCATTATCAGGGATCGTATGGTGGACCTGAGGACGAGGTTGAGTCTATTGTCTCCACCTCTCGGGATACGCCTGACGCTAATCGGTTGATAAGTATTTGGCGAGAACAGAGCGTCGAAGGTTAGTTGATCGTACTGATTTATAGTACGATTCAACCTATTTTAATTGAATTTTTGCTGTTCGGGTGGCCAGCTGCTACACTCAAATTGAACTTCACGCGGCGAAAAAGCTTTGGGCTAAAAGTTTGGTTGAGGGACTCATATTCTTTCACTTCTTGGAGCGAAAGAGAGGGTACCAGCGATCGAGTCAGTCTGATTGGCTAGCAAAGGGGCAAGTTCGTCTCGATGCAGGGTCATCAGGTTGGTGGGCACAGCCTTTGGGCAGTGCACGGTCCAATTAGTTTCAACCAAAGCTTGGCCGCCGACGTGGGGTTCTTCTTTTTGTGCGATACCTTCTGTTGGGCGAAACTCCTTGATTAATTTCACTCGACCGGGTTTAATCATCCCAGTCGAAGAAGATCGGTAACATCAAACCGGGCTGTAGTATAGTGGTAATACACGCGCATGGGGTGCGTGAGTCGAGGGTCCGATTCCCTCCAGCCCGACCATGAGAAAGTAGCGGTACAGCCGTTACTTTTTCGTTTAGAAAATAATAAAAAACCCTCGTTAGAGGGACGGAAGTGGGGAGTTGGACGTAGAAGAAGGTGGTGGTCGCTACGGTTGGCTCGGCTGATCGATAGCCGGCAGCGGCTTGCTCGTCTTACCCTTCGATGCTTGCAGCAGCTTCACCGCCTGCATTAGATCTCTTATCCGTTGGATCTGACTGATCTTGCTCCAGTTCCAGATTCGACACACTAGCCGGGTCAGTCAGACAATTGGAGTAACAGCGACATCGATTGCTAATTTTTCCATCTTTGGTCGGCAGCCGCATCCGTTCATTTTCCTTTCCTTTCCGTTGTTTTGTCAGAGGATGACGGTTTAATTTAGTTAAATCAGGTGGTTTCGTCAAGCTGTCTGGCTACGGAGGATGTCATTTTTATCAACTAACCCAAAAGACCACGCCCTTGGGCGTGGTTGAATGGGACATTCCCTGCGGTATTTTGG
>MGFG01000017.1 GCA_001791745.1 Candidatus Uhrbacteria bacterium RIFOXYC2_FULL_47_19 | reverse complement strand
TCCAAGGTTACCGCAGTCGAACTTGTGAGAAGACCTACGAATGTTCTAGTGTAGTGACTCCGTCACCGTCGATTGGCGAACTTTGTATACCTCCGGAGCCCGAGGTTGTAACGCCTATCGTAACGTTATCTAGTCTACCGTCGTCATTGCTTTATACAGGTGAAGTTGTTGCTATGAAGTTTACGGTTTCGGCACCGGAAGAAAGGATTGCTCTACGGCATCTGACCTTCATGGCTCATTTGAACACTAGTAGCTATATGGAGGTAACGACACTTTCTGATTCGTCTATTCGGCGTACTGGAGAGGGTGCTAACATCGCCGGAGGTGTGCGGATTAATAATGGTTCGTCCTGCTATGCGCAAGGTGGTGGTCTCGACTGCTTGATTGAAGTCGCTTTCAGTAAGGACGAGATAATCCCCGCCAGTTCGTCACGGACCTACGAGCTTCGTTTGAATGCCGGTGGCATATTCGGTATGGATGACAGTCTCTCGACACGACTGTTAGGGGACGACGAGCTCCGTACCGGCGAACTGATTCAGTCCTATGGTCCGTGGGATTACCGAGTCCAGCAGTGGGATGACAACTTCGTTTGGTACGACATGTCCGATATCTCGTCGAGTTCGACCTTGATTCCGATTAGTTCGGAAGATTGGAGGAACGGTGCTGGCGTGTCTTACCTGCCATCTGATCCTCAGGCTCTAGTTCGATAATAGGTCAGTCAGAACCTAAATCAAAAAGCCGGCCGCTTGTAAAAAGGCGGCCGGTTTTGGTTGTGTAGGGATTAAGGTAGTTAATTGAGGGAGTGGTGTTTATTCGTCGGAAAAGGTCGAGTATACTTGGCAGCGTATGAATATCATAGCCGAAGGAGATTATGACAGTCAGAAGTTCAACGGTCTCGATTTGGCCGGAGGGAGCGTTCATCTGCGTTCTTTTTCTGATTGTCGATTTGTTCGGTGTATCTTTTCTGGTTGCGACCTGACCGGTTCAACGTTCTCTGATTGTACCTTTGAACAGTGCGACTTGAGTGGAGTTAAGTTAGTTGATTGTGGTTTGAGACAGGTTAGGTTTGTTCGGAGTAAATTGTTGGGTGTAGATTTTACTAGGTGTACTATTAATTTCTTTGCGCTGAGCTTCGATGATTGTCTAGTCGAGAGTTGTAATTTTTCCGGACTACCAATGAAGGGTACTAAGTTTTTGGACAGTATTGTACGCGAGTGTGTTTTTGGTCGAACTAATCTATCTAAATCATCTTTCGAACGGACTGATCTGTCGGACAGCGTGTTTCATGACGCCAATTTGAGTGAAGCGGATTTTAGTCGAGCCAAGAATTATGCAATTTGTCCGACAACCAACAAAGTTGCAAAGGCTAAATTCTCGCTGCCCGAAGCTGTGTCATTGCTTCGTGGGTTGGACATTGAACTCGAGTAGTGTTTTTGGTTGATACTCACTATGCTGAGTTTGCTGATTTGGGGCCACTATTAATTTCTTAGTTATGGCTTTTCCAGCAGTACACATAAAGTTCGCCTTTGACGTAAAATCAAGTCTCATTATCAGTAATGTGGGGGATTACTGCGCTGGCACAATTTATCCGGACTCACGTTACGTGACGAGGGTGGACCGTAGGTTGACTCATTGTGCAGAGAGCCCCAATGATCCGTTCGCGGATGACCTGACAGATTTCGAGCGAGGATGGGCGATGCACAATGTCTATGATGTGAGGTCTCAGTCGTCATATACGACGCTGTTGCCCTATCCCGAGAAAGACCAGAAGTTGGGCAATCATGTTTGGTGTTATCTGACCGCACTGAAGGTGATTGAGGACATTGGTATTTTTTCTAGTCTCGATTTGGAGTTGCCGTTTTTGCGTGAAATCAGCTGTGACATTAGGCCGATGAACGAGGATGCCGACCGACTCGAATTGTATTTCGAGGGACTGAGGAATCTTTATGCGAATGAGCCAAACTTGGACAAATACGGCCGACTTTTTTGCGATTGGGGTTTAGGTCGTGAAGTGGTAGACAGTGTTTTGGCCGCTGCAGCGGAGATTGACGCCGATGCCAACATTAAGAGTCGTGCATTGGCCATTTATGAGGAGGTTTTGAAGAATTTTAAAATAAGGAATATCTAATATCTTCGGTAAGACTATCGAAGTAAAGGTACTGACTTCATGTCTATTAAAAAGACGACAGAAAAAAGTTCCGAGATTGTGGTCAACGTCCTGGCCTTTTTAAGGGATCTTGGCGGAACCAACTTCGTAGTGGAACTACTGCCGGAAGGTGTTTGTGGCTTTGTTTCACTAGCCGACGGTTATGATTTTTGTGACTCAGGTCTAGATCGCGATGAAATGATGACTATTTCAGCATTGCACGGTTATCGACCGCTGCCGTCACCTCGGTCTTTTTTGGGATTAGAAAGTTTTATCGAATGGATTAATAGTCAGGAGTCATTAAGTTGGTCTGATTCGGAGTAAGTATATGCAAAGATTAGAAGCTGAATCGGAGATTAGACCGACGGACAAGTCGCCAGAGTCCGATTCTACCAATCGAGAAAGAGAAGATAGACGAACTAGGTATCGTCAGTATCTTGATGTGTTTAAGAATGAACGTGACGTTTATTCTGCATCGCCCGAAGGTGCACCGGCTGATTATTACCAAAGTCGTGATAGGTACTTGGACGGACGTGATGATTATGTTCAGTTAGAGATCCAACGAATTTTGACTGCAGGTGTTGAGGCTGGATTGGACTGTAGTGAGTACTTGAAGGATCTTTTGTCGGAAGCGGATCGGTTGTTGGATGACGGTTCAGAGCCACGAAAGGATGTGCTTCAAGCGCAAGCCTTTTATTTGGCTAACGCATTACTAATACGAACTTGGTCGGAAAAACTGCCAGGATCGTTGTGTCTGACTTTAAAGAATGAGGGAAGTTCAGATGGTGAAATAAATGGATTGACCGAGCTTTTTGAGCTTCAGTCAACTAAGCGACGAGCAGCTCTTGAAATAGTTGAGCAAACCTTCGGCAAACTTGAGTTAGTTGGGCATATGGCAGCCAATGACGGAAAGGATGGGCGTTTTTGTCAGCAGCTGCTTCGTTCGCTGATGGATCACTCCATCGATCCGGATTTTGGTGATCATGAATTGGCGACTCGAATTTATAGTGTTCTGCCGGAGGAGATGCGTTGTGACTATGGTCAAGACGAACGAATTTTTACCCTGGTCGAGGCTCGGCTAGCGCGCTACCGGAACTATACCGAGAGTAATGTTATTCCAACTGACAATAATCGTAATCAATGCCTAGATCGAGAGCAGTTGCAGCGGTTCTTCGATGATGAACTAGAGAGTTTGGATGTTGATGGACAAGAGATTACTCGAACACGGTTCGGAATTGAGAAGAAAAGTGCAAGAATCTGCATTGATACCAGTTTTGATGCTCTTTGTACCTTTTTTAGTGATCTACAGTATCGAACTATATACGAAAGCCGACAGGCGCAAGAAGAATGGGAAGAAGCCAATCCTGGGTACATTAGTCGGCGATTGGAATACGATCGAATTTTAGGGATCGACGCCAAGGGTACGGATGGTGATCGGCCAGTCGTCTCTGGATATCTGATGACTAATGGTTTGGATTCGAATAAACAACCAAACGGTCAGTATGGGAAGTTTCGGTTGAGACTAAAGCCGCAGGTTGTTGAACGTTCCGGTTTCGTACGTGGTGATGCGGTTCGAATGAAGGATCGTTTGCCGGAGGCTAGACTTAGTTTGGACGCTGCAATTTTGTGCGGTGGTTTTTCGCGCGCTTTTTCGAAATCTAGGCATGAAACCTACATTGAGGCTCAGATTTACAATGGGGTATCACTTGAGGATGTTGAGGATGTAACCTTAGCGGGAAAGTGTAGTTTTTCTTCCGAGAATGAACAGGTCGAATTCGTCTCTTCGCTGGTAGGTCAGCTTGGATCTTTGTCGGTTTTGAATTTGGCTAGAAGGATGCCAAATTTTAGACACTTGATTAAGAAGGGATTACAAATTTGGCTGGAGCGGCAGGAACAGGATCCGGACATTTCAGCTGGAGAGACTGAATCACTGATTGAGCTGTCGAGGGGGTTGTCAGATTAGAAGTTAGGTTCTGTAGGCCAACCTAAGGATTCAGAACCCGATCAACATAACCTCCGGGCCTTGACCGTTTCGTTCGGAAGGGGCATCCTTTTTTTTACGTTCGAGCATCCCGCTTGGGCGTCACCATCCCAAACCAGAGGAGGGTTAGATGGACAGAGATAACGCGGTGGCCAGGAACCCGCGCCTCCTCTTTTGGGGGAGGCTGCTGCTGGAGACCAAGACCACTGCGGCCTTGATGGTTCTTTTCTATCTGCATCGGGGAATCACGCTGGGTGACGTGTTCCGGTTGAGTGTTGTTTGGTCACTGACATCATTAATCGCCGAGGTTCCGTCCGGATATCTGGCCGATCGGATCGGCCGTCGGCCGACGCTGATGCTAGGTGCGGCGTTCATGCTGGTCGGCTTGGTACAAATGATGTTGGCCCACGGCTTTTTCGGCTTCGCACTAATGATCGCCCTGATGTCGATTAGCAACGCCTGTCTGTCCGGTACCGAGGAGTCCATGCTCTACGATAGTCTGTGCGATCAGAATCTGGAACATGATATGGTCGGACAGAGTGGTAAGCTAACGTCGGCCAGATTCGCTGCGAAGATGTTCTTGCCACTACTAGGGAGTTTTGTCGCCCGTGACTTGCTCGAATGGCAGTTTCGGATGTTGATCGGCTTGGATATCGCCTTCGCACTATTGGCGATCCTTGTTCTGTCGAAGTTAAAGGAACCGTCGTGTCGGACCGTGTCGGTTGGAATTCGAATGGATATTTTTCGTCAGAGCCTGCGGACCATCCGTAATCAGCCCTGGTTGCTGAAGGCAATGTTCAGTAAAACGTTGGTCTTCTCGGCCGGTCTCCTGCTGTACCGTGTCTATCAGCCTTTACTAACGGGATATGGCTTCCCGGTCGTAGCCATCGGGCTGTACTACGTGGTCTCCCGCGGTGCGATGTTCTTTTCACATAGACAGGCCGGAGCCGCAGTCAGAGTATTTGGCCCGTCCCGGGTCATTATGTGGACAGCCATTGTCGGTGCATCGCTGGTCGGACTGGTGCTGTGTCTGGACCTGCCTTGGGCGGTGTTCGTGGTCCTTTGTTTGGCGGAGGTAGCCATCGGTTTTCGAGAGCCGCCGTTCTCCTTGGCAATACACGATCGGATTGCGTCTTGCTGTCGAGCAACAGCGGTCTCGAATCTTAATTGCCTGAAGTGTGTCGTTGATATCCCGCTGATGCTTCTAGCTGGTCGGCTGAGTGAACTCTCAGTAGACTACTTGCTGGCGATGGCGATCCTTCTTTGCGTTTTTGCTCTAGTTGTTTTTCCGATGCGGCGGCAGGATTTCGACAATTAGCAAGTATCGATTGAACTTATTTGGACTGCGTTTAACTAACGCGGTTCTTTTTTATTCATTAAGCTCTTTTTTAAAGACATCCGAATTCGTTTTGTTGTCATGTAGACCGTTTTTTGCAATAATTAATCATTATCGGAGCGACCTTAAGCTCCTAAGACAGGTATCATGAAGTACTATCTCGAAGTTCTAAAAAAGTACGCGGTGTTTAGTGGCCGAGCCAGTCGGGCAGAGTTTTGGTGGTTCACCCTGGTTAATTGCGTTATCTACTTTGCCATAATGATTCTTCAGATGGCTTTGCGTGAGGCAGGGAACGGCGTTATGTTGGTCATAAGCGTAGTATCGTTGATCTACCTTCTGGCAATCATTATTCCGAATTTGGCGGTTGCAGTCCGTCGTCTACACGATTCGAACCTCAGTGGCTGGTGGCTGTTTATCGGCCTGGTTCCGTTTGTTGGTGGTATCGTCCTGTTGGTCTTCTATGTTTTGGCTAGTACTCCAGGTGCGAACCGTTTCGGACCCCAATCCTAACACACCGACCATTGGTACAATGATGTAATTACCCGATCATCTCGATCAAAGAAACGTGACTCGAATTAGGGTCACGTTTTAGTTTAATTATTTTTAGTTAATGAACCGGTTGACTGTTTGAGGCTGATAATAGATGTGGTACATTTTTTGTGTTAGAGTATTAAAAATTTTTTCTGTATGAGATTTTGGAGAACAGTAAGGATTGTTTTGGTTCCGGTAATTATTATTGCAGCGGCTTTTTTGGTCCCGAGGTTTGAGTTGTTCTTCGATACCTCTAACCTGTTGTCCATGGTTACATTCCTGTTTACGATAGTGATCGGTTTTTTTATTGCTTCGGCGACGTCGAACTACTTGAGCCTTCAATCATTAATCACTCAAGAAGACAGTGCCTTGATGGGTATTTTTAGCTTAGGTTGTCTGATTGAACCCAAGAAGAAAAAGGCTCTGATCGAAGCGATCGACCGGTACCTGATCGCCTGTCTAGAGTTTGATTTTTCTTCCTATGTCTCCGGTACTCGGAAAGAGTTTAAAGAACTTATTCGGGTCGTGGATTCGATTAAACCTGATAATAAAGAATTTGCCCCATTGATTCAGAACTTACATGACAAGAAGTCTGTTTGTGTTCAATCTAGACAAGGTGCTTTGTTGGCAGCACGACGTGTGGTCAGACCGATACACTGGTTAATACTCATTCTTTTGACTCTTTTGATTTTTGTCTTTTTGTTTATCTTGCGGGACGTTAATTTATTGTCCAATTTAATAATTGGTATCTTGGCAGTGGCCGCCTACTTATTGTTAGACCTACTTTATGAGATCGACACCAACGTATTTTTAGATGACATCATGACCTACGTCGATGTCGAACAAGTTTTTCACGTCATTGGTCGTCCCGTCTACTATCCGGAACTTGCCTTCAAGCGGCCGGGTTTCAAACCCGAGTTTGGAACTCATCGGATCGGCTTTCGTGACACGAAAGGTCGGTTGAAGATCAAACTGGTGTCTTGATTTGAGAGTCGGTGTATAGAACATGTTGGATCGGTTATCCTCGTTGGTGGCCGGTCTTTTGATTGCGAACGGTTTTAATTCTCTTGGTTGTTTGTCTCGAGATTCATGGCGAGTTAGACTTTACGCGTGGAATTCGGAATAGATATCGTTTTATGAATGACAACAAAAAAATCAAAGCACAATTTGAATACGAGAACGCTTGCCGAAAGCGTATCCTTGATTCGGCACCTGGTGCTGAGCGGTCGGCGGCGTTTAGTGCGGCCTATAATGGTTTAGTCGCCGGCATTACTAATGGTCAGTTTGCTGAGTCAGACGCGGACGATGTGACCAAGGCTTCTCAGAAGTTTTCTCTGGTGTATCGCTTTCTTAATTCTGAGAGTCGAGTTGCTGAGTTCGGCCCAGGGGATGGTGATCTGGCAGTGTTGGTCGCGAATCGGGTGACATCAGTCGCCCTGGTTGATGTTCTTGAGAGTTGGCCTTACAAACTACCAAAAAAATGTCGATACTCTCATGGAGATGGGGTTCATTTACCAGGTGATGTCGGGCCACTCGATTTGGTGATTGGCTCTCACGTGCTTGAGCATCTTCATCCAGAAACTGTGCCGGACCATTTGCTTAGTGTACGTAATGCACTTTCACCTCATGGTCGGTATATTATTTTTACTCCTAATCGTTTTGCTGGACCGCACGATATCTCTGCAGGTCTTTCGGATGAAGCCTCAGGATTACACCTCAAGGAGTATGAGGTTCGAGATATGTATAAATTATTAAAGGATGCTGGATTTCGTCGGTCAGTCTGGTATGCCGGCGGTCGGGGAATGTACTTGAGAATTCCGTTTTGTTTGATTGCTTGTACGGAATTGTTGCTGAGTGTACTACCAAGGCATGTCTCCAGACGGCTAGTAAACTTTTTTCCGATTCGAGCACTGCTTGGTATCATCGTTGTGGGCAAGGTGTAGTTAATCATAATGCGTCATTCTAGCATTTAGAGTCTTGACTTTTTGATTGTGGTCACTTATTCTCGTCAATAGTTCATTGAAACATAAGGAGGAATCTGGTGATCTATTACGTTAACGGTTATGGTGTACCAGGTGATATTTTCTCCGATGAGAACTATCAAACATATTTGATTGCGTGTTTGTCTCCAATGGTTAGGAGTATGCGTGGACAGAGACGGATATTGGCAGATGCGATTTTTGGTTTAAGTGGAGCGTTATCGTCAACAGACCGTCCAGTTGTCTATCTGGCTGGTGGAGCAACTAATCCTTGCTATTCAGATCGAACCGAAGCTGGTGAGATGTTGCGTTGGGCCGAGCATAATGGATTCGGCGACAAGTTCGATTTTCGTTTAATCGATCAGCCGAGCGATTTGCAGGGAAATCTCAGGGAGTTGCAGCGGAAAAGTGGACGCAATGCCGAACTAATTATTTTTTGCGAGTGGGCGCGGCAAGACTACATGCGTTTTCTAGTCGATCGACTATTTGTGAACGCTAGGGTTGTGCCAATTAGGTTTGACGCAGGCATGAATTGGTTGTCTCGTCCTCGGCAACTATTACGACTACCAGTTAAAGTGGCTGGCTATTATTCACCGACAATACGGGAGTTGATTCAATTGCCACTCCGTCGGCGATTTATGCGGCGGCAAGCCCGGCCATAATTCAGTTCTTCGTCTGTGGTTTTCATCGACCCGCACCCTCTTGGGCGTTTTCTTTTTGATTCAGGCTATTCTTTGCGTTTAAGGCCGAGGCGTGACCCTTGGGTGGGTTTTGAGTAGACTTAAGGAATAATGAGTTTAGTTTCCTATCCCTTATATATATGGCTTTATTCGGACTCGCTGGTCCGCGGTCGGAAGTCGACCGACTGACCGGCATTAAAATACTGTGGAGTCTGGGAGCTTCGACCCTCTGGGTATTGTTAGTGTGGGGGTTTTGGCGAAGTGGCCCGGATGCTTTGGGCTTAAACGCCTTCTTATATATGGCAGCTATGGCCAGTTTATTTGTTTGGTCGTTGCATCGCCAGGGAGTGGAGGTCAGGAGTTGTCTGTTTTGGCTGATTCCCTGGGGTCTAACCGCCCTGAGTTTCTTGGTCTACTATAATCCGTTTTTGAAGATGACTAGCTTGTTGGTACTACTGGTATCTTCGGCGATTTTTTACAACTACAGTTTGTTGGCGGTGCGGCGGTCGTTGCAATGGACACCTAGTTTAGTGATACGACTGACTGGTCGGGGATTATCTTTTCTGTTTTTTATTTGGAAGTCGATTCGTCTGCATGGTCAGTTCGTTTCACTGCGAGGTGCTGGTCGGAACAGTACATTGTGGCGAGTGATTATTGGTGTTGTGATTTTAGTTGCATTGGCACTGTTTATTGTTTTGCCATTACTATCGTCGGCTGATCCAACCTTTGCAAGTAGTGTCAGATCGATCACTGACTGGTTTACGGAGTTGATTTCTTCGTCGCCATTTCGCCGTGCGCTTTTTGGTGCGCTGTTGTCGGTTCTAACTTTAGCAGCACTCTTGGCTTGGAATAGTCCATCCGAAATGCAGGAGGGAAAGGAGAAACCGATCGATTCGATTGTAGTGGGTATTGTTCTTGGTGGTGTGCTAGCACTATATTTGTTGTTCCTTGGAATTCAATTTCAGAAGTTGTGGGTCGGCCGGTTGCCGTTCGAGTTTGCTGACGCTGTCTATTTTGTTAAAAGCGGTTTTTGGCAACTGTTGTTATTGTCGGTATTGAACGTGGCGATTTACATCTTGGCTTATCGTCGTACTGTGTCAGTAGTTCAGAAGATACTAGCTGTCTTTACTGTCGCTTCGTTGTTACTGCTTTGTTCTGCGGCTTGGAGGATGGGTCTTTATGTCATTTATTATGGCTTTAGTTACGAAAAGTTTTTTGCTGTCTACACAGTGATCTACTGCGCGATCCTGTTCGTTTGGTTGGTGTCGCGCCTGTTCGTAAACAGACGGTCGGATGTAATCAAGTTCATGGTCGTGCTGTTTATATGGATGTACGCGCTATTGACGTTGCTGCCGGTTGAACAATTCATATTGCGGACCAATGTCGCACTGTCTCAACTGCAGGACTCGCACGTCAGATTGGCCGAGCTAACCATGCTCTCGCCGGACGTGTTGGATCAAGTACGGGAGTACCAGAAGGAGGACAAACTGAAAGAGGTAAACATGGAACGTTTCTTCCTGTCGAGTCCTACGAATGATCCTACTCTTCTCGAGAGGGACATGAATTACGCGGCAGAAGGTTGGGATCGTTGGATTGAGAGACAGGAGGATGTCATCAGCTCCAAGGCTTGGTATGAGACCAACGTCATGGATTGGTTGATGGTCAGCGATCGTAATTGATGCAGCCGTCTATGCCGTCGGAACTGACCAAAAAGCAGCGCGTCGAGCGGGAGACTTTCGATCTCCTGGTTCGAGAGAAGACCGCGGGTCGGACTTTAGCTGTCTCGCGGCTTCAGCCGTCGTTTGCTGACTATAATGGCGACCTATTTTTCGGTGCGCTTCGTCATGTCGATGTGCAAGGACGACGTATTTTGGAAATTGGTTGTGGTAGTGGCGAGATCTCTGTCTGGTTTGCATTAAACGGAGCGGCAAGTGTTTGCGGGGTGGATATTAGTGGTGAAAGTATACGTATTGCCGAACAGCGGGCTGTAGAGAATAGTGTTAGCAATCGGGTGAAGTTCATTACTTGTCCAGGTGAGTCGGTTCCGCTGCCGGACGGATCATTTGATTTAATCTTTATTAATGTCGCCTTGCATCATTTAGAGTTGGAGGCGGCATTACACGAATGCAATCGACTACTCTCAAGTGGTGGTCAGTTTTTGGCAGTTGAGCCGCTGGTTCGATCGCATCTTCTACAATGGATTCGCGAGACTCGGTTTTTCCAACGGCTGTATCCCATTCGGCGTGAGTCGCTGACTGAACGCATCCTCGACATGGAGGATATTAAACAGATCAAAAAAAGGTTTGGTAATTTAATATTGGAACCGCATCGAGTCTTCTCGCCGTTCATCTACAAGGTCAAACCGGTCTTTCGATTATTAGCTAGGCTGTTTTTCCTCTCTGTCCGTGATTCGGAAGAAAGGTCGCGACGATGCATTCGTTTACTTCAACGAGTTGATGATTTACTGCTTCGCCTGTTGCCACCTTTGGCCATAGCTTCCCGTTATTCGATTCTCGTGGCGTTCAAGGAGGTCATAAATTCCAAAAGCTAAAAGTTTAGTTTTGACACCCACAACATCATCCTTCTGTCGTCCCGGAACTGCGAACTGAACATTATTCCTCCTGTCGTCCCGGAACTGCGAACTGAACATTATTCCTTTTGTCGTCCCGGGCCGAGACCCGGGACCCAGGAGTAAAAAAGATTGGGATTGGCTTCTGGATCCCGGATAGACCTCGCTCCGCTCGGCCTTCCGGGATGACATATTAAAAAAGGCTTGAGGTTTCAAGATGACAAAATAAAAAGTAAGAATGACAAATACATAAGAAGAATTGAGATAACAAAAG
>MGFG01000016.1 GCA_001791745.1 Candidatus Uhrbacteria bacterium RIFOXYC2_FULL_47_19 | reverse complement strand
TTCATCTAGCAAGATGGATCGTTTTTTGTTTTGGGGCATTAGTTTAATGTTTTTTGGGCTTTTTAGGCCTGACGCCACCCATAGCCTCTTGCCTGTTTTATTGCTTTCCTGTAATCTATTGTCGCGTCCATTAAGATGGACTTTTCTAAATAGGGAACAGAATCCCTAATATTCATCTCACATACGTCACAATTAACGCCTTCATTCTTGTCCTTTCGGTCAAAAACCGGGGGACGCGATGGTGGTGACGTAGAGGCCAAAAGGTTATGCTTAAACTACCTACAATGCTGGAGTTGCTCCAAGCAGGTGTGCACTTTGGGCACAAGACTGTTCGGCGACATCCTAAGATGATGCCCTACATCTTTGGTGAGCGGGGTGGCATCAATATAATCGATCTCGACAAGACTTTGTCGATGACTAAGACTACGCTCGTTCGCTTGCAGGAGATTGCTGCACGAGGGGGTACGGTATTATTTGTTGGCACCAAAAAACAGGTCAGTGACACTGTTCGTCATGAGGCTGAAAGTTGTGGTATGCCGTATGTTACTAATCGTTGGCTCGGTGGTACCTTCACTAATTTTAGTGAGGTTTCCAAGCAGATTAGACGTTATCACGATCTAAAGGATAAAAAGGAAAGTGGTGTTTTAGCGCGTAAGTATACTAAGAAGGAACAAGTTGTCTTTTTGCGAGAAATTGACGAACTGGAAAAGAAAGTTGGTGGTATTAGCAACATGAGGAGATTACCGGAGGCCATTATTATAATTGATTGCAAAAAAGAGAAGACTGCTTTGCGAGAGTCTAAAATAGTTAATGTTCCGGTTTTTGCCCTGCTCGATACTAACGTGAATCCAGACGATATTAATTACGGTATTCCGGCCAATGATGACGCAGTCAAGACAGTAAACATGATGGTTCACTTGTTTGCCGAGGCGATCAAGGCTGGTCAGGCTCATCCGGTAGTAGAGAGGTCAGGTGCTGTTACTACCACGACACCAGTGAAGTCTAAAGTGACCGGACAGGCATCGCTACTCTCTGAGAATGGTGCTGTTGTCGGAACTCCTTTCTCTGACCAGGCGTAGTCTTGGACGTCTGCTCAACGTTTAGTTGATAAAAGCGGACTAAATTTTATCGTCGTATTCAAACCAAAATTTTTCAATTAGCCTAAGAGTTACAACTTTATGGCCGTTGACATCAAGACAGTAGCCGAACTCCGTGCTCGTACTAACGCTGGCATGGTCGATTGTAAAACCGCCCTCGATGAAGCAGGTGGTGACATTGACAAGGCTGCAGATATTCTTCGTAAGAAGGGTATTGCCAAAGCAGATAAGAAGGGTGATCGTCAGGTTAAAGAAGGTTTAGTGCACGCCTATATTCATGGAGCTGGCCAGGTCGGTGCCATGGTTGAGGTTTTGTGTGAGACTGATTTTGTTGCACGTAATGAACAGTTTCAGGATTTCGTACATGATTTGGCTATGCAAGTGGCAGCAACTAATCCGTTGTATTTGACGTCCGATGAGATACCAGCCGAGGTACTAGAGAAGGAACGTGAGCTGGCATCTGAAGAGTTTGCTGGTTCTGGTAAACCGGCCGAAGTGATCACTAAGATCGTCGAAGGTAAACTTTCCAAGTACTACGAGCAGGTTTGTTTGCTTGATCAGCGATTTATCAAGGATGAGGATCTGACTATCCGAGACCATCTCAAGAATAACATCGCTCGGATTGGTGAGAATATTCAGATTCGGAGGTTCGTTCGATTCGCTCTGTCGTCCGGCGGTGTAGAATAGTCAATTATTATCATTAGTCAGACCGTGGAATAAAATGCCCCGCCCTAGTGGGGTATTTTATTTTGTTAGTAAGAGGTATGTTGTTAGGTCGGTATCATAGGACGGTATTTTATTATATAATTGATCGGCAATTGACCTAATTTTCTTCGATATGCCTATCAGAGTTGCGATCAATGGTTTTGGCCGCATTGGCCGCCAGACCTTCAAGGCCGCCTTCGGCCGTCTTAAATCGCTGCAGTTCGTGGCCATTAATGACCTAACTGACACCGAAACCCTGGCTCATTTACTAAAGTACGATACTTCTTATGGTCAGTATGACCGGACTGTAGGCTTCGATCCGACTCATTTGATTATTGGTGGGAAGAAGGTACGTGTCTATCAGGAAAAGGATCCGACCAAGTTACCCTGGGCTAAGGATAAGATCGATATTGTACTCGAATGCACCGGCCGTTTTTGTACCGAGGAGCAGGCTAGTCAGCATTTGGCCGCCGGTGCTCGGCATGTCATTATTTCTGCCCCAGCCAAGGGCGGTAACGTGCCGACCCATGTCATTGGTGTTAATGATAGCGGTAAGTGGAAGTCAAAGATTACTAACAATGCCTCTTGTACCACCAACTGCATCGCGCCAATCGCTCAAATAATGCACGATACTTTTGGAGTGAAACGAGCGCTCATGAGTACGGTACACAGCTATACAGCTGATCAAAGTCTACAGGACGGACCGCACAAAGATTTAAGGAGGGCTCGGGCTGCAACCTTGAATATCATTCCAACGACCACAGGAGCGGCCATCGCCACTACAGAAGTGATCCCGGAGCTCAAGGGATTGTTTGATGGAATGGCTATCCGTGTTCCGACTCAAGTTGTGTCGCTTTCTGATTTTACGTTTTTACTGAAACGCAAGGTGACAGTCGAGGACATCAACAATGCTTTTCGTAAAGCAGTTAAAGGTGTTCGTTATCGTGGAATTGTGGATGTGACTGATGAACCGTTAGTTTCTTCTGACTTCATTGGCAATCCATGTTCATCTATCGTTGACCTATCTTTGACTAAAGTGGTGGGTGGTGATTTCGTCAAAGTAGTCGCTTGGTATGATAATGAGTGGGGATATTCAATGCGGCTTGCCGAGATGGCTGAGCAAATTGGCCGCGGCTTAGAGAAGTAATACTGTGTTTGTTCGACTAGCACAGAGCCTGTGAATCTTTCGCTTTGGTTTGATTTGACTATTGTTTTGGTACTAGCTGGTGTGCCGTTGTATTTAGTTTGGTTTAGATATCGTTGGGTTAGGATCATGGCTCGCGGCCCTCATGTCTTTTTAGTATTACTACTGTCACTAATTTGGCTGGTCATGGTATATGGAAGTCTCGTTGAGCCACATCGTTTGGTTGTTAGACATCAATCAATCATTATTGGTCCGGGTGATTCGCGCTTGTCGTTGGTTTTGGTTTCTGATTCTCATTTGGGTTTGTATCGACATGCTGATTGGTTGCAAAAAGTGATTAATCGCATTAATTCCCTGGAGCCGGATGTAGTGGTGGTTTTAGGTGATATCGTTGATGGTGAGCATGGTTTGAGAGAGTTGGTTCCGTTAAATAAGATTGAAAGTCAGCTTGGTACTTTCGCTGTACTAGGTAATACTGACTATCGTGTCGGTGCAATTGATGTAAGACGAGCTGTAGAGAGTCAGAGTGTGGAAGTACTGACCAATGAATGGGTTCGTTTAGGTGAGAACGGTCCGGTTTTAGCTGGATTGGATGATATCTGGTACGGAACGCCGGATTGGGAAACTACCTTTCAAAGGATTCCTAGTGGTGTGCCAGTAATTTTGGCGGTGCATAATCCAGACCCAGCTGATCGAGCAGAATATAATGGTGTTGATTTGATGATTTCGGGTCATACGCATGGTGGACAGGTACGTTTGCCATTCATTGGTCCGAGTGTTCCACTGCCAACCACTCTCGGACAACAGTATGATCAGGGATTTTTTCCTTATGGAAAAATGAGTTTGTTCATTACTTCTGGCGTAGGTGAATCTACTGTTAGGGCTAGACTTTTTAATCCTCCAGAGATTGTACAGCTTGAAGTTGTTTATTGATCGGGTTTGGTCGAATTGAATGAATCGAACTGTTCGATTTTTTTGTTTTTAGCAGCAATCAGCGGAATAAGGTGCTATAATGCAGTCATTCATAAAGATTTCTTTGCTATGGGGATCAGAAATTTAGATGACCTATCGCAGTTGAAAGGGCGACGTGTTTTGGTGCGCGTCGATTATAATGTCCCACTGAAAGGAGACAAGGTTGATCCGCATGCGGATGCCAAACTGCGTGCTTCGCTGCCGACTATTAGATATCTGGCTAGTCGCAAGGCTAAGGTTGTTTTAGTTTCACACCTTGGTCGTCCCGAGGGATGGGATCGACGGTTATCACTGGCACCGATAGTTGGTCGTCTAGAGAAACTTCTACGTCGCAAAGTACTTTTCATCCGCGACGATATTACTATCGGTCATGAAGCGGAAAAATTTTTAACTGGTCTTAAGGCTGGCCAGGTGGCCATGTTAGAGAACATTCGTTTTTATCCTGGTGAAAAGAAAAATGATCGTTTTTTTTCTCGACGTTTGGCTTCTTTTGGTGATTTATATGTAGATGATGCTTTTGCTGATGCCCATCGTAAGCATGCCTCGAATGTCGGTATTACTCACTATCTGAAGAGTTATGCTGGTCGATTGATGGAGAGTGAGATTCATAATCTTGATCGTTTACTGCGTCGTCCGGTTGGTCCGTTTGTTGTGTTGATGGGCGGGGCCAAGGTTTCAACTAAACTACCAACATTAAAGAAGTTACTTAAGGTAGCTGACGAGATCTTGGTTGGTGGTGGACTGGCTAATAGTTTTATTCGTGCCAGTGGTTTATCGGTTGGGCAATCGGTTGTTTCACGTAGTGAGATGATTGCTGCTCGTAAGTTGATTAAGAATCGTAAGATTATACTACCTTGCGATTTGTTAGCTGCTTCGTCGGTTTCAGGTGCAGCCAAAGTGCGTGTTTCGGACATTGATGATGTTCGTAGTAATGAATATGTGCCTGACATTGGTCCTCGGACTGTCCGTGATTTTGCTGCACGACTAAAGCGTGCACAAACCATTGTTTGGAATGGTCCGATGGGAGTGTTCGAGATCGATCAATTCAGTCATGGAACAATAGCTTTAGGTCGTGTTGTGGCTGCTCGAGCCAGTGGTCGAGCCTTCGGAGTGGTTGGAGGTGGTGAAACGATAACTGCTCTGGAACTGACAGGTATGGCCCATCATGTTGATTTCATCTCTACAGGTGGTGGAGCTATGCTTGAGTATCTAACTGGTAAGACTTTACCGGGAATAGCCCCACTCCTTGATTAGGGTTCCTTTCCTTGAAAGATAATAAGATAGATATGGCAAAAAAGATCAAAAAGATTACAGGGTACGAGATTTTAGACTCGCGTGGCAATCCTACTATTTCGATTAAGATCGAGGTTGAAGGTGGAGTCAGTGCTGTGGCAGCTGTTCCTTCAGGTGCGTCGACAGGAACGCATGAAGCATTGGAGTTGCGCGATGGTAATCCTAAGCGGTATAGAGGTCAAGGTGTCTTGAAGGCGATTAAGAATGTAAATACGTCGATTGCTAAACGTCTTGTTGGTCTCGATGTCACTCGTCAGCAAGTTCTTGATCAAGCGATGATCGAACTGGATGGCACAGATAATAAGTCGCGTTTGGGAGCAAACGCCATTTTAGGTGTATCTTTGGCTGCGGCTAGAGCCGGTGCGGTGATTAAGAAACAGCCTCTCTATTCCTATATCCGTTCAACTTATAGATTGGTTTATCGTGGTTTCAAGCTTCCACTGCCGATGATGAACGTATTGAATGGTGGTCGTCACGCCGACTGGGCTATTGATTTTCAGGAATGCCTGATTATTCCACAACAACGAAAGTTTGCAGAACGAGTCAGAGCCGGAGCTGAAACTTTTCATGCTCTGAAGAAAATTTTGAAGGAGAATGGTTATGAAACATCAGTTGGTGATGAAGGTGGTTACGCACCACACCTCAAATCAAATGAACAGGCGTTTGATCTGATAATGGAAGCGATTAAAGCGGCGGGTTATCGACCAGGCAAAGATATCAAGTTGGGTGCGGATATTGCGGCATCAGAGTTTTATGATGCAAAGAATGGTCGTTATGAGTTGAAACTTGATCGTAAGTCATTGACCGCCGAACAACTAACCGAGCTCTATGCCGGTTGGATTAAGAAGTATCCATTTATGACACTGGAGGATGGACTAGCTGAGGATGACTGGGATAATTGGACAGAGCAGACCAAACATTTAGGAGGCAAGTTGACCTTGGTGGGCGATGATTTGTTTGTTACCGATGCCGAACGATTGCAACGCGGCATTAAACAAAAAGTTGCAAATGCTATTTTGATTAAGGTTAACCAGATTGGTTCTCTTTCGGAGACTATCGATGCAATTGAATTAGCACATGCTAACGGTTATGTGACTTCGATTTCGCATCGTTCTGGTGAAACGATCGATACCTTCATTGCTGATCTGGCAGTAGCGGTTAATTCTGAGTTTATCAAGACTGGATCATTGTCTCGTAGTGAGCGTTTGGAAAAGTATAATCGTCTAATGGAGATCGAAAGAGAATTGAATTTTCGGTAAAGCGACGAGTAAACAAAAGAGACACCGTTTTGGAACGGTGTTTTTTGTCTAATGATTGATTTTTTGTCCGATGATTGATTCTCGAGGATATTATCAATATTTGAAGGCCTAAATTTGGCCGGTTTTATAGCTTCATTCAACTTAGCTTCGGCTTACTATATAATATGCCCATGCCGAAACATCATATTATTACTCCCAAAATTAATAATAAAAAGGGACCCAAATTGAGGTCTATTGATTCTGTTCCTGCTTCTAGTAAGTCTGATCCGGTGGTTTTAGCGATCCTTGATGGGTGGGGGATTGGTCCAGTTGGTCGGGGCAATGCTATTCGTTTAGCTAAGACTCCACAACTTGATGCACTACAGCGACGTTTTCCACATACACAGATGTTAGCTCATGGTTTGGATGTTGGTTTATTAGCAAACCAAGAAGGAAATTCTGAAGCTGGACATTCTAACATAGGTGCCGGTCGGATTGTTCGGCAGGATATACTTTATGTTACTGAAGCGATTAAAGACGGGACGTTTTTCAAGAATTCAGCTCTTAAGGAGGCAATCAAGCATGCTGGTAAAAACGGTTCACGGGTGCATGTAATGGGTTTAATGTCGAATGGTAACAGTGCACACGCTTCACCCGACCATCTTTACGGATTACTTCGGATGCTTAGAGAGGAGCATCAACAAGAGGTACGACTTCATCTTTTTACTGACGGACGAGACTCATCGCCGCATTCCGCACCGAAGCTACTACATCTCTTGGAGAAGCAGTTGTCCGAAGGTCAAAAGGTTGCCACGATCATGGGTCGTTTTTATGCCATGGATCGGAATAAGTGGTGGGTTCGTACTGAACATGCTTACAACGCTATTGTTTGTGGTGAAGGACTAGCTGCACCAGATCCGGGTATCGCCATACTACGCGGTTATAATCGTGGTGAGACTGATGAGTTTATTCTACCGACAGTTATTGTTGATAATGACAACCACCCAGTTGGCACGGTTGAAAATGGAGATTCAATAATTTTTTATAATTTGAGATCAGATCGAGCTAGGCAATTGGCTAAAACCTTCATTCAAAAAAAGTTTAATGACCGTAATGAGAGAGCCTTTAATCGTAAGAAGGTCTTGAAAGATATTTGTTTTGTAGCCATGACTGATTTTGGGCCGGATTTGGATAATATCATGACTGCCTTTCCGAGTCGGGATGTCAGAATGGGATTGACTGAGGTTCTGGGTCGACACGGATTGCAACAGCTCTACATTGCTGAGAGCGAAAAGTTTGCTCATGTTACGTATTTTTTGAATGGTGGTTACTCTAAAGTTAGGTTCGACGAGGAACGTATGTGTATTCCGTCACAGTTTGTTCCGCATCACTATTTGAGTCCTGAGATGCGAGCTGGGGTCATAACTGACGAAGTAATTCGACGACTTCGGACAGGTTATAATGGATTTATTGCTTTGAATATAGCCAATGCTGACATGGTGGCGCATTCTGGAAATATTCCAGCGACTATGGAGGCAGTGAATTATGTTGATGAGTGTCTTGGACTCCTTTCTAAGGAAGTGTTAGCTCGGAATGGAACTCTGGTTATTGTTGGTGATCATGGTAATGCAGAACAGATGAGTAACAAACAGACAGGCGAAGTAATCACCGAGCACTCCACTAATCCGGTTCCATTTGTGGTGATAAATGAGCAACTGCGCAGATGTAAGTTAGACAACGGTCGATTAGCTGATGCAGCTCCCACAATATTGGATATTATGGATATCCCTAAACCAACTGAGATGACCGGCATCTCACTTTTGCACAGACGTTGATATGGCCGATAACAGACCAAAACCCGTGGTACTTTTGATTTTGGATGGCTGGGGCGTCGCTCAGTCTGGACCAGGAAACCCGATTGAGGCTGCAACTACACCCTACCTTGATGAGATCGTTTCTTCTTTTCCAACTATGACTGTACTGGCTTCAGGTGAAGCTGTTGGTTTGTCCTGGGGAGAGATGGGTAATTCTGAAGTTGGACATTTCACCATTGGGGCTGGGCGCATTTTTTATCAGACTTTTCCGAGGATCAACTTATCTATTCAGAATGGTGGTTTTTTTGAAAATGAAGTTTTGTTGGCTGCGGCCGAACATGTTAAAAAGAGCAGGAAAACCTTGCATATCATGGGTATACTCAGTCCGGGCAATGTGCATGGTTCTGATGCACATATTCACGCCTTACTAGAGTTCGCCAAAAGACAAGAACTCTCGAATGTAGTGGTGCACGTATTCACTGATGGTCGTGATACCAAGTTTAATTCTAGCGTCGATTTTATTCGTCAGCTTCAAGATAAGATATCCGAGCTTGGTGTTGGTAGAATTGGTTCGATTAGTGGGCGGTTCTATGCCATGGATCGCGATAATCGTTGGGATAGAGTAGAAAAAGCTTATAACGTCATCGTTGGTCAATCTACCGGGAATACCTGCAACGATCCAGTTAAAGCACTTGAGGATTCTTATGCTGCGGAAGTTTATGACGAGGAGTTTGTGCCAACTGTTGTAGTCGGAAGTGATGGTCAGCCGGTCGGTCCAGTCAAGGATGGAGATGCCATTATTTTCGCTAATTTTCGTCCCGATCGGGCCAGACAAATTACCACCGCCTTTGTCGATCCATCATTTTCTAAATTTGATCGTCAGCAAGTATCAGAATTGTTTTTTGGTACTATGGCCGAGTATGAAAAGGACCTACCGGTTAGAGTTGTTTTTCCACCGGAGATGATAGATGTTTGTTTAGCTCAGGTCATCTCCGCGGCTGGACTAAAACAACTACATATCGCCGAGACAGAAAAGTACGCTCATGTAACTTTCTTTCTTAATGGTAAAAGAGAAGAGGAATTCCCGGGTGAGACGAGGGTTATTATTCCGTCGCCGCGTGTATCTTCATATGATCAGGCTCCGGAGATGTCTACTATCAAGATTACCGAGCGTATTTTGCAAGAAATAGAAAAGGGGGAGTTTGATGTGATTATTTCAAACTTTGCTAATGCTGATATGGTTGGACATACTGGTAATTTTGAGGCAACTAAGTTGGGTTGTGAGACGATTGATCAGTGTGTTGGACGGATTGTTAATACAGTCTTACCGCGGGGTGGCGTTGTCGTTATTACAGCCGATCATGGTAATGGCGAGGAAGTTTTGAATTTGCAGACCGGTGAGATGGATAAAGAGCATAGTACCAATCCAGTGCCGTTTATCGTGATTGGGGAGCATTGGCGTGGTCAAGCAGCACCGGGTGGTGGTGAGGGTATTGGTGGTGATCTGTCACTCATGACACCGGTCGGAATGTTGGCTGATACTGCCCCTACAATTTTGAAGTTATTGGGAATTGAAAAACCAGAGGGTATGACCGGCTCTCCACTAATCTAGTTTGAGACTTAGATTGGTTTGGCCGGACAAGTCCGGCCATTATTTTTTCTATCATGCCAGAATTGCCAGAAGTAGAGACTGTGCGCAGTCAACTGGAACAGACAATCGTAGGTCGTCGCATCAATTCAGTTGATGTACGTTTTTCTGGACGGTTGAATTTGGATTCTGGCGAATTTGTCGAACGTTTGGCTGGGCGCCGTGTACTATCTGTCGGACGAAGATCTAAATTACTTCTTTTAAGATTGTCGGGGGGTGACGTATTAGTCGTGCATCTGAAGATGACCGGTAAGTTACTACTAGTTAATTCGGATTGCGAGCCGGGTAAACATACTCACATTATTTTTCGATTGTCCGGTAATAATGTTTTGTTTTTTGATGACGTCCGAAAGTTTGGTTATTTGCACTTGTTTCGTACTGATGATTTAGAGCGTCTAGTGTTTGGTCCTGCTAAATACGGCCCCGAACCATTATCTCCGGACTTTAAGTTAAATTTATTTTCTGATTGCCTTAGAAAGTTTAGGCGGTCAGCTATTAAGCCATTGCTTCTGTCGCAGAAGTGTGTGGTCGGAGTGGGCAATATTTACGCAGACGAGACTTTGTGGCGTTCTGGCATTAGACCAGATCGTTTGATTGGAACGCTCGAAGCGAATGAGATTCGGCTGCTGCATGAATCAATTAGAAAAATTTTGCGTCAGTCAGTCCGAATCGGTGGTACGTCAGTTGATTCTTATCGAGACGCTTTTGGCCATCGGGGTGATTACGAAAGAAAGCTGGAGGTTTATGGTCGGAATGGTCAATTATGTTCTCGTTGCGATGGTCTAATTCGTAAAATCCGCCTTAGTGGTCGAGGTACACATTTTTGTCCCAAATGTCAGAAATAGGCGGTTAGACTCGAGTTAGAGCGAATTAGGTCATCGACTATTGTCAGAAAACGATTCATGATGTAAGGTATCTCGATCCCATCGAACCGTTGATTTGAATGGGATGGAGGGAAAGATGTCGAATTACGAACATGGTAACAATGGCCAGGGTCACAGGAGAGTCAATAGAATTGCCGTGGTCATTGACTTTGACAATCAAAAGTTCACTTGCGCTGGATTGGGTATGGCATTTCTCCCGGCGGTACTAATGGTCATGGCTAGGGAGTTGGGAGAAGTTATCATCGCCTCAACCTTCGTTGATGTGTCTTCTCTAAATCTTCAAGAACGAACCATTCTTTATAAGAGTGGTTTTGAAGTAGTTGATTGCCCTCGGTTATCGAGAGATAAAGACACAGCTGATTTCAAGATAATCAATCATCTCGGTTTTCTGTCGAGTTATGTTGATTTCGATGTGCTCTTGTTTGCTAGTCTCGACCGTGATTTTATACCGGCTGTACAGTCGGTTAGAAACAGGGGGCGACAAGTCTTTATTGTAGTGCCAACATTAACTAGTATCTCTGAATTGGTCTACGCATCGGATGGGTATCTGATCTATGAGAATCGCATGTCAAGTGAAAATACTCCACTTAGACGTGCATCTATAATGCTTAAGGAAGGGCAGACACAACCCAACGGTGATCATGAGGCTTTTAAACATTTGATGGTATTGAGGCAAATTGTCGGTGTGCTGGTGTCTGAACTTAAACCCAGTAAACCTCTTGGCTTTTTTACGATAGTGAAAAAAGTCGAGGAAGCTTTAAAACAGCTTGGGGTAGAATCTAACGGAACTAAGGTGCAGGTTTATCTGGATATTCTAAAATGGCACGATGTTTTGAAACTAACGGATGTGCCTGTATCCGTGAATCCTGTGACTGAAGGCACTGCCAGAAGGTTCTACAGGGTTGACACGGATCATGTTTTCGTGACGACTCCTCTGGAAGCTTTTCAGGATCAACCTGTAAGTCAGGTTGATCTTCTGTCAAACTAACCCCAATTAACGCTCTTGCGGCCGCCACTCGGCCGTTTTTTGTTTAATGAAGGTTCAAGCAGTCATCTTTGCCAAATCTCGGTCATTCGTTGTAACTTGAATCCATGACAACTTCCACTTTTGATCTAGATTTTTTTAGATTAATCAACGGTTTGGCCGGCACCAATCAAGTGCTGGATTTTGTCGCTGTGTTTGCGGCCAGATGGCTGATCTATGTTTTGGTGGGGGCTGTGGTCTGGTTGGGTTTGATGTCCTGGTGTCGTTTAAGAGAGGGTGTCGACTCAACAACAGCAGTTTCTGGGTTAGTGATTGGTCTACGAACAATGGTTGTTGTTTTATTGTCTGCCATGGATAGTCTAATTATGACACTGGTTGTTTTTCGTTTGCGTCCTTTCGCGTCGCTCGACGGTGTTAACTTACTTATTGATCCGCCACTTTTTGCTAAATCGTTTCCGTCAGATCATACCACCTTAGCCTTTGCAGTGGCTGTATCTGTGTTAATGATTAATCGTCGACTGGGTATTCCGGCTTTGATAGTGGCTGCAGTGGTTGGACTGAGTCGCGTCTTTGTTGGTGTTCATTTTCCGATTGATGTTCTGGTCGGCGCTGCATTAGGGACATCCTGGGCAGTGGCTGTGGCCGTTATCGGAAAAAAGTTTGACGATCGAGATCGTTTATTGCAGTTCCTCCTCAGGAAACGTACTCCTTCTATGGATTTTCATGATCAATCATCTATATGATCGCCATTATTTTGGCCGGTGGAGGTGGAACACGATTGTGGCCGGTTTCCAGACAAAATAGCCCCAAGCAACTTGAGGCCATCGTCGGTCCACTTTCGATGCTTAAGGCAACCTACGCTCGAGTTAGATCCAAATTCGAGGTTGAGGATATTTATGTCGCCACAGCTGAGGATCAAGTTGCAGCTGTATTGTCACAACTACCGGAGTTATCTATTGATCACATTATGCAAGAGCCTTGTCGTAGGGATACGGCAGCGGCTATTGGTTACACCTTATTACGATTATCCGTCGATCGGCCAGATGAGAATTTTGTGATCATTAATTCCGATGCTCATGTCCGTGACCCTGATGCATACCATGCGGTCATCTCCGCTGCTGGCCGAGCAGTGACGGCTGATCCTAGTAGGACCGCACTTATTGGTTTACGTCCATCCTATCCGGAAACTGGTTATGGTTACATTAAGTTAGCCTCACGATTAGGACATGGTGGTGATGGTTTGGAAATTTACGAGGTTGAGAGATTTGTTGAGAAGCCTGATCGTAAAACCGCAGAAATGTACCTGGCCGACGGAAGTTATCTTTGGAATCCGACATTGATCGTGGGATGCGTTCGTTCTTTTTTGGAGCTTTATCGTCTACATTTACCTCAACACGCTGAGTTGTTTTCTCAAATGCGTGCTTCATTTGGTTCTGAAACCGAGACTAAAATAATTAATGATTGCTTTCGTCGCCTGCCGGCAGTTAGTATCGATTACGGAATTTTAGAAAAGGAACAACGACTATTAGTGATTCCTGCTGAGTTCGGTTGGATGGACATTGGTAATTGGCGGACTGTGCGCGAGGTCTTGGCTAGAGATCATCAGGAGAATGTAGTTCGTGGTAGCTATATAGAAATAGATTCGGTCGGTAATTTGATACACTGTCCGGAAGGGAAATTGGTAGCTACTGTAGGTATTTCTGGCATGATTATAGTAGATACTGGTGATGCTCTACTGATTTGTCCGCAGGAGCGAGCTCATGAGGTAAAGTCGATTGTTGATCGACTCAAGGCAGACGAGAAATTTAAGAGTTTTCTTTAAAGATGATGAAAAAAAGTTCAAAGATGATGATTTTGGTGTGGGTGGTTCTAACCATGCTGGTGTTAGCAGGCGCTTATTTTTTCATACCCGGTTCATTGTCGGACAACAATGGATTGTTTGTTGTTAGTGAGGGTGAAAGTGTCGATAGCGTAATCGGCCGTTTGGTTGAGGCCGGGTATGTGCGCAATCGAACAGTTTTTCATTGGTCTTTGTTGTGGAGTGGATTATCCACCAGGATTCAACCCGGACAGCACGATCTAACCGGAGTGAGGTCATACAGTGGAATTATCAGACGTCTAGCCGAACCAGATGAGGCCGGATTAGAGGTAACTTTACTACTTCGTGAAGGAGAGACTTTGCGTGATTTACAAAGTTCGTTGGTTGGTTTGGGATTAGATAAGGCGGCCGATGATCTGTTTGTATTAACTGGGCAGCCGGCCATTGTGGGTAGTGTAGATCCTTCAGTTATGGAGCGTTTAAAAAATGAGTATGACTTCTTGATGAATGTGCCAGATCAGCTTGGATTAGAAGGTTTTCTTTTCCCTGACACCTATCGTCTTTATCGGGATGCTAGTGCGTCTGATGTAATTCATCGATTACTCGACAATTTTGGACAGAAGGTTTGGTTAGAATCGAAAACAGCGATCACTTCCTCGGATCGAACATTATTCGAAATAGTAACCATGGCTAGTATCTTGGAACGAGAGGTGCGCGGAGTCGAGGATATGGGTTTAGTCTCTGATATTTTTTGGCGTCGATTGGATGTAGGTATGCCCTTACAAGCTGATTCTACAGTCAATTATGCGACTAACGGTGATAGCCCGTCAGTTAGTTATGAAGATACACGTTTTGACTCACCGTTTAATACTTATCTTTATCGTGGATTACCAGTCGGACCTATCGGTAATCCAGGGGTTGAAGCTATTCAGGCAGCGTTTAATCCGGAATCAAACACTTTTTGGTATTTTTTGACCGACACCGAAGGTGATGTGCATTACGCTCGCACACTACAGGAACATAATTCCAACAAGTCCCGTTATCTGAAGCGTTGACCTAATAGCCACGTTTATCCATTTTTTATATGGGAAGATTTAAAAAACAGCAGTGGTGGTTAGTCTACTTACTGCTCGGCTTGGTATTACTGCTACCTGCACATGCATCGTTTGCACAGGATGGGTATGAGGAGGTAAAAGCCTTTCATGCTGAGTTGACTGTTGGCTCGGACGGCATACTCACCGTGGTCGAAACCATTGATTATAGTTTCTCGACTCAACGGCACGGTATCTTTCGTGATTTGCCGGTGCGTTATGAGCTCGACAATGGGGAGCAGGTGATAGTGCCAATCGAAGTTGTGTCAGTTGAGGATTGGCCCTACGAGCTAGAGAGGTCAAGATCTATGATACGTGTCAGGATAGGGGATCCTAATCAGACAGTGACCGGTGTTCAACGTTATGTGATTACTTATCGAGCTATCGGCGCTATTCGTTATTTTGATAATCACGATGAAATTTATTGGAATGTGACTGGTAATGATTGGGACGTTCCGTTGAGTCGGGTAAGTGCCATAGTTCATCTACCGAGCGCAGTTAATGAAACTAGTTTAGTGACCGATTGTTACACTGGTATAGTCGGTTCGACTGATCAAAATTGTGAAATTAACTCAGCTGGGTTGGATGTGAATTTTTCATCCAATGATCCACTAACTTTGGTGGTGGGTTGGGGACCGAAAGGGGCAGTAGCGTTTATTGCACCGCAACACCCCGAGCTTTGGGCCGATTATATTAGACCGAATATTGTTGGTTTTTTGGTCGTCATACTTTTACCACTTCTTGCTTGTATTTTTCTCCTGAACCGTTGGTGGAAGTATGGACGAGACCCCGAAGGCGCTGGGACACTAGTCGTACAATACGATCCACCAGATCATCTGACTCCAGCTGAGGTTAGTACAGTTTTTAGTGAACATATTGGAACCGAAGAAATTATCGTAACTATTGTCGATTTGGCGGTACGTGGCTACTTGAAAATAACCGAACTACCGAAGGCTTTTTTATCGCAGAAGAATTTTGAATTTACATTACTCAAGCCAGGATTTGTTAAGGATGAGACATTGAAGCAACACGAGGTCAAGATTTTGAACGTTATGTTTGGATCTAGCGAGAAGGTCACGCTCAAGCATTTGACTGATCGGTATGCGTTTGATGGCAATTTACCTCTCATCAGACAGAGGTTATACACTCAAGCTGTGGCCGGACGATATTTTACTGATAGCCCAGAGAAGACGCGTCTTAAGTATCGTGGTATTGGCGGTAGTTTGATTTTATTGGCGATACTCATTGGTTTTGTAATGAGTAATGGTTGGCTTTCCGAAGATTGGCTGAACGGAACTTTGGTAGCGGTTGGAGTTGCTTTGGTTGGTGTGCTGGTCATGATTTTTGGAGCATATATGCCACGCAAGACCGCTGAAGGTGTTCGTGTTTATGATCATGCTCGCGGTTTCCGTGAGTATCTCAGCACAGCCGAGAAATATCGCCTCAAGTGGCAAGAGAGCGAGAATGTCTTTGAACGTTGGTTGCCTTATGCCATGGTGTTTGGGGTGGTCGATAAGTGGTCGGAGGCATTCAAGAATATCACCCTGTCACCTCCTGGATGGTATGAAGGTCAATCCATGTCCGCCGGCTTTAATGCTGTTATTTTTAGTCGGTCGATTAGTAATCTGCAATCTGGTTTGTCTCGGGCTGTTAGCTCGACACCTCAACGTAGCTCAAGCGGGAGTGGTTTTGGTGGTTCGTCAGGTGGTGGTTTCGGTGGTGGTGGAGGGGGTTCTTGGTAAAACAAAGGAAATTAAAAGGATGACCATTGTCCAGTGGTTATCCTTTTTAGTTAGTATATTGCCAAGGCAAGTAGAGGTTGCCGGTCGTGGCATGACGAAGGTATAGTACAAGTCGTTAATCATTGGTAGATACAGTGCAAATGAACGAATGTATCAATATTAAGACAAAATCTTCAGTCTCGGTCGGTCAGAATCAGACCGGACTAGATTTTCGAGCTGTACTGAATGATGAGCAGTATCGAGCGGTATCCGAGGGTGATGGTCCTTGTTTAGTTTTGGCTGGTGCTGGTTCTGGTAAGACCAGGACTGTGGTCTACCGAGTTGCTTATCTAATCGGTAGTGGAGTGCGGTCGGATGAGATATTGCTTTTAACCTTCACCAACAAAGCCGCTGATGAGATGATGGGACGCATTAGTGAGTTGTTGTCTGGTCGGGGAGAAGTTGCTGGACTATGGGGCGGTACTTTTCATTCTATTGCTAACCGATTGTTGCGGTTACACGCCAATCGTTTGGGTTTTAGTCCAAGTTTTACCATTCTTGATCAGGACGATGCTAAAGCCATGATAAAAACTTGCATTCGAGAGTCGGTTTTGGATAGCAAGGAGAATCGTTTTCCATCGCCAGCTGTTGTGCAATCCATCGCTAGTTATGCTAAGAACGCCATGGTTTCAATTAGTTCGGTCTTAGAACGTCGATATCCGGATTTCATACATCTTGAGAAAGATATTGTTGGTATCCTCGAAACTTACGATCACAAGAAACGAAATTCTAACGCCATGGATTTTGATGATCTACTTCTGCATCTTTATTTCTTACTATCAGACGAGGCCGACATTCGTCGATCTGTAGCTTTTCGTTTTCGTTACATCTTAGTAGATGAGTACCAGGATACGAACGCACTTCAGGATAGTATTGTACGATTGATCGCCAGCGTGCATGGCAATGTACTAGCGGTTGGTGATGATGCTCAGAGTATTTATTCTTTCCGTGCCGCTAATGTTAGGAATATTTTGGATTTTCCAAGCCATTTTCCTGGAGCTAAACAGTTTAGACTCGAAACAAATTATCGATCTACACCTGAGATTCTTGATTTGGCCAATGATGTTATTTCGCGAAATGTCGATCAGTTTCCTAAGCAGTTGAAAGCGGTTAGGCCTGGGTCATCGTTGCCACGTGTGATATCTATGCCATCTGCAGCAGCTGAGGCGAATTTTATTGCTGGTAAGATTGAGGAACTCACGAAGGATGTATCAATAGATCCGCACGAGATAGCTGTTTTATTTCGTGCTACTCATCATTCTCAGGCTCTGGAGTTTGAATTAATGAAGCGTGGGTTGGAGTATGAGTATCGTGGTGGTCTACGCTTCTTCGAACGAGCACATGTTAAGGATGTGTTAGCGTTTCTACGTTTAGCTCACAATTTTACTGATGAGTCGGCTTGGCGACGAGTATTATCTTTCCAGCAGGGGATTGGTGAGGTTACTTCTGATCGTATTTTTGCTGCAGTGCTAGCCTCTGGTTCGTTGGCTCAGGCCTTGCTTACACCAACTATTGAATCGGTTGCTGGTAAGCGGGCTGCTATTGGTTGGCGCGATCTAAAAGAAGTACTTGACGGGTTGGTGTCGGCCGATGGTCGGCCGGCCGATATGATACGTTCATTACTCGATTCATCGTACGTTAGTTATTTGAATGCCGAGTACCCCAATGCCCGAGAACGATTGGAGGATCTTGGCCAGCTGGCTTCATTTGCTGATGGGTATGATTCAACAGTCGACTTTTTAGCCGAGGTTGCATTGAACGATGCTTTGTATACTAAGGGTGCAACTTCGACAGCTCGCAATAGAAAGAATGTACGTCGGATTGTTTTATCAACCATTCATCAGTCCAAAGGTCTTGAGTGGGATACGGTTTTTGTATTGCATTTGACTGGTTCTGGTTTTCCTAATCAACGGGCTTTTGCTGAACCAGGTGGTTTGGAAGAAGAGCGTCGGCTCTTTTATGTTGCAGTGACTAGGGCTAAACAGCGTTTGTTTTTGTGCTATCCGCGACGAGCTGGTTTTGATGGTGGTATCGAGTATCCATCAATGTTTATTACTGAGGTTGATAAGTCATACTTGGATTTGCCTGATGAGGAATCGAACGGAGTTTCCGGTTCGGTCCATTTGTTCGCTGACCCGGATTATGATGACGAGACAATCGAACTCGACGAGTCCGGGGAGATTCGAGCTGTGCGTCGACGTTTGGCTAATTGGAAGAAAGGATCGTTCTTGCGCGACGTCTAAATGTCGATGCATTTTATTGTTTTCTGATTAAGTTGCCTGTCTATTGGGCACCTTTTTTGTTCGCTTGTCATTCGGATAGCAGATTTTATGTTTGTTTTTCTTTAATTACGTTTTGATTGTGATGACAACATTCTTTAAAACTGTTCTTGCACGATAGCGACTTATCGTATAAGGTAGGCACCTGAGGGCAGCTGTTTGTCGGTAGTTTTGGCCATTTTAGTTCGTCAAATCGTCTGGAAACAGCAGTCACGACAAGTACATCCTCTTGTTATGAAAACTGTCGAATCGGTAACCGAAGGCCATCCGGATAAAATCTGCGATCAGATCGCGGACGCTATTCTCGATGCCTACCTAGCTAAGGATCCCAGAAGCCGTGTGGCGGTGGAGGTTTTTGGTTCTCACGGAGCGGTAATGATTGGTGGTGAGGTTAGCTCGACGGCCGAGGTCGATCCAGCTCAGGTTGCTCAAGCGGTTTATAAGGAGATTGGCTACGAAGATGATATTGAGGTCTTTACTAACATTGAGGAACAATCACCAGATATCGCACGTGGTGTAGATATTGGTGGTGCAGGTGATCAAGGCATTATGTATGGGTATGCCACCGTCGAGACTCCGGAGTTTCTGCCTCGAGCGGTAGTTTTGGCACATCGGTTATCTTGGGGGCTGAGCAATTTGCGACGTCATCATTCTGGCTTTAAGTGGTTGCGACCGGACGGTAAGTCGCAGGTGACTGTTGATGGTACTGATGTACATACGGTGGTGGTTTCAACACAGCATGCGGAGGGCATGGATCAAGAACAGATTCGTTCGCTGTTGAACGAGCATTTAATTATACCAACCGTGGGTACGATTAAAGAGCGCAATCTATTGATTAATCCGACTGGCTCGTTTGTTTCTGGTGGATTCGCGGCTGATACCGGACTGACAGGAAGAAAACTTATGGTCGACACTTATGGCGGTATCATTCCTCATGGTGGTGGAGCCTTTTCTGGTAAGGACTCAACTAAAGTCGATCGGTCCGGCGCTTACATGGCGCGATTTGCTGCTAAGAATATAGTTGCTAACGGTGTGGCCAAGAATTGTTTGGTGACAGTGGCTTATGCTATTGGTTGCGAACAACCAGTAATGTTGGAGGCCAAGTCTGGTGATGGTCGTGATTTGTCAGAATATCTAAAACAACATTTTGATTTTCGTCCTATGGCTATCATTGAGCGGCTAGGTTTGCGGCGGCCGATTTTCCGTCCGACTGCGGCTTACGGTCATTTCGGTCGTGACGAGTTTCCTTGGGAACACATTAGCTTGAATTAGGTCAGGGTACTTTTGTAATTGACACTAAACCACATCCCAGACGAAAGCTGGGAGTTTTTGTTTTGTAAAAAATACAGTTTGATTTTGGTTCGGTAATGGACCCCGATCATCTCTTTGGATGGGTTCTTCTGTTATAATGTCTTCATGCTAAGTACAGTGATGAATTTAGTGGATCTGTTGTTAGTAATACTGCTGATCTTTTTTGTCGTACATGGTTATCGTAAGGGTGCAGTGACTGTGCTATTTGAAATGTCTGGTTTGATTTTTGGATTGTTGGCCGCAGTCGTGTCTTATGGTCCGGTTGGAAGAGCATTGTCGATTGGATTCGGTTTATCGTTGCCATTAGCCAAACCATTGTCGTTTTTAGCAGTCTGGACGGCAGTGGAGATTTTGACGCCGCTGGCCATAGGACATCTTTGCGCCAGACTGCCGACTAGTTGGTTGAAGTCGGCTTGGAATCGTCCTTTTGGATTACTCCTGGCTGCAGTCGAAGGATTGATCTTGAGTGCCTTTGTGTTATCGCTGATCGTCTCTTTTCAGTTTCCTTCGGTTGTGAAACAGAGAATCTTTCATTCGGAGTTCGGTTCGGTTTTAGTCAGGCTGGCTCAGTCAGTTGAGGCATTGGGTAACCGACTGACTGACCGGTCGGGAAATTATCAGACGTTATCTTTCACAACCGTAAGTGATGGTGAGATTGCAACTGTTGCATTGTGGTCATCAACCGAGGAAACTTTTCCTGATACGGTCGCTGAAGAAGAATTATTTGGACTGATTAATGATCTACAGCAAGCGAGCGGACTACCGCCACTCGTCATAGATCGGTCGCTCGTGACCGCAGCACGAATGCATGGCGAAGACCTGTTTGGTCGCGGCTACCTATCTTCGCTGACGCCAGAAGGTCAAGCACCGTCGGACCGGGCCGAGCGGACCGGTGTCTCGTTCATCCGGCTGACAGAGAGATTGGCCCATGCTCCAGAGGTCGGTCTGGCCTTTCGAGGGCTGTCCCGGAGCGGCGGTTGGAGACAAGAAATTCTTTCTATGGAATACGGTCGGGTTGGGATCGGCGTCATCAACGCTGGCAGCAGGGGATCGATTTTCATTCTGGAGTTCGCTGATTGACACTGATCAGCCGGCTTAGGAACGGTCGAAGGTTTCTCAAAAAAAGAGGGCTGTCTATAAGGGGCAGCCCTGAAGTTTTTGGATGTCTGCTGTTCTTCCGTTTTAAGTTCTGCTTAGACTCCGGTAGGCAGGAAGCCGGTGGCCGAGCCGGAGCGACCGCTGATGGCGCTAAAATCATAGATACGGTATTTGATTCCACCAATGTCGAAGCCGTAATTTGGTGTTCCGGAGAAAATTTTAGCATCATGACCGTCATCGACATTTGGAGCGAACTCGTCACCCGGACAGTCCATGGACAGTTCCAGAAAACCACCAAGCCGTTCGGGATGAGTTAATATAATAGATCCAGCTTCGAGACTCCCGAGGCCGAATTCGTTGACCGTGTACATTTCGCGGACTCGACGAGGTGACCTACCACGATGGCGCAGGCCGAGCTGGGCAGCGACGATCAGGATGTCACCAGGTTGCGTTTCGGTGATGATTTTGAGTGAGCGTGTTGTGCGGACATGGATCCGAAAATGTGTCGATGTGACTAGTGCCTTTTGCCAGAAGGTAAGTCGCCTGAAGTTCTCAATTTTAGCGTTGACAAGCAGGATCGCTCGGCAGCACTTTTCCTCCCAGTTGGTCACTTTCGAAAAAAAACTTCTTGGTTAGCGTGTCGACCGACGGAACAGCGAACCATCCTTCGGCGCCTTCAGGGAGTTCGGGTAAGCGTTGAGCGAACTCTAGGGCCTGGCTCGGATTGAGACCGAAGATTTTGGCAATGGCCCTGATCTGGTCAGTAATCGGTTTCGGTCCTTCATACTTCGGCGGGTAAGCGCAGTCGGAATGGACTTCCTTGTCGGTGAACTGATAGTTTCTGGACAGTTTGACGATGAGTTCTGCGACACTTTTTTGTAGTTCATCGCCGTTTTTGTTGAGTTGTTGTGCGCGAAACTCATCAAGCTCGGCCCTGTCATAGGCGGCCTCAAAGATATCAATCGTACGGATACCTTCTGAGTCTCGGCTGTTGACGTGGACAGATGACTTGGTCATGACCTTCCTCTCCTTCTCTCCAGTGTCGGCCTTTTGGCCGATATATGAATTTTCAAGGCACCAATCTCGGTCTAGATAAACAAAATTTTAGTGTTAAGTAAAGCGTTTCTATTCCATAAATCATTCGGATCAGGAGGATCAGGTTAAGCCCATCACACTAGAGGAGGCTGGCGCTGAAGCTTATTTTTTGCTATACTTAGGTTGTTATGAGTCAGAAGAGGTTCGAAACAATTTTCTTTCTTTCCGTCTTAATTCTGAGCACGGTCTTGACTTTGCTGGTTTTTAGGCCTTATTTGACGCTTTTAGCCTTCGGCGGCGTACTGGCCATCGTCACTCGACCTCTTTATCGGAAGCTGCATCGACTGTTCCGCTCGGAGGTCTCGGCTGCCTTCCTGACCGTACTGTTCGTGGCCGTGGTCATCCTTCTACCCCTGTCGTTTTTCTTAGCAGCACTGGCCGGGGAGATGGTCGGTGTCTTCGCTGGACTTCGTGGTCAGCTGACAACCTTCAACATGCCGGAGTATTTGGCCGGCATTCTACCGCAAAGTTTGCACTCGCAGATCCCACGCCTCATGGAACAGGCTTTGGGTCTGGCAAGTGGTGTGGCTCAATCACTGTCCTCCAATCTGATCGGGTTGTTCTCGAACGCCTTCTCGATCATGTTTGGTTTTTTGATCATGTTGATCTCGGTTTACTACCTACTCAAGGATGGTAGTCGCATCAAAAAGAAGTTGTTGGCGGTCTCGCCGCTGGCTGACGAGTACGACGAGATCATGTTTAGCCGCATTAGTGTGGCTGTGCGTGCGGTCATGGGCAGTATCTTAGTCCTAGGCGTGATCAAAGCCGTACTGGCTGGATTCTTTTTCTGGGTTTTCGGCGTGCCGGCACCACTTTTTTGGGGTGGTATGACCGGCATAGCTGCTTTCGTTCCGGTCTTGGGCGTTTCGCTCACAACCGTTCCAGCCGCCGCTTACTTGTTACTGAGCGGACATTTGGCTGCCGGTATCGGATTGCTAGCAGTGTCGGTAGCGATCATCGGTACAGTCGACAATTTTCTTCAGCCGAAACTGGTGGAGAACAAGACCAAGATTCATCCGCTGTTGATCCTGCTCTCGATTCTGGGTGGGCTAAAGTTCTACGGTTTCTCCGGTTTCATCTTGGGTCCACTGACTTTGTCCATCACATTGGCGTTGTACGATATTTATGAGAAGCAGTTTCGTGACGTAGTCATGGGTCGGGTGTCATCCGAGAGTGAGCTACCAGTGAAGGATGGACAGATTTCAATCTAGTGTGTAATACACGTTCAGCCTTCTATTTTAATAGAAAATAAAATACGTCCTAATGGACGCATTTTTATTTTTTAGACGTAATTTTACACGAGATTGATCACGGATTTTCAACTCTAATGCTCAATAAAGATTTTATGTTTGACCACAGATTTCGTGTTGCTGGCCAGATTAGATCCCAAAGCCTCCACCAGAAGTCGATTATCGCTTGCATAATTGAGTCGGTCCTACTCGTATCGGTACTTTGATCATTTATTATCAGTTGTTGATCGTCCTGATCAGTAGTGTCCTCACTTTGAACAGAATTATTGGTTTGGGTATTGGCGCTACTTGACTCAGATGAATCCGGCGAAGTAGATGATGAGTTTATTGCGTCTGATGATGTTGTTGTAGCCGGCTGATTTTGTGACTGATCAATTGAATCATTATCCAGGTAAGTATCATTACTCCATTCTTCAGACTGATCGTCAGATAGGTCCGAAGAAATGACCTTATTTAGCATAAGGGACAACGATCGTCCTAGATTCTTCACTGGTGTTGAGGTTCCTATATTTGGAATGGTCGCCTGAAGCGGTTGATTGGCTTGTTTGATGTTTTCTGAATCATTTTTGTTATCAGTTCGACTTGACGAACTAACTCGAGGTACTTGTGCTGATCCATTTTTTGATGAGAACACTTCTAGTCCCGAAACTGTGGCGACTAATAAAATCAACAGAAAGACGCTTAGACCAACAACTGTCCGTCGGCGCGAAGTACGGACATCGCTTACTTTTATATCCATAATGCAATGGTTAGTACTCTCTTTCTACTAAAGGATAGCCGAAACATCATTAGTTTGGGAGTTAAGTAAAAACTTCTAAGCAAGAATTGAGTTTTAGATTTTTAAAACTTAGTTTTTAACCATTGAGACATCTCTCTAGATCAGCGATTGTTTCGACTTTGGTTAATTGTTCACGTTTGGCTTTGGCGTCCGGCACACCTTTGTAGTACCAGACCAGATGTTTGCGGAAAGTTATGAGTGGCCGACTATCTCCTTTATGTATCTCAGCATATAGACAAGCATGATCGAGTACTATATTCCGCCTTTCTTCATCACTGACAATTGTGTACGTGTTGTTAGTTAACATGGATTCGATTTGTCCAAAGATCCATGGATTACCTAGTGCGCCTCTGGCAATAAGTAGTCCATCACAACCGGTGATGTGTAGAGCTTCTACAGCTAGTTCGGGACTAAAGACATCTCCGTTGGCTAACAACGGAATACTAACTAATTTTTTAGCCTGACCGATCATATTCCAATCGGCCGAACCAGCATAACCCTGCTCTTTAGTTCTTCCGTGTATCGAGATTAAATCAGCTCCTGCATCTTCGATTAGACGGACAAAATCTAGAATTTCAGTTGGCTGAGACCAGCCTAAGCGTGTTTTAACCGAGACTGGCTTATCGGTCGCTGCTTTTACAACTCGAATGATTTCGGCTGCGCGTTGGGGTTCGCGCATCAACGCTGCTCCATTAAACCCTCCGACAATCTTGATGGCCGGACAGCCCATATTAAGATCGAAAGCATCTGGAGAGAATTTTTCATCAAGCCGTCGAGTAGCCTCGGCCATGACTGCCGGATTAGCACCAAAGAGTTGTTGTACAATAGGACGTTCTTCGTCATAGAAGGCGGCCATTTGTAGAGTTCGATTTGATTCGCGTACTAAGGCTTCAGCGCTGATCATTTCTCGGAAGACAATACGACAACCTAGTCGTTTGGCGATACGACAAAAAGCCGAATCAGTCATGTCGGCCATAGGAGCTAAGGCAACGATGGGCTTTTTTTCGATTTTCCAGTCAAACATGCTGGTAGTTGTTTCAATGAATCGCAAGTAAAAATCCTTGATTTTAATCGCAAATAAGCCTAATCTTACCTAACAGGAGTCTTTTTTCAAGTCTTGTAACCATCTTAGGTTTAAACATTCAAAAGTGATCCAGATATCAATCAGCAATTTTTGGTCCAATCTTGATATGAATTTTCGAAAACACCGCAAAAAGTTAATTATTGGTTTAGTGATTGCTGCTGCATTGATCATTCTGGTAATGATTATGCTCGGACGCAAGCCACAGGTCGAGTTTGAGACCTATACGGTCGACCATGGAGACGTAGTCGAAATTATTTCGGCTACCGGATCGATTGCTCCGAGCTCCAAGATCCAGCTTCAGCCCGAGGTAGCTGGTCGAGTTACGGGTATCTCTGTGGCCGAGGGGCAAGAGGTTAAAGCTGGTCAATTGTTGGTTAAACTAGATACAGCCGATATTGAAGCCCAGGTCCTGGCTCAACGTGCTTCTGTGGCATCAGCTCAGGCCCGACTAGCTGAGTACGAAGCTGGTCCAACCGATACCGATTTGGTTGTGACTCAGCGTTCTGTAGAGACCGCCAAGTCGCGACTTGATGCATCGAAGGATGCCCGAGACGATGCCAAGGTTTCACTGGCTAACGCAGAGAGAAGTTTGGCTAATTCCGAGGATAGAGCCCAGACTCAAATTGAGGTCAAGATTAACACGTTTTTGACTGACATGGATGACGCTTCCATTTCGGCTGCTGATGCAGTTAATCGTTTGACTGCGCCACTATTCGACGCCACCGGCTTTCTTGATTTTACCGTCAACAATGCTCAAGCCTCGAGCGATGCTATTAGCACCAGACGTCTGGCTACGACTAGCTTGCCTCTGATTGAGTCTGCCCGTCTGGCAGCCGCAGCTAACTCGACCGATAGTGTAGTCAAGGCTCAGTATGTGGTGATGGCGCCGCATCTCAATAACATCAAGATTCATCTAGAGGCAGTAATCTCTGCACTGAACTCGGCGATTGGGGTCGATGCGACTTCGTTGGCCACCTATCGCGCTAACACCAATACTGCGCTGTCTGCTTTGTCGTCGGCCATACAATCACTATCGACAGACAGTTCCAATCTAGATCTGCAAATCCGTCTGAATGATGCTGATGTGATCAGCGCCGAGATTGCGGTTTCCAATGCCGAGTCTGCACTCAATACTGCCGAACGAACCGTTACTACTAATGAGAGTTTGTTGGCCGAAGTCGAGGCGTCTCTGGAATTTAAACGGGCTGGTGTTAGACCAGAGGTTGTTGATGCTCAGCGTGCTCTAGTCTCAGCCGAGAATGCTAGGTTAATTGGACTACAGAACGATTTGAACAAACGTCTGATTGTTGCACCGATTGATAGTACTGTAACTTTGGTTGCGGTCGAGATGGGGGAGAGTGTGCAGCCAAATCAGACAGTTGTTTTACTGAACGCTAAGGGTAACTTAGAAGTGATAGCTAACATTTCGGAGATTGATATTGCTAAGTTATCAATTGGTGATCGCGTATCGGTGAGTTTAGATGCCTTTGTTGATGGTGATGGTTGGACTGGTACGGTTGTAGCCATTCAGCCAGCTGAAACAGTGATTGATAACGTTATCTTTTACGAAACAACTGTACGTTTCGATCAAGAGGATGAGCGTCTTCGTTCCGGTATGACCGCAGACTTGGATATCGAAACCGCCCGGCGTAGTGAGGTGCTGCGAGTTCCAGTTAGAGCTTTGAAGCAGAACGAAAATGGTCCGTATGTCGAGTTGTTGGGTATAGGCGATGTCGTTCGTCAAGTAACTGTAACGACTGGATTGGAAACCGAGGACTTCATCGAGATTACGTCTGGAGTTCAAGAAGGTGACAATGTAGTTGTCTATCGATTAGAGAAATGATCACTCAAAACATGGAAGACTTGATTCGTTTCGAGGGAGTGACTAAGGAATATACGCAGGGCGAAATTATCATTCAGGCTTTGCGTGGAGTTGACCTTAATATCAAAAAAGGGGAGTTTGTGTCGGTCATGGGACCGTCTGGTTGTGGTAAGTCAACACTGATGCATATCTTAGGTTTTTTAGCTCGACCAACTGGAGGTAAGTATTTTTTTGAGGAACGTGATTCAACTGAATTTACCGATGATGAGTTAGCTTTGACACGGAATCAGGGTATTGGATTCATTTTTCAATCTTTCAATCTACTACCTAGAACTTCAGTACTAGAGAATGTGTTACTGCCAACCAACTACAGTATTAACGCAGATCGTGAGGCTGTACGAAAGACCGCATTGCAGCTCTTAGAGACAGTCGGATTGAGTCATCGACTGAACAACAACCCCAATCAACTTTCCGGTGGCGAGCAGCAGCGGGTCGCCATCGCCAGATCACTCATCAATTCCCCATCCTTGATTCTGGCCGATGAGCCGACTGGTAATCTAGATTCGAAGGCCACTGGTGAGATCATGGACATTCTGACCGGTTTGCATCAGCAAGGGAATACCATTTTAATGGTCACTCACGAGGACTACTTATCAGAATTTACGGACCGAACTATTCGAATGAAAGACGGGCAGATAGTTAGCTGACACTATGACTTCTTGGTGGCAGGACATTATCTACGCCCTCAAATCTTTGTGGGCGATTAAGAGCAGGGCAGTGTTGTCCATGTTGGGCATCATCATTGGGGTGATGTCCGTTTTAGCTGTTGCTTCGATTGGACTTAGTGCTCAGGATTTGATTTTAAGTCAAGTTACATCGTTTGGTGGTGACTTAATTGGGGTCACACCTGGTGGTAGTCAGGAAGATAGTCCACCACCTATCGCTCTGGGTATTGTGTTGACTACACTAAAACTTGATGACGCCGAATCTTTACAGAATGTCAGAGGAGTTGAGTATGTGGTGCCATACGTAAATTCAACTGAAACTGTTTCTCTTGATCGAGAGACAACTGTGACTTCGGTTGTCGGTGTTAATGAACAAGTTCAAGGATTAGAAGGATTGGAAATGGCCGAAGGGCGTTTTTTAACTATTGAAGATGTCGCACGTTTCGCTCGAGTTGCCGTGGTCGGTACAACGGTGGCCGAGAGCCTGTCGCCGGAACGTAGTTTAGTTGGACAAACAATAAGTGTTAAAGGTGTCAGGTATACCGTAGTTGGTCTTACCTCGGAGCAGGGTACGGCTTTTTTTCAGAATCTTGACGATCGGGTGTTGGTGCCAGTGACTACAGCTCAGCGACTGGTGGCTGGGATTGATTATGTATCAGCGATTAGGATCCGAGCTATTGAGGGATCAAATTTAGACATCCTTAAAGAGGATGCAGCTCAGATGTTGAGGCGTCGTCATCATATCTCTGATCCATCCAAGGATGACTTTACTATCGGTAGTACTGAGCAAGCAGCAGAAACACTTGGTAATGTGACCGGAGCAATGAAAGGTTTTTTGTTAATTGTGACCGCTATCGCACTTTTGGTCGGTGGTATCAATATAATGAATATTATGTTTGTATCCGTCCGCGAACGACGGCGTGAGATAGGTCTTAGGAAGGCATTAGGTGCTAATAGCGGACGTATTCTTAAGCAATTTTTGGCTGAAAGTGGAGCTATGTCTTTGGCTGGAGGAGCGATTGGTGCAGTAGTCGGCATTGCTTTTTCGGCTTTAGTTTCTGTGGTAGTTCGCTACTATGGCTATTCTTGGACTTTTTTTATGCCGGTCTCTTATGTGATCGGTGCTCTGGTGGTGGCGGCTGCAATTGGTATGGTTTCCGGTGTTTCTCCGGCTATGACCGCTTCACGACTCGATCCGATCGTTGCTCTAAGGGAAGAGTAGTTTTGATTTATGCGACAGTTTTTTATTAACACCATTGGATTGGCTCTAGGTAACCTAAGACGTAATCGTCTGAGGACGATTTTATCCTTGCTTGGTGTGACTATTGGGGTCTTTTCGGTAACCTTGATTGTCTCCTTAGGTTTTGGTTTGAAAGGTTATATTGTGGCCCAGGTTGATCAGTTTGGAAAAAATTTCGTGACGGTTAATGCTGCTGCACCAGGACTTTCAACACAGGGCTCAATTACATCCCAATTGTCTGCGTCGAGAGTGGTGTCGATAGATTACGATGATGCCGAGGCGTTGAATGGTTTACCACATGTGCTCGATGTGGTGGCTTTTAGTAGTAGTCAGGCTTTCGTGGCGTTTCGTGAGAATGAGTATCGGTCGTTGGTTTTTGGTTCGACGGCCAATTATATGTCTTTTGATCTGCAAGCTCGACTTGGTAGTGGACGTTTCTTTACTGAACGCGAAGAGAAATCTATGTCACCAGTAATTGTGATTGGCAGTAAGGTGGCTGATCAGTTATTTGGTGAGGTAGATCCTGTGGGCCAGAAAGTTCGTCTCAAAGGAATGAATCTGCAAGTGGTTGGGGTAATGGAACCACGTGGTGTTTTTGGTCCGATGGATTTTGATACCATTGTTCTTTTACCGTTGCGGTTAATGCAGAAAAGATTGACTGGTGATGAGTATGTACAAGAGATTGATCTGATTGTTTCGGATCAGGAATATATTGAGTCAGTGTCCGAAGATGTAGCGACTGTATTGCGTCGACGTCATAATATTACTGATCCAGATAAAGATGACTTCATGATTCATACCTACACCGAGGTGATGAAGACCATTGGTACAGTTACAAATGCTATTACTATTTTACTTGGTCTTTTGGCAGCTATCTCGTTGCTTGTAGGTGGTATCGGTATTATGAATATTATGTTAGTTTCGGTTACTGAGCGTATTCGTGAAGTTGGGCTTAGGAAGGCACTTGGCGCAAAGAATTCAGTTATTTGGCAGCAGTTTTTGGCTGAGTCGATTATTCTGACTACACTCGGTGGGGCTTTGGGTGGTTTAGCCGGAACCATCATAACCATTGCCATTATTGCTTACGCCAGGTATACCGGTTTTGATCTACAATATGCGGTTTCACTACCATCTTTTTTAGTGGCACTATTGGTGGCTATGGCTATTGGGACGATCTTTGGTGCTTATCCAGCCAAAAAAGCAGCTGAATTAGATCCTATTTCAGCCTTAAGATATGAATGATCTAGATTTGAAGGAAAAGATAGAAGGACATGGATCGCGAGTGAATGGCGGCATGTTTTTGAAGTACTTTACTTGTCCGCATTGGTTGTGGTTTGACCGTTTTGGTGATCCGTCTAAACGTACTGAAACGCCACGTTTTCATGGATTACTCTTGGAACGTGGTTTGTTACATGAGGAGCGAAGTTTAGAAGGATTAGAGTATGAATCAGTTGGTGATGGAACCGAGGATGAGCGTTTCGCTCGAACCATGGAGTTGATGGCAACCGGAGTTGGGTGTATCTATCACGGTTTATTGAAAGATGATGACATGATTGGTGAACCAGATTTGTTGGAGCGATGTGACGGAGGTAGATCATCCAAGTTTGGTTCATATCATTACGAGGCCACTGATATTAAAAGTGCAGAACGTTTGACTGATGCCATACGCCTGCAACTCGCTTTTTATGGTGATTTATTGGGTCGTATACAGGGAGTACGTCCAACAACTGGTTATGTATTGAATGGTAGCGGGGTTAGGATTGGGTTGGAATTGAACGAGGTTGAGGAACTCTATGATCGTGTCCTAGGTGAATTACATGAGTTACTTGATGGACGTCAGCCTGAACCGCGTTTGTCATCTGGTTGCCGTGTTTCGCCATGGTTCTCGGAATGCATTGCTTTGGCTGAACGGACGAACGATATTACTCTTCTTTACAACATCAAAACCAAGACCTTGAAGCAGTTACGTGAGTTAGGTATTAAAACAGTCGCGGACGCTGCAGACATGGATCCAGAGAAGATTAATGGAATGAACCGGGAGATCAAGCTTGATTTACTCCGGCGAGCTAAGTTGCAGGCCACTGCACTCATTGATCATGAGCATACTTTCCGTCGAATGGTCAGTTTACCGACTTCCGAAACGGAGATTTTTTTTGATATCGAAAGTGATCCACTACGATCAGTAGATTATTTGTTTGGTTTTTTGGTTCGTGACGCTTCCGGAGAACGTTATGAGCGTCAATTGGCTGAGTCGGTTGATGGTGAGGAGGTGATGTGGCGGGAATTTTTGGTTTGGCTTGAGAATTTACCCACTGATTATATTGTCTATCATTTTGGTACTTTTGAGACAGTCCGCTTGGCCGCATTGGAAGGAAAGTATGGTGGGTCAGTTCCTTTAAACACTTTTTTCGATCGTTTGGTCGATTTAAATGAGGTGGTTAAAGATAGCGTGGTTTTACCGTTGTATTTTTATGGCATTAAAAATATTGGACAGTACATTGGTTTCGATCGTGGTGGTTCGATTGCTGGTGGTGGTGAGTCGGTTGCGGTTTACGAATATTGGTTAGAGACTGGTGATCGTAAGGCGCTCGATAGCATTATTGAATATAATCGAGACGACGTTGTCGCTACACGAGAGCTCAAAGACTGGTTGGTGCGTGAGAATGAAAAATTTTTTGGGAAACAATGATTTGGAGTATTTTATCCATTTTTGAATTTATATCGTAAAAAAATCGGCCTAGTTGGCCGACTTTTTGTATATCACTTGTTAGTTTTAACGTCTAAATAGATCCAAGAAGCCGGACCAGATCGACTTAAGAGCGCTGGGTTTTTCTTGCTCTTGTTTTTTGGTGGGTGCTGGGGGATTAATATCAAGTGAGGCAGAAAAGAAGCCCTTAAGTCGTTTCCAAGGTGATGGTTTGTCAACAGTTTTTGACTTCTTTGAGCCTTCTGATCTTTTAGCACGTGATGGTTGTTCAGTATTAGTTTCTACTATCGGTCGATCTTCCTCATTTTTTTCGATTTTGGACCCTGTTTCATCATCTTCAGTCTCTGAATCGTCAGCTTTGATTCGTTCAGCGATTTCGGTCAACGCTGCTTGTGCTGCTAGTAACGAGGCTGCCTCTAATTTATCGAAGTCCCTAGCATTAGCTTCAATTCGTTGATTCAGTTTTTCGATTTGTTGTTCTTTTTCTTTTAGCTCATTCGCGGCTTGAAGCTGTCGTTTCGTTTCAGTAATATTTTCTTTAATTGTTCGTCCGGTCTTGAGTTTCGATTCCAAATCGAAGATTTTTTCTTTGACCGTTTCCATGTCCGACTCAATCATCCTTTGACTACGACTATCAGGTTTTTCTTGTCGTAATTCCTTTAGTCGTTGGCGTTGAGCCTCGATTTCACCTCGAACTTCTTTGGTTGTTTCGTCATCATTATCCAGTTGTTCGCCTGGTGGTAGGTAGCGGTCTTCTATGTCTGCTAGACGCCCCTGTAATTCGGTTCGATTTTGTTCGAGTCTGGCGGTTTCATTTTTCAAATCATCTTCCATTAATTCACCGGTGCCTTCGCCGCCCAATGTGTCCAAACCGGCCGCCTGTTCTAGTTGATCATTAAGTTCATTTTCTCGCGAACTAAGGTTTGCTAGTTCGGTTTTGATTTGTCGATAGTCATCAACATCGTCTAACACTTGTTCAGCCTTACTTCCGTATTTGGTAGTGATTTTCTCAAGAGAATTCTTTAGTTCATCAGACTCTTTACCAGAGGCCTCGATACGTTGATCGATTTCTTCCATTTCACGTTTGAGCCGATCTTTATCTGCTTTGCTGGTGGCCGTTTTTAGTTCCTGTGATTTTTGTGAAAATAATTTCTTATCTTGATCAATACGTCCGGTAAGTTCGGTTGATCGATCTTGTAGATCAATGATTTGATCACGGTCGTCTGGAAAGTCTGGCGAGTTAAGTGGATCTTCAGCCTTCTTTTCTTGGCGTTCCCAAAAATCTAGACCCGTTTGTAGAACATCAATTTGAACCTGCGGATCTCCGCTTTCGAGACCTAACTTATTTCGAATCTGTTCCGCTGGAATTTCCAGTAATGATCGTTCAGTAACCAGAGTTTCACATTCTGCAGATAAGTAGGCCCTTTTTACTCCATCTTCACCACCTAATTGTGCGACCTGATCTTCGACTTGCTGTGCTTGTTCACCTGTTATTTTCCCTTCTTTTACACCTTGGAATGCCGCGACTAATTCTGTCATCTTATTTTGTTTGTCCAGGTGTCCCTCTAATAATCGTTCTTGCACTTGCAATATCGCAGAAACAGTAGTTTCCGTTGAGTTGTTTGATTCATTAGCCTCCGTCTCGATCGAAGGATCGATATCTGGTGCTTTTTCTGTTCCTGGACTCACAAAATCGTTGTTTAAGGGGTTTGTTAGCTTATGGAATTATTTTATCATGTCCAGCTTGACTAGCAATTGATTGCTCGTGGGGCGAAGATCGGTACCATGCTATAATTTAACAGTCTTTTAATGTTCGACTTCATTATGTCAAAGGTAAAATTACTAGTTTACGATCACGAGTCCATGCTTAAGGAACGGGTAGGAGCAGCTGGAGTCCGTTCAATCGATCTCACTAGACTATCGAAACGATTGGAAAAAGTACGAATTAAGCTGAAACAGGCGGCAGCAGATGGTTCACTTGGTTGGTTGAATGTTCCAGAACAGCGGTCTGAGTCTCAGAAGGCTAAATCGTTGGCTAAAAAAATATCCGCTGAATTTAAGACACTCGTGGTTATTGGTATTGGTGGTTCTGACCTCGGGACTAGAACTTTAGTTCGAGCGTTAAAACCAGCCAAACGCGGATTGGATGTACGTTTCATTGGATCTAATACCGATCCAGAGGAGATTGCCGACCTACTACGAACTGTGGATTTGAAGACCACTTTGTTGAATGTAGTTTCCAAGTCTGGTGGAACTATTGAATCAATGAGCACTTTTCTCTTGCTTAGAGATCGATTGATTCGTCGGGTTGGTTTGAAGTCACATGTTCGTCAGGTCGTTGCTACTACTGATCAAACATCCGGTGTATTGCGGACTATTGCTGAGCGTGAAGGCTACACTACATTGCCCGTACCAGACGGTATTGGGGGACGTTTTTCTGTTCTGACTCCGGTTGGGTTGTTCCCGGCGGCTTGTGCTGGTATTGCAGTCGATGGGCTGCTACGAGGTGCAGCTGAAATTCGTGACTCTTTTTTGTCGACTCCAGTCGGTCGCAATGATGTACTGAATTTTGCTGGTTTGCATTATTTGGGTTATGCCAAGCGTGGTCAACGCATTACCGTGCTCATGCCTTATGCAGCTCGTCTCAACCCTCTTTCTTCCTGGTTTCGTCAGCTATGGGGTGAGAGTTTGGGAAAAGAGATCAATGTAGCTGGTAGGATGGTTAGTCATGGTCTAACACCGGTTGCAGCTCTAGGTGCTACTGACCAACATTCACAAATTCAACTCTATAACGAAGGGCCGTTTGATAAATTAATAACATTCATTGAGGTTGGTCGCATGAGAGATGATTTTAATCTGCCGAATCCCTTTCCTGATCTGGAAGATGTTTCATATTTTTCCGGCAAAAATTTTAGTGAAATTCTTCGAGTTGAACGTCGGGCTACATCTATGACTCTCGAGGATAACGGTCGACCAAATGGTGTCTTATACATTCCCGAGATTAGCCCAGAAACAATTGGTGGATTAATGACTTTCTTTATGCTTTCGACAGCAGTCATGGCCGATCTACTTGATGTCAATGCTTATAATCAACCCGGTGTAGAGAAAGGCAAGCGAATTATTAGTGCTCTTTTGGGCCGTAAAGGATATAAACTTTGATGATCTGGAAAGCCAAAATTAAGAAGATGATTTTATCCTGGCAGGATTATAGTCATCGAATCGGCTTACAGCGGAACGTAGAGTATGGTTTGGTAATTGCGGTCGTTCTCTCTTTACCATTCATCTACTTTTTATCTAGGGAGATGGTGGTGGAGAAGTATGATCCATTGCCTTCAGAAGAACACTATTTATCGGCTGCAGCTAGGTCGTTCGTTGGTCCTAGCGATGGTTTACTGGATGAGCATATAGCTACACCATCATTCGTGCGTGGTATCTACGTTTCGGCAGCCACTGCTGGTTATCGTCAGCGATTTGATCAGTTGATTGATTTGGTTGATCGAACCGATCTGAATGCCATGGTTATTGATGTTAAAGATGAAAATGGAGCGCTGTCCTTTGAACCAAAGTCCGACACACTTAAACCGTTTATGGCTCGACGTCCGGAACTTGGTCACCTAAAAGATTTCACTGCGCCACTTAAAGAAAAAGGAATTTACTTGATTGCACGCATTTTTGTTTTTCAGGATCCAGCTTTAGCCGAAGCTCGACCGGAGTTGGCGATCGCTAAAACCTCTGGTGGATTATGGCGCGATTATCGCGGTATACCTTGGCTTGATCCGGCTTCCAAGGAGGTTTGGAAGTATAATGTTGCTGTGGCACGGGAGGTCTACTGGGGCGGGTTCGATGAGGTGCAATTTGATTACATTCGTTTTCCGTCTGATGGGAATTTGAGTACAATGATTTATCCAGTCTGGGACCGAACCGAAAGCAAGTCACAGATCATGGCTGGATTTTTTAGCTATATAGACAAAGAGCTCAGAGTAATGGTGGGCCTACCTATTTCGGTTGATTTGTTCGGGTTGACTATGTGGCAGCACGAGTTTGACATGAACATCGGGCAGAAATTATCTGATGCTTTGCCGCATTTCAATTTTATTTCCCCAATGGTGTATCCTTCTCACTATCCACCGGGTTTCAATGGTTATCCCAATCCAGCGGATAGACCCTATGACGTAGTTTATCTAAATTTGGTTCGTGGACAGGAATTACATCAGCAATTGACAGACGAACAATTTGGTCAGACTACATTAGGCTCGTTTCGTCCCTGGATTCAGGATTTCGATTTGGGCGCGGTCTATACCCCAGCTTTAGTGCAGGCGCAGATGAAGGCCTCGGAAGATGGTGGTGCTAGTGGTTGGCTGCTCTGGAATGCCAGAAACGTCTATACTGTTGAAGCTTTGAATTCAAGCAAACAAAATTAATATTTTTATTCATCTTATGAAGATATCTAATTTGCGAACTAAGACGATAATTTCGGTGGGATTGCTCGGTCTAATGTTTCTAGGCATTGGATGCGCTGCTAGAAACAATGAGCCGGTTGTCGAAAACGAACCAGTTGTCGAAAATGAGCCGGTTATAGAGAGCGAAACCACATCACCAGTCGTCGAAGAAACTGATATGCAACAACCATCAGATACACCCCAAGAAACGACTATAGAACGGCCCGCAGTGCCAGTTGCACCAGTTGGTATATTACCAGCGGAACGAATTGAGAATCGTCAGGTAAAAATTAAAACTAACAAAGGAGAGATTGTTTTTGAGTTATTTGCTGAGGATGCACCTAAGACTGTCTCCAACTTTGTAGTCTTAGCGGAGAGTGGTTATTACGATGGCCTAACGTTTCATCGGGTCGTTCCTAAATTTGTGATTCAGGGTGGTGACCCTATAGGCAATGGTACAGGTGGACCGGGATATAAGTTCGAGGACGAACCGGTAACGCGTAATTATTTGGCCGGAACAGTAGCCATGGCTAATTCTGGACCGAACACTAATGGTAGTCAGTATTTTATCTGTCTCGAGGATCAGCCGACTTTACCAAAGAACTATACGATCTTTGGTCAGGTTACATCTGGTCTTGATGTGGTTCAGTCGATAGGAATTGGCGATATCATGGAGACTGTAATAGTCGAACCTAAGCAGGACTAGCCCCCAAATCAATGGAGCCACCAATGCCGCCGCTGCACCCTAAGACACCATCGTTACTCAGTCATCTGGGGTTGCGTATAATTGATGTCGTTAAGTGGAATTTACTTCTGTGTGTTAAGGAGGACGATACTGGTTCGGTGCCGACACATGTATTGAAGTTTGGTATGGATCGTCGTAAAACCGAGAGTATCGATTATGAGATACGTATCATGCGGGAGGTTTTACCACTCCTAGATCGTGAGGATTTCAGTCGGTTGGTCCTACCTGAGTTATTGAGTTCTGGTGAGCATGACGGACTTCATTGGTTGGAAACTCAATATATTGCTGGCCAGCCTTTGATTCATCGATGGTCTGAACTAAATTATAAGTCAGACATTCTTGGTGGTAGGGGTTTGGAGGAAGATACGGCTGTTGTGGCTGTCGGCATTTTTCGTGATTTAAGATCAGTAGATATTGTAAATCTACCAGATTTTGTTCGGCGGTTTGATTTTGGTCTGTGGTCGGAAGAGTTTGATAAGCGGGCCAAAGGTTTAGTGCATCTCGGTTGGTTGGATCAACCATCGATCGATTTTGCATCAGAACTCTTCGGTAAAACTCAAACTGAGCGTTATCAGGGTTCAATGTTCACCAATGGCGATTTTTATCCACGCAATTTTATTGTGCTGCCGGAGGGTAAGTTGGCAGTTGTTGATTGGGTTGGTGGTATAGATCCTTGGGAGTTCGTGGCTGTGCATGCTTGGCTAATGATGTGGGGTAATCCAGATTGGCAAAAGAGATATGTTCAAGAACTCAAGATACATTTTCCGATTGATTTAGGTGCCTTGCAGATCGGATTAATAGTTCGTTCGTTTGATTTGTTATGGCGTTGGAAGGATGAGTCGGAGGCTGATTTAAGTCAGGCTCGCGCGAAGATGGCTGAATATTTTCGGCAGTGTTTGGATCCAGAATACGTTCAAAGGATATTTGAATAGTTTTTGAGAAATTGAAGAAAAAGGACTGCTACGGCAGTCTTTTTTCGTTGGGGGTCAAATTTTGATTTTTAGTGTTTATGTTTCTACCTCTGGGTCCCGGATACTGTTCGACTCGCTACACTCGCTCGCAGTTCCGGGACGACAGTGTTTTAATATGTCATCCCGGAAGGCCGAGCGGAGCGAGGTCTATCCGGGATCCAGAAGCCGATCGATTTTACTCCTGGGTCCCGGATACTGTTCGACTCGCTACGCTCGCTCACAGTTCCGGGACGACAAAAGGAATAATGTTCAGTTCGCAGTTCCGGGACGACAGTGTTTTTTGTTATCTCAATTCTTCTTACGTATTTGTCATCCCGGAAGGCCGAGCGGAGCGAGGTCTATCCGGGATCCAGAAACCAATCCAGATTTTTTTACTCCTGGGTCCCGGATACTGCTCGCTACACTCGCAGTTCCGGGACGACAAAAGGAATAATGTTCAGTTCGCAGTTCCGGGACGACAGTGTTTTTTGTTATCTCAATTCTTCTTATGAATCTGTCATCCCGGAAATTGCGAGTCTTTCCAGCTGTCATCCCGGAAATTGCGTTAGCAATTATCCGGGATCCAGAAGCGAATCTACATCAATCCTTGACCTCATTATCTCATCATGTTAAGTTGCTTCGTCACGGCCATTGGGTCGGACAGAAGGAGTTAAAAAATGGGACAAGAAGACAAACCGGTCGTCAATCGTGAGGGTCTGAAGTCTTTTCTCGAAAAGAACCGATCCGACGGTGTCACCGAGGCCGAAATCGATAAAGCCATGGAGACCATCGGGGGTTTGTTCATCCAAGCCGAACGTAAACAGTTCCAGTTCACTCCGGCGGATGAGGTGAACAAAGAAGCTATTGCTCGGGCCATAGCTCTGGCCACCGGTCGTAAGGTGGAGAAAATAGAGCTGCTCTCAGTCTCCAAGCCCTTCAATGGCCTGTTCCCGAATGACGCGGTTATCTTCAAGACATCGGGACGAAAAATT